>NZ_JBFAOM010000002.1:0-488341 GCF_040675235.1 Nonomuraea sp. NPDC049637
CCCGACCCGCTGACCGGCCAAGACCGCTGCTACCGCAGCGGCGACCTGCTGCGCCTCACCGCCGACGGGCAGATCGAGTTCCGCGGCCGGGTCGACGACCAGGTCAAGGTACGCGGCTACCGGGTGGAGCTGGGCGAGGTCGTCACCGCGCTGCGGGCGCTGCCCCAGGTCGCCGAGGCCGTGGTGCTGCCCGTCGGCGAGGGCAAGGCCAGGCAGCTCGCCGCCTGGGTGACGCCCGCGACCGTGGAGGCCGCGGCCGTGCGCTCGGCGCTGCGTGAGCGGCTGCCCGACTACATGGTCCCGGCGCACGTCGTCGCCCTGGACCGGCTTCCGCTCAACCCGAACGGGAAGATCGACCGGGCTGCCCTGCCCGAGCCGGTGGCCGAGCAGGCCGCGTACGCGGCGCCCTCGACGCCGAACGAGGAGCTGGTCGCCGGGGCCTTCGCCCGGGTGCTCGGCGTGGAACGGGTCGGGGCGGGCGACGACTTCTTCGCCCTGGGCGGCGACTCCTTCGCCGCCGTCCGCGCGGTCAAGGAGATCGGCCGCGGCCTGCGGGTGATCGACCTGTTCACCCGGCCCGCCGTGGCCGACCTGGCCGCCTACCTGGGCCGCGAGGACGGCGGCGGGCTGCTGCACCGCCTGGGCGGCAGCCGGACCAGCGAGTTCACGCTGGTGTGCGTGCCGTACGGCGGCGGGTCGGCGGCGGTGTACCAGCCGCTGGCCCGGGCGCTGGGCGGCCGGGTGGAGGTGCTGTCCGCCGAGCTGCCCGGCCACGACCCCGCCAGGCCCGACGAGCTGCCGCTGCCGCTGGCGGAGCTGGTGGACGTGCTGGCCGCCGAGGTGGCGGCGACCGCGTCGGGCCCGGTCGCGATCTACGGCCACTGCGTGGGCTCCGCGCCCGCCGTCGCGCTCGCGCGGAAGCTGGAGTCCGACGGCGTGCCCGTGCTGGGCGTGATCGCCGCCGCCAGCTTCCCGGCCGCACGGCTGCCCGGAATGGTCAGGCGGCTGTTCGGCGGCGACCGCTGGGTGTCCGACCGGCTGTTCCGCGACGCGCTGCGCGCCTCGGGCGGCCTGCTCGACGACATGGACGAGGCCGCCAAACGCACGGCCGTACGCGCCATGCGGCACGACGCCGACCAGGCGCAGGAGTGGTTCGGCCACGAGCTGGCCGGCGAGGGCACGCCGCTGCGCGCCCCGATCCTCAGCCTGGTCGGGGAACGCGACCGGGCCACCGAGCTGCACGAGGAGCGCTACACCGAGTGGGCGGCGTTCGCGCCGCGGGTGGAGCGGGCCGTGCTGCCCAGGGCCGGCCACTACTTCCTGCGCCACCAGGCCGAGCCGCTGGCCGCCGTCGTGCTGGCGCACCTGACCCGCTGGGCGGCCGGGACGCTGCCCGATCCGGTGCGCCCGCCCGAGCGCACCAGACTGGGGCCCTTCTACACCGTCGCCGGCGGGCAGATCGTCTCGGCGCTGGGCACGGCGCTGAGCTCGTTCGCGCTCGGCGTGTGGGCCTACCAGCGCAGCGGCGAGATCCTCGATCTGGCGCTGATCACGATGCTGGCGCAGATCCCCGCCGTGCTGCTCACGCCCTTGGGCGGCGCGCTGGCCGACCGGGTGGACCGGCGCAAGATCATGCTGGCCTGCGACGCCCTGTCCGGGATCGCCATGGTGGCGCTGGTGCTGCTGCTGACCACCGACCGGCTGGAGTTCTGGAACGTCTGCCTCATCGTGGGCGTGACCTCGGTCGTGTCGGCGTTCCAGCAGCCCGCCTGGCTGGCGGCGATCGCGCAGCTGGTGCCCAAGCCGTACCTGCCGCAGGCCAACGCGCTGGCCAACGTGGGCTTCGGCGCGGGCAACGTGGTCGCGCCGCTCGCGGGCGGCGCGCTGATCGGCCTGTTCGGGTTGTCAGCGGTGGTGGCCGTGGACGTGGCCACGTTCGCGGTCGGCGTGCTGACACTGCTGCTGGTGCGCTTCCCCGACCGGCTGTTCCACCGGCGCGAGGAGACGTTCACGGCGGCGCTCACCGGCGGGTGGCGGTTCCTGCGCCGGCGGCGTCCGCTGATGGTGATGGCGCTCTACTTCGCGGTGGTCAACTTCTGCACCGCGCTGATGTGGGTGCTGGTCACCCCGGTCGTGCTGGCCATCGGCGACTCGGCCGACCTCGGCGCGGTGACCGCCGTCGGCGGCGTCGGCGCGGCCGTGGGCACCGGCGTGGTGCTGGTGTGGGGCGGCACCCGGCGGCGGGCGACCGGCATGATCGGCTTCGTCGTCGGGTCCGGGCTCGGCGTGGTGCTCATGGGCGTGTGGCCGGTCGTGTGGCTGGTCGCGGCCGGGTTGTTCGTCCGGCTGGCGTGCATGAGCATCGGCAACGCGCACTGGCTGTCGATCATCCAGGTCAAGGTGGGGCCCGAGCTGCAGGGGCGGGTGCTCGCGGTGAACATCATGATCGCCACGGCCATGCAGCCGATCGGCTTCCTCTCCGCCGGCCCGCTGGCGGACTGGGCCGGACGGTTCTCCGACGGGCCCGGCGGCGGCGCCGGGGTGGTGCTGCTGGCCAGCGGCGTGTTCCTGGTGCTCTGGGGGCTGCTGGGGCTGCGGCACCGGCCGCTGCACCACCTGGAGGACCTCGTCCCGGACGCCGCCCCGCCCTCCGAGGCCGCGGCCGACCTGGACGCCATCCAGGAGAGGGTGCTGAGCGCATGAACGGCGGTGCTGAGCCCATGGAAACGGAGAAGGCGGCGGGGGTGCGGCTGGTCACCGTGGCCGACGTCCGGGCGGCCGGTGACCGCATCGCGCCGTACGTCCGGCGCACGCCGCTGCTGCGGCTGTCCGGCGAACGGCTCTGGGTCAAACCGGAGAACCGGCAGCCCACCCGCTCGTTCAAGGTACGCGGCGCGGTCAACGCCGTGGGCCGGCTGGCCGGGCGCGGCGTCCGGCACGTGGTGGCGCAGTCGTCGGGCAACCACGCCCAGGCCATCGCCTACGCCGCCGCCGAGCACGGGGTGCGGGCGACCGTCGTCCTGCCGGACACGGCGCCCGAGCTGAAGGTGGGCGCCGCGCGCCGGCTCGGCGCCGAGGTGGTGATCGTCCCGCCCGCGCTGCGGGAGGAGGCCTGCCTGGCGCTGGCCGACCGGTTCGGCGCGACGGTGATCGGCTCCGACGCGTTCGACGTCATCGCCGGGCACGGCAGCGCCGGGACCGAGATCTGCCTGGACCTGCCGGACGCCGGGACCGTCCTGGTGCCCGTCTGCAACGGCGGCCTGCTGGCCGGGATCGCGGTGGCCGTCAAGGCCGCCGACCCGGCGATCCGGGTGATCGGCGTCGAGCCCGAACTGGCCGCCGACGGGACGGCCAGCTTCCGGTCGGGCACGCGCACGGCGTGGCCGGTGGAGCTGACCTACCGCACGCGGGCCGACGGACTGCGCGCGCCGGTGCTGGGTCCCCTGGCCTGGGAGCACATCCACCGGTACGTGGACGACATGGTGACCGTGACCGAGGACGCCATCGACGACGCCGCCGGCCTGCTCCAGCGGGAGCTGGGCGAACGCGCCGAACCCAGCGGCGCGGTGGCCACCGCCGCCTACCTCGCCCACCAGGCGCACCTGCCGCCGGGACCGGTCGTCGCCGTCCTCTCTGGTGGCAACGTCGCGATCAACACGGAACCAGACAGGAGCCCCTGGCACGAAGCACGTGATCGCCTTTCGTCGCGCGCGCCCGACTGGCGGGAATGATCCCGCTGGTCGGGAACGTGCGCGAACCGGGCCTAACCGAGACGCTCCCGGCCCTTGTCCGTCAAGGACGCCAGGTGCACCCCCACGCCGAAGGTGGTGAAGCCCGACCTGGCCGCCTTCGTGAACTCCGCGACCACCACGTCCGACGGAAAGTCCTTGACCAGGACGTCGTAGGCCGCGAATCCGTGATCCCGGACGGCGGCGAGAACCATGTCCGTGGTCAGCTCGGGGTGTTCCACGATCTCCTCCAGCAGGTCGCCCTGCCTTCACAGTCGCACCGTTGCCGCCACCTGTCATCCGCAACGACTCCTTCGGTCCCCGCTCCCGGCTCCCCGCAGCCGGGCGGGCGCTGGGGTTGGCTCGTGGCCTCGCTGCTCGCCACCTGGCTCCATCGGTCGCGCCGATGAGCTTCAGCGCTGGATTGACGGACGTGTACAAGGAGTTCGACTGGCTGGCCACGTACGGCCCGTTCCATGACGTCTCGTACGTGTCCTTCGCCCGATCCCTCACCCCTCGCGAAGCGCTGACCCGCCTCGGCGCAGGGCCCGGCGACATCGAGCAGGTGACCTTCGACGGTCTTCAGGAACGAACGATGGAGTGCATCGACGCCGACCACCTGCGCGGTGGCTACGTGGGCGCACTGGAGACGGCGGGCTGGACGGTGCTCGTCCAACTCTGGACGCCACCAGCCCGCTGCAACCGCCTGCTGCCGGCTCTCTCCCACGGGACCGAGGTCGTGTCGATCGAGCGGAACCTCCACGCCGACGACCACTTCACCTACGCGACCGACGGCGAGCAGATCACTCGCTTCAACCACCTCTCCCCTCATGCGCGCATGGGCAGCGATCCCGACCGATTGCTCGTCGAGATGCGGGAGGTAGGGCTGGATCCCGACCACGACCGGCAGGGCCCGGGCATCCACGCCTCGTTCCAACGGTCGTTCGCGCTGGCGAAGAAGCTCACTGGTTTCGCCTTCTCCCGGAGCATGCTGGACTCGCGATTCCTGGCCATCGTGATCAGGAACGAATGATCAGCACTCCGTCGGTACGGGTCCCGATGTGTTCGCCCGGCGATCGCCGCTATGAACGCGACCGGCGCAGGCGGGCGTGCAAGGTGTCGATGCGCCGGTACAGCACTTGGTGGTCGGGCGGTTGAGTGCTCTTCCACAGCCGCACCTTCCTGTCGGCGCCCGCGGTGACGAGCAGATGGCCGTGCGGATGGAAGGCGATGGCCCGGACGGGACCGGTGTGGCCGTCGAGAGGCCGCCCCACCTGCTGCCCGGAATCGAGCTGCCACAACCGGACCAACCCGTCATCGCCGGCGCTGGCCACCAGGTCCGCCCCCGGGTGGAAGGCCACCGACCGGACCGGGCCGATGGGGCCGACGAAGGGGGGCGCCGTGGCGCGTCCCGACGCGGGATCCCACAACCGCACCGTTTCGTCGTCGCCGCCGCTGGCCAGGAGGTGCCCGTCCGGATGGAAGGCCACCGACCAGACGGCGCCGGAGTGACCTTCCGCCTCCGCCCCCTCCACCGGCCGGTACAGCTCATGCAGGGGATCGAGGACCGGCTCCGGGGGGTGTTCCGTCCGGACCGTGGACCCGGTCTCGGCGTCCGGCGGGCGACCGCGCTGCGAACGCAGGTCGTGGGCGGCGATCCACAGGGCCTTGAACTCCGTGACGTCGCCCTTCGACGCCTCCACCACGAGCTCCAGGTTGCCCCACCGAGGCAGGCTGACGCAGCGGATCACCCCCTGCGCGGTGGAGTGGCTCATCGCGCCCGTCTGCCTGGCCAGAGCCCGGCTGCTGGGCTCGCCCGCGTGGAGATGCAGGTCCCGCAGGCGTTCCCGCAGAACGGCCAGGGGATCCTCCGGCAGGGGGCTTGCGGAGACATGGTGATGTCAGGATTCCAGAATCCCGGGGAACGCACACCCACCCGTGACGGATCGGTGCACGCCCTCGGCACCGGCCGAGGTGAACGCCGATCTCCGGAATCGTAGGGAAGCTCCATGATGCTGCCCCACCTGGCCGCACTGGTCGTGACGAGCGCCGCGCTGGTGACACTCCCCGCCATGATCTACATGTTCTCGACCGACTCGGGCCGCCGCTCCCGAGCACTACGCCTGCTGCGCCTGCTGCTGCGCCGTTGATGCCAGTGGCGCGAGAAGGCAGCCGACCCGGACCATGCCTCGGGCTCCCGCCCGTGACGGCGCCCCCGGATGGCCAGGGCTACCTGCCGCACAGGGCGGTGCCGAAGGCTTCGAAGATGTGTGCGTCGTTCTTCGGGGTGCCGGTCACGTAGAGGGTGACCGCGCGGCCCGAGCGGTCGCGGCCGCTGAGGACGCGGGTGCCGGGCAGGCCGCCGTCGTGCATCCAGGCCGGGCCGCAGGCGAACGGGTAGGAGTAGACGCCCAGGCCGTAGTCGGCCTTCGGCGGGTCGTCGGCCGGGACGGTCCGGGCGAGCATCGTCCTGATCGTGGAGGCGGGCAGGGACTGCCAGAAGCGGTTCAGGTCGTCGGGGGTGGAGATCAGGCCGCCCGAGGCGCCGAAGCGGTAGCCGGGCTCCAGGGTCGTGTCGACCACCTTGCCGTGGCCCTTCGGGTCGAACGGGTTCACGCCGTAGGTGTGGGCGTGCCTGCCGCGGATGTCCAGCTCGTTCTGACGCGGCCAGTAGGTGTGCCGCAGGTTCTTCAGGACGCCCTGGCGGGTGACCGTCCGGAAGTCCTTGCCCGTGACCTTCTGGATGAGCATGCCGGCCACCAGGTAGTTCGTGTTGGAGTAGGCCCACTTCTCGCCGGGTTCGCCGGTGGGCTCGGCGTCCAGGGCCAGACGCAGGAAGCCGGCGTCGCCGCCGATGTGGGCCGGGTCGATCAGCGGCAGGTACTCGGGCAGGCCGCTGGTGTGCGTCAGCAGTTGCCGCACGGTGATCGGCCTGCCGTCGAGCAGGCCGGGCGCGTACTGCTCCGCCTGGGCGTCCAGATCGATCTCACCCTGGTCCGCCAGGCGCACCACGGTGGCCGCGACGACCGACTTGGTCACACTGGCGATGCGGAAGTGCGCGTCCGCGCCGACCATGGGCCGGTCGGCGCCGCGTTCGGCGACGCCGGACGTCCACGTCCTGACCCGGCCGCCGGGCTCACGCACCGACACCAGCGCACCCGCCAAACCGTCCTGCCGGGTCAACCGGTCAAGCTGCTGCTGCAGGGCGGGCGACGGCGGCTTGGCGGCGGCCGGCGCCGGCGACGCGGCGCCCAGCAGGACGACGGCGGCCGCAGCGACGGCAAGATACTCACGCATGTTCTCGGCAACTCCCTTGGACGAGGTGACGTGCCCATCCTTCGGCCGCCGGGCGCCGGAATCGATCATGCCGACCGGTGTCCCGATGGTGGGGACTGCCCTACCACGCCCGGAACTTCCCCGGCCGGGGGCGCGGTCAGGACCGGGCCGCACGTGCACGATCGTCATGAGCCCGGCCTGCCGTGCCCCCGCAAGCTCGGGCGATCGACGCCACCATCAGCGAAGTTTCAGATAGTTTGCCCCCTGTTGTTTTGTTCGATCAAGGAGGAAGACAGATGCCTGACAGGCTGACCCGACGCGATTTCGGCCGGACGATGGGCCTGGCCGGGCTCGGATTGGCCGGCGCCGGGCTCCTCGCCGGTCAGCCGGGCCGGGCGGACGCCGCCGCCGGGACGTGGAAGACGACCGGAACCCTGGGAGCCGGGCTGGGCAGCTTCGACAGCACGATGAAGGCTTTCATGCAGGCCCGTAACCTGTCCTGCGGATCGCTCGCCGTCACCCGCAAGGGCAAGCTCGTCCTGGCCCGCGGCTACACGTGGACGACCAGCACCACCCTGAAGACCCAGCCGACCTCGCTGTTCCGGATCGCCAGCCTGAGCAAGCCCATCACCGGCGCGGCCGTACTCAAGCTGGTGCAGGACGGCAAGCTCAAGCTCACCGACCGGCTGCCCGACCTGCTCCCCCTGACGCCGCCGTCCGGCAGGACGGTGGATCCGCGGCTGAAGGACGTGACCGTCCTCAGGTTGCTGCAGCACCTGGGCGGCTGGGACTCCTCCGTCACGGCCGATCCGATGTTCAGCGACCTGGCGGTCTCCAGGGCGCTCGGCGCGGCGCTGCCCGTCCGCCAGGCCGACATCATGCGGTACGCCAGCGGCCTCCCCCTGGACCACGACCCAGGCAGCACCTACGCCTACGCCAACTACGACTACCTGCTGCTCGGCCGGATCATCGAGAAGGTCAGCGGCATGCCGTACGGCACGTACGTGCAGCAGAAGATCCTCGGGCCGCGCGGCATCACCCGGATGAGGCTCGGGCGCACGCTCAAGGCCAACGCCGTCACCGGCGAGGTGCCGTACGTCTCGAAGTACACCGGGAAGACGGTGTTCGACGCCTCCGGAACCTCCGTCCCGGCTCCGTACGGTTCGTTCAACCTGGAGAACATGGACGCGCACGGCGGCTGGCTGGGGACGGCGGTCGACCTGGTGCGCTTCGCCGGGATCTTCGACGCCGCCGGCTCGGTGCTCACCTCGACGTCGATCTCCCGGGCCTTCGCGCAGCCCGAGACCGGCGTCAACGGCGACGGCTGGTGGTACGGCTGCGGCTGGTCGGTCCGCAACGTCACCGGCGGCCGCAACACCTGGCACACCGGCAGCCTCCCCGGCACCTACACCCTGCTGGTGCGCCGGTATGACGGGCTGACCTGGGCCGCCCTGTTCAACCAGCGCGACGACGCCTCCGGCCTGAGCTACGCCGACATCGACCCGGCCCTCCACAAGGCCGCCAACGCGGTGACCACCTGGCCCACCGTGGACCTCTACGGCACCTACCTCTGACAAAACCCACCGCCGACCGGCTTCCGGCACGTGAGGCCGGTCAGGCGGGAAGCTCTCGCATGCCTGGACGGCGACTGTCCCGGTGTCCCACCGAGCCCGTCACTCCCGTGTCGAACAATCTACGGGCATGGATTCCGCAAGACGCCCTGTCACCACGGACGTCCCGACCAGGCCGACCTACGCTGCCCGCATGGCTTTTGTTATCCCAGAGATCAAGGTCGGCCTGGCCGAGCTCGGTGGCGGGCCTGACGCCTGGTGCTCGAAGTGCGGCAAGCGGGCGACCCTGTACGCCGTTGACCCGGCGAGCGGAAGACCCACGTACGTCTGCACGGCCGATGCCGGTTCCGAGGTGGAGGCAATGCTCCTGCGCTCCCCCGACTAGCGGGTCACCACCGCGATGCCGCCCCTTCAAGCCTTCGCGCTCGCGCCCGTACCCATGAGTGTCCGCCCCCGGGGAACGGGCGCCCCACGCCGTCCGAGCGTCACGCTCGCCGGGTGACGGCGTTCGTCGCGGACGAGACTTCAGCCCCCCGTCCGACCGGACGAGTTCTTGAGCCCCACAGTCCGGACGTCTACGCTCGCGCCATGCCCATGATCACCGTGTTCGCCGGATTCATCACTCTGCTGGTCGCGGTCGTGTACGGGGCCAGGCGCCGGCTGGCGGTGGTGACCGTGCGGGGGGAGAGCATGGTGCCGGCGTTGCGGCCCGGCGACCGGTTGCTGGTGCAGCGCGGGAAGGCGCTCCGGCGCGGGCAGATCGTGGTGCTCGAACCGATCGGGCCGGGGATGCGCTGGCGGGACGGGCCGCTGCCGCCGGTCGCGGCCGCCGACTGGGTGGTCAAGCGGGTCGCGGCGCTGCCGGGTGAGCCGGTGCCGCCGCAGTGCCCCGGTTCGCCCGCCACGGTGCCGCCCGGAAAGCTCGTGGTGCTGGGCGACGGGGAGGTCAGCGCGGACTCGCGGTTGTGGGGGCTCGTCCCGGCCGATCGGGTTCTGGGGGTCGTCCTCCGCACCCTTGTTAGCAGGTCCTAACAGCCGCATACTCCAGTATGTCCGGACATTTCCTGACAACGGGGCTGGGATATGCGTCTGGTCTTTTCTGCCGCAGGGCTGGCCGCGACGACGTTCACCATCTCCCCACTGCATCACACCCTGTTCGCCGCCCTGTGCCTGCATCATCCCGGCTTCGCCGTGCCCGGATCGCCGTGGCGGGATCTGGCGCGCAGGACGCCTGCCAGAGCCATGCCGTTCGTACGTCGTGTCCACCACGCGCCGCACAGCGTGTCCGGCTTCCTCTGGGCCGATCTGCCGCTGCCGCCCGGAGCGGGCACGCTCAACGACGAGCTCGACGTCCAGCCCGGTCTCGGCGACGTCGCCGACGCGCTGCGCGCCTTCTACGTCAGCTGCGTGGCCCCCGAGTGGGACGCGATCCGCCTCCGCCTGAGCGCGCACGTGAACCGCTGCTCCGAGCTGATCTGCGTGCGGGGCTTCGGCCGTACGCTGCCCAGGCTCACCCCCAGGCTGAGCTGGTACGGCTGCGCCCTGCAGATCGACACCTCGGACCTGTGCCCGTCGCCGGTGGAGCTCGGTGACGGGGGCGTGACGCTCTCGCCGCTGATGTGCGCCAGCCGCCGCTTCCTCGCGTTGTCGCCGCCGCGCGGCGACAAAAGGGCCGTCATCGCCTATCCGGTCAGCGACGAGGGCGCCCTCCGCCCCGCGACGCCGGACGCCCTGGCCCAGGTCGTCGGGCAGGCCCGTGCCAGGGTGCTGCGCTCGATCGGCGGCGGCTCGGCGACCGGCGAGCTGGCCAGGTCGCTGGCGGTGAGCGCCTCCACGGTGTCCGAGCACGTGACGGCGTTGCGGCTGGCGGGACTGGTGAACACCTACCGCGAGGGCCGGGCGGTGCGGCACGTGCTCACCTCGCTGGGGCACGAACTGCTCGAATACAGTGCCTGATTTGTCGCATTTCGGTGGCAGTCCGAAAGGATTGCCCCTCCCCTGACCCGATGGTGATGATCAGGCGAACACAGCCCCTCTCACCCAGGAGGTCGGATGACTCGCACACTCAAGGCGTTGGGCGACCGGATGCTCGGCGCCCTGCTGCCCGCCAGCACCGCGGACGCCAGGGGGTGCCCCTACGAGTGCTGGTGCTACCACTGGCTCGACCACACCGCGTGGACCTGCGTGCGGCCGGACTGCACGACCTACGTGTCCTGCTACGAGTGCTGCTGACCCTCCACACCCCGCCCACGACCCCACCGCAGCGGGCCGTGGGCGGCCCCACCCGTGAGTGCGAGGACCCGCCCGTGAAGGAGCGCCGTGCCGTACCCGAAGCCATGCCGTACATAGAGCCATGCCGTACGTAGAGCTGGGCTGCAGGGCCGTGCTCTGCCTCGTCTTCCTGGCCGCGCTGGCGGGCAAGGCCACCGGCTGGCGCGCCTTCGTGTCGTCCGTCCCCGGTCTGGTTCCCGGCGTGCCCGCCGCGCCGGTCGCGGTGGCCGCACTGGCCGGCGAGAGCGCCGCCGTGGCGCTGCTCGTCCTGGGCGAGCGCGCCGGGTTCGTGCTGGCCGCCGTGCTGCTCGCGGCCTTCGCCGCCGCGATCCTGCGGGCCCTGCGCCGCGGCTCCGCCGCCGCCTGCCGGTGCTTCGGCGTCACCGCCGCTCCGCTGAGCCGCGCCCAGATCGTCCGCAACCTGGTGCTGATCGTGGTCGCGGTCACCGGCTGGGCGACGCCGGGCGGGCCCGTCGAACTCGCCGGGGTGGCGCTGGCGCTGGCCGCCGCCGCGGTGCTCGCCGCCGTGCTGGTGCTCTTCGACGACCTCGCCGACCTTCTCCTGGAGAGGAACCTCTGATGCCGTACGTCATCGCAGCCCTGGTCATCGTGGGCGTCATGAGCGCGCTCAACCTGGTGCTGACGTTCGCGGTGATCCGCAGGGTGCGCCACGCCGAGCAGCACGCCGCTCCCTCGGGGCCGCCGTTGCTGCCGGTGGGCTCGACCGTCCCCGACGTGCGCGGGATCGGACGGCCCTCGGTGATCGGCTTCTTCGACACCGAGTGCCAGGCCTGTCCCGGGCAGCTGCCGCCGTTCCTCCAGCTCGTCGCCGACGCGGGCTACTCCCCCGCGCAGGTGCTCGCCGTCGTGTCCGGCCCCGGCGGGGAGAGCTACGCGGACGCGCTGCGCGGCAGCGCCACCGTGATCGCCGAGCCCGCCAACGGGCCGGTCTGCCTGGCCTTCCCCAACTCCGCCTTCCCCGCCTTCTACCTGCTCGACGACTCCGGCCGGGTCAGGTCGCGCGCGGTCACCGTGGCCGGGCTCGGCGCTCCCGTCACCGCATGACCCACGACGTCCCGCCCGGCGTGGTGCGGCTGGCCGGGCGGGCCGTGACGGTGTGGGGGCTGGCCTGGCGGGCCGCCCCGCTCGCCGCCGTCTGCTCGGTGCTCGCCGTCCTCGCCGGCGGCACGACGCCGGTGGCCGCCGCCTGGTGCACCAAGCTGATCCTGGACGGCCTGGCGGGCGGCCGTGCCGTCCTGATGCCGACGATCATGCTCGGCGCGGTGGGGCTGGTCGCCGCGCTGCTGCCGCACCTGACCGAACACACCGACGGACGGCTGCGCCGCGGCATGGCCCTGCTGACCCGCGAACGCCTGTTCACCTCGGTCAACACCTTCGTCGGCCTCGGCCCGTTCGAGAACCCCCGCTTCCGCGACCGGCTCAGGCTGGCCGAGCAGGCCGGGACCGGCGCGGCCAACCAGATCCTGGCCCCCAGCCTGTCGCTGGTGCGCGGGCTGGTCACGCTGGCCGGGTTCGTCGCCGCGCTCATGGCGCTGAGCCCGGTCATGACGGCGATCGTCCTGCTGTCCGCGCTGCCGTCGCTGGGCGTGCAGCTGTCGCTGAGCAGGCGCAAGGTGGGTCTCGAGTGGCGGATCAGCCCGGCGATGCGCCGCCAGATCTTCTACGCCGACCTGCTCACCTCGGTCGAGCCGGCCAAGGAGGTGCGGCTGTTCGGGCTGGGCGCGTACCTGCGCGACCGTCTCCTCGGCGAGATCCGCGCGGTCAACCACCAGGAGCAGGCCCTGGAACGGCGCGCGCTGGCCGGACACGGGCTGCTCGCCCTGCTCGGCGCCGCGATCGGCGGCGCGGGACTGATCTGGGCGGTCGCCGGCGGCCGTCTCGGCGTGGGCGACGTGGCCGTCTTCGCCGCCGCCGTCGCCGGGGTGCAGGGCGCGCTGTCGGGCGGGGTCACCCAGCTGGCCCGGCTGCACCAGGCGCTGCTGGTCTTCGGACACTACCGCGCCGTCGTCTCCGCCGCCCCCGACCTTCCCGTACGCCTGCCCCCCCGCCCGCTGCCCGCCCTCCGCTCCGGGATCGAGATGCGAGACGTCTGGTTCCGCTACGGCGAGGGGCAACCGTGGGTGTTGCGCGGGGTGGATCTCACCATCCCGCACGGCGCCTGCGTCGCGCTCGTGGGGCTCAACGGCGCCGGCAAGTCGACGCTGGTCAAACTGCTGTGCCGGTTCTACGACCCGTCGCGCGGCGCGATCCGCTGGGACGGGACGGACCTGCGCGACGCCGACCCGGCCGAGCTGCGCTCCCGGCTGACCGCGGTCTTCCAGGACTACGTGGCCTACGACTTCACGGCGGCGGAGAACATCTCGCTCGGCTCGCTCGGCGCCTCACCCGAGCAGGTCAGGGCAGCGGCCCGGCTGGCCGGGGTGGACACGGCGCTGGACGCCCTGCCGCACGGCTACGACACGATGCTCAGCAACCGTTTCCTCGACGCCGCCGAGACCTCCGGCGTCGTGCTGTCCGGCGGCCAGTGGCAGCGGCTGGCCCTGGCCAGAGCGTTGATCAGGGGCGAACGCGACCTGCTCGTCCTGGACGAGCCGAGCGCCGGGCTCGACGCGGAGGCCGAGCACGCCGTCCACCACAGGTTGCGCGAGCATCGAACCGGCCGCACCAGCCTGCTGATCTCCCACCGGCTGAGCGCCGTCAGGGACGCCGACCTCATCGTGGTGCTGGCGGAGGGCAGAATCGCCGAACAGGGCACCCACACCACCCTGATGGCCGCGGCCGGCGAATACGCCCGCCTGTTCACCCTCCAGGCCAGCGGCTACACCGCCGACCTCGCCTCAAGACGCGGGCGGCGTTGAGCCTGCGCTCACCCAGGCGTGCAGCGGGACGTGATCAGACCAAGTGCTCCGGGCGTGATCGACGAAGCACTTCCGTACGCGGCCCGCGCCGGCGAACACGTAATCGATCTTCCGCCTGCCGGTCACGTAGGTCCAGCGCCGGCGCGGGTCGCATTCGTCGCGGCCCTTGTAGGCCGCGGCGGCGTCGCGCGGCACGAGGTTGAGGTCGCCGCCGATCACCCCCCGGCCGAGCTCGAACAGCTCGCGCAACTGGATGTGCCGGTAGGGCCTGCCCTTCTGCCTGTCGTCGTAGCTCGACCCCGACGAGAAGTGCGCGGTGCAGAACGCCCGGTCGGCCGTGCAGACGGCGTACCTGCGGGCTCCCCACGGCGGCGAGGTCAGCGGGTGGACGACGAGGCCGGTGTCCGCCCCGGCCACGGCCAGGGTGACGCTCAGCACCCCTCGCGGCCTGCCGTTCCTGTCGGGCAGGCACTGGTACGGGGAACCGTCCGAGTACTTCAGCCCGGCCGACCGGACGCTCCAGTTCCGGCCGGTACGGCGTTCGAGCTCGTGTTCCAGGTCGGCGTCGGCGCCCGTGCAGAACTCCTGGAGGAACACCACGTCCGCCTCGGTCGCCAGCACCGCCACGTGCCAGGCCAGTTCGGCGGCCGAGCGGCGATAGAGCGCGCACCCGGCGTTGGTGCCCGCGCAGACGTTCCACGTCATCACGTGGCGGACAGGGGGCTGCGCCTGTACGGACAGGTTCGGTAACAACAGCCCGGCGATCATGAGCTGCCTGATCATCGGCCTCCTTCGGTCAGCGACAGCCCTCGTCGATACGCAGGATCTGGTGGAGACAGAGGTGTATCAGATTATGCGATCGGCGGATCTTCCCTCCTGAAACGTACTCCGGCAGGGGGTGCTCGTGTCCGAACAGCGCACCACGTACGAACTCGTCGAGGCAGTGGTCGTCAGGCTCAGGCCCGACGAAGTGGAGCTCGTGCCCGACCTCTGGGCCGCCTACGTCAACCATCCCGATCCTGAGCGCGCCGGGGAGCGGCTTCTTGGCTCGGGCGTTCTGGCCGACGTCGCCGGCTGGGCGCCGATCGTTGTCTCCTTCGTCGGCGGAGCCGTACTGGAGGCGCTCAAAGAGGAGATCACCGAGCGTACCCGCGGCGTGTTCGGGTGGAGAGCCAGGCGCAAGGCCAGGCGGCAAGCCCTCACTGAGCCGCTGGCGCTGAACGGGGAGCAGCGCCGCAGGATCTGCGCGGCCGTACTGTCCCGCGCCCGCGCGCTCGGCATGTCGCCTGAGCGGGCACAACTCCTCAGCGACGCGGTCGCCGGTGAGCTCCAGCGCGAAAGCGAGCCTCAGGAACCGTGAGCGCGCCCCCCGACCCGTTCGCCCTGCCCCCGCCCAGCACCTCCCGTCTGCGGTTGCTGTTCCTCACCGTGGGGGCGGGCGCGTTCTTCGCCGGCTACTGGTTCCTGGTGCTCGCGCGGGACGGCTGGGGCGCACGGAACCGGGCGTGCGCCCAGCTCACCGACGTGGCCGGCTTCCTCGACTGCTCGACCAGGGTCCTCGTCCTGCAGGCGCTGGTCCCACTCGCCGGGCCCGCTCTTGTGGCGCTGCTGGTGCTGCTGGCCCACGTGGCCGCGCCGTACGTGATCACCCTCCGGTACGGCGCGGCGCGGCTCGAACCGTGGCCCGCCGTCGTTCAGCAGACTGTCCAGGCTGCGGGCCTGCGCAGCCCGCCCGTGCTGATGCTCAGCGATCGGGGCATGCTGCCCTGGATGTTCACGTACGGCAGACGCCCGCACCATCGCATCATGCTCGCCCGCTCCGTCGGCGCCTACGCCAGGACCGACCCTTCCACGGTCACCGCGACGCTCGCCCACGAACTCGGTCACCTGCGTAACCGGGACGTGGACCGTACCTACCTCGGCGTGTTCGCGGTCACCGGCTTCGCGCTGCTGGTGGCCCTGCCGATGGCACTGTCCGCCACCACCACGCTCGGGCCGGCCCCCGCGCTGGCCGTCGCCTGGCGTACGGCGGTGGTCTGCCTGCTGGTCACCACGACCTTCACGGCCGTGATCAGGGCCCGCGAGCACGACGCCGACCTGCGCGCAGGCCAGTTCAGGCGGGCGGACATGCTCGGCCTGCTGTCCAGGGGCCGCCAGGAACAGCGCCGGCTCCTGCGGCTCCACCCGCGGCTCGACGAGCGGCTCAAGGCGCTGCGCGATCCCGGGAGGCTGCTGCGCCCCTCGATCGCCGAGGCTGTGACGGCGGGGATCGCCGCCGGTGTCGTCGTCACCGAATCGGGCGTGATCCTGCACACCGTCCTCCCCGCGCCTCCCTTGGTCGCGTACTGGGTCGCCGGCTTCGTGGTCGCCGTGCCGGTGACGGGGGTCGCCGGGCTCGGCGTGTGGCGGGGCGCCCTGGTCCGGCCGTTCGCCGTAGGGCGGGCGCTGGCGGCGGGCTTCGCGTTCGGGGCCGGGCTCCTGGCGGGGGCGATCCTGGCGCCCAGGACGAGCGTGCAGTGGAGCCGGTGGCTGGCCGGCGCGCCCGACCAGGCGTCCGTCATCGGCCCTGAGCAGATCCCGCCCGGTACGGCGATCTGGATGGCGGCCGCGATCCTCCTCCTGACCACGGCGGTCTTCGGCTGGCTGGCGCTGGCCGCCGGCGCCTGGCTGCCGCGGTCGGGGCCCCGCGCGTGGCGGTACGCGGCCCCCTTCGCCGCGGTGCTCTTCGGGGTGGTCATGGGCACGTGGTTCGCCGCGGCGCGGCTGGCGGCGTCCGAACGATGGAGCCCGCGGAGCGTCGCCGCCCTGGTGATCACTCCTCAGGTCGCGATCGTGCTCTCGGCGCTCACCTTGATCGCCCTGTCGGCGCTGTGGCCACTCGTGCGCGGGGCGCCCGTGCACGCGGTGGCGGCGGTGGTGATCGCCATGGCTCTGCTGCCGTCGTACCTGGCGCTGTCCTCCAGTCCCGTCCAGGTGACGGCCACCGTCCGGCAGCCGGCCCTGCCTGATTCCACCCAGGCCGGAGCGATCTGCCTCGGGCTGTACATCGCCGGCATCGGCGTCTACGGGGACCCCGGCGATCATGCCGCGAGGCAACGGCTCGGCCGGCTGCTCCGCGCCGCTGACGACAGCCTGCTGAACGAGATCGGCGAGATGTTCCTGCGCAGCGCGAGCACCAGGTCGACGGACCTGGCGGCCCTGGCCTGGACCGCCTTCGTCAGGCGCTGCGACCACCTGAACCGCTACCACGACAAGGCCGTGTCCGATCCCCCGCCCCCGTTTCCCACTGAAGGTTGGTGAACCAGATGCCACTCGGCCGGCTGCTCCTCGTCGTCAGCATGGCTCTCGGCCTCCTTACCGGCACCGCCCGGGCCGGCGCGCTCCCGCCGCTGAGCCGCGGCCTCCTCACCGCCGCCGACCTGCCGAAGGGCTATCACGCCTGGACCGCCGAACACCAGGCGTACAGCGCCAGCAGCAAGCCCGCCTGCTCGAAGACCATGGACGAGCTGGAGTTCAGCACCCCCAGGTTCCGCGGCGTCGAATACGCCCGAGCCGGCTTCGCCAAGGGCGATCTCGGGCCTTGGATCATGGAGAACCTGCGCCGGTATCCCGACGCGAGCACGGCCGACCACGACTTCACCCGCATTCTCGACGTCCTGAGCGGCTGCTCCGCCTTCAGCCAGACCTACACGGGCCAGGATCCCGCGGTCATCACGGTGACACTCACGCCCATTCGCATGGCCAAGGTCGGCTCGCGCAGCAAGGCTCTCTGGGTCACCGCCAAGACCAACGGCACGTGGACGTACGGCGAGATCCTCGTGCTGTCCAGAGTCCGGGGAACCTTCATGATCCTTTCCCAGCTCGGCTTCAGGAGACCCTCTCCGAACACCGCCCAGGCGATCGCGGACCGGGCCGCAGCCAGGATGCGCAAGGTGGCCGGCTGACAGCGAGAGCCGGCCGGGCGGCGGACCGCGCGCCGGCCGGCTCCGGTCCGTCCGGGCTCGACGCGTCACCGACGCCGTCCCAGGGCCGTGGGTGTGCCCGGGAGGCGGGCGGAGGGCCGTTAGACTACACCGGTGTTCGCGCGCGTTCCCCTGGCCGTCCGCTCATGGCCGGCCTGGTGGAGAGCCCGGCCGCCCTCGGTCAAGGACGGCGCGCTCGCGGCGACGCTCACCGCGCTGGCATTCGTCCCCACCCTGTCGGTCATCGGAGCGCAGCTCGGCGACCTGCCGCGGCGGCCTGCCGATGCCCTGGCGGTCGTGCTGACCGTGGCGCAGTCGGCGCCGCTGGCGCTCCGCAGCCGCCACCCGGCGGCGTGCCTGGCCGTCATCGGCGCCGCCTTCGCCGTTCATCAGGCGCTCGGCTGTCCGCCGACGTTCGCCAGCATCGGCTTCTACCTGGCCCTGTTCACGGCCGGCGCCCATCAGGCCCGGCACCGTCGCACGCTCGCGGCGGCGGTGAGCGCCGGCTACGCCGCGCTGGCGGTCGTCCTGAGCTGGTGGGGGTCTGCCAACCGGATCTCGGACTTCCTCGCTTTCTATCTGGTTC
Organism: Nonomuraea sp. NPDC049637; assembly: GCF_040675235.1. NCBI lineage: Bacteria > Bacillati > Actinomycetota > Actinomycetes > Streptosporangiales > Streptosporangiaceae > Nonomuraea > Nonomuraea sp. NPDC049637. The sequence continues at coordinate 18,274 of NZ_JBFAOM010000002.1, forward strand.
TGGCGGTGATCTGGATGGCCGGTGCGGTGTTGCGCCGGTGGCGGGCCGAGGAGGCCGAACGGCGGCGGCTCGGCGCGCTGGCGGCCGGCGCCGAGGAACGCGCCCGCATCGCCCGTGAGCTGCACGACGTGGTCACCCATCACGTGACCGCCATCGTGGTGCAGGCCGACGCGGCACAGTTCCTGGTCGGCACCGCGCCGGAACGCGCCGGGCAAGGGCTGGCCGCCATCGGCGACACCGGCCGGCGGGCGCTGACGGAGCTCCGGCATCTGCTCGGCGTGCTGGAGGCGACCGGCGACGACGCGCTCACGCAGCGGACGCCGGGCCTCGACAATCTCGCCGACCTGGTCGAGCAGGCCCGCTTCTCCGGCCAGCCCGTCGAACTGACCGAGCACGGCGAGCGCCTGCCTCAGCCCGTCGACGTCGAGCTGGCCGCGTACCGGGTGGTTCAGGAAGCGCTCACGAACGCCATCAAGCACGCGACGGGCCGGCCCACCAGGGTCACGGTCCACCACCGCGCCGGCCACCTCGACATCGAGGTGACCACCGACGGGTCCGCTCCGCTGGAAGGCCCCGTCGTGCCGTCCGGAGGACGGGGGCTGGAGGGGCTGCGCCGGCGCCTCCAGATGCTGAACGGCGAGCTGTCCGCCGGCGCCCGGCCCGGGGGCGGGTTCAGCGTCCGGGCTCTGATCCCCCTCAGGAGCACCGCATGACCAGTACGCCGATCCGGGTGCTCATCTGCGAGGACCATGAGCTGGTGCGTACCGGCTACACCACGATCTTCTCCGCCCAGCCCGACATGGAGGTCGTCGGGGATGCCGCGGACGGCCGCGCGGCGCTCGAGGCCGCCCGGCGGCTGCTGCCGGACGTCGTCGTGATGGACATCCGGATGCCCGTCCTGGACGGCATCGAGGTCACCAGGCGACTGGCCGGGCCAGGCGTCGTCGCTCCGGTGAAGGTGCTGGTGGTGACCACGTTCAACGTCGACGAGTACGCCTACGAAGCGCTCAGGGCGGGCGCCAGCGGCTTCCTGCTCAAGGACGCGCGGCCGGCGGAACTGGTGGACGCCGTACGCACCGTCGCGCGCGGCGACTCCCTGCTCGCGCCCGCCGTCACCCGGGCCCTCATCGGCCACTTCGCCGAGCGCCTGCGCCCCACCGACTCCGCCCGGCCGGCCCTGCAGGAGGTCGTGCGGGCACTGACCCAGCGGGAGCTGGAGGTTCTCGAACAGCTCGCTCAGGGCCTGTCCAACGCGGAGATCGCCACCCGGCTGTCCATCAGCACCGAGACCGTCAAGACGTACGTGTCGCGGATCCTGACGAAACTCGACCTGCGCGACCGTGTGCAGGCGGTCGTGCTCGCCTACCGGGTGGGATTGGTGTCCGCCGATCAGGGTTGACGCGGCGGCCGGCCGCCTTGCGATCAGGCGGAGAGCTCGGCGCGGTGCGGCCGAGGCCGGATCCGGCCGGCGCGGGCCGCCCGCCGCAGCAGGAGAATCGTGGGCACCATGCAGACCAGCAGCGCGAACAGGCTGGCCTCCGGGCCGAAGACGCCGCCGGTCAGCACGGTCGGGCCGGACAGCGTGACGTTCAGCAGGCCCTCGGGCGGCGCGGCCGCTCCGGAGACCGTGACACCGAAGATCCCTGCCTGGGTGAAGTTCCAGGCGAAGTGCAGGCCGATGGGCAGCCACAACGATCGGGTGGCGACGTAGGCGGCGGCCAGCATGGCTCCGCCCGTCAAGGCGATCGCGAACGCGCCCCACAGGGTGGCGTGGGGGTTGACCAGGTGCATCGCGCCGAACAGCAGCATGGACACGACCAGGGCGATCACAGTGCCGGTGCGCTCCTCCATGATGCGGAACACCACCCCGCGAAACAGCAGTTCCTCGGTGACGGCGACGCCCGCCATCAACCCCGCGCTGCCGAGGAAGCCGCCGAAGGATCCCCACGACAGCTCCTGCCAGCCACCGAACACCGCGATCAGCGCCATCAACCCGATGAACAGGCCCGCCCCGAGCAACGTTCCGCGCAGCAGCTGGGACCATCGCCGCGTCTTCCCGACCTCGGGGATGTCCGGACGGAGCTCGACGGCCCGGCACAACCAGCGGTAGCAGGCGACGGCGAGGACGGCCAGGCCGACCCCCACCGGCAGGGCGAGGATCGGTACGGGCGAGACGAGTTGGTTGATCCCCGTCGTCACCGACATCACACCGAACAGCGCGACCAGCAGGACGGGGAACCGGAACCTGCGCAACCGGCCACGCGCCGTGGCCGGACCGGTGTGCGGAGGGGTGGTCTTCGGATGCTCCGGGGACGCCACGATCTCGATCCTTTCGATCAAGTGGGCCGCGGTGTCTTCCGCGGCTCAACCGAGGCTAGGGATCGCAGCCGGGCATGCCATCCCCCTGGAACGGACAGAGCGGTAGCTCTCAGGAGGGATCAGGAACCGTCCCGGTCTCTGCCCCTGCGCGCCGCCGCCCCTTCGCACCGGTGCCCGCCGCGCGCTACGCCACGTCGAACTCGTTGCCCTCTGGGTCCGCCATCGCCACCGCATAGTGATCGACTCCGGGCTGCGACAACACCCGCACCACGGACGCCCCTGCCTGGACCAGCCGCTCCACCTCGGCGTCCACCCGCGCCCGCCGGACCTCCAACGGCACGTCCGCCCGCTTGCCGCCCACCTTCACATCCAGGTGCAGCCGATTCTTGACCGTCTTGGCCTCGGGCACCTGCTGGAACCAGATCCTCGGGCCGTGCCCCTCGGGATCGACGATGCTGTCGTTGCAGTCGCCCTCGCCCAGCTCGTCCTCGGGCACGCCGATGCTGAGCCAGTACTCCCGCCATGTGCCGAACTCGTCCGGCGGCGGCTCCACCGTGTACCTCAGCGCGCTCGCCCAGAACCGGGCCATGCGGTCGGGCGAGGCGCAGTCGATGACCAGCTGGAAGGAAACCATGGCAGCCATCCTGCCCGGCTGCCATGGCCTCGACGGACCCGCGGGCACCGACGCCTCCGGACCGGCCCTCCCTCTCCTGGGACCTGTCCACCGCTGCGACCGAGTCCGCGTACCGGCGTCAGGGGACGGCCTTGAGCAGCCAGAGCTCGTTCGTGTCATGACCGGGTTCGAACTGCACCACGCGTGCGCCCGGGTCGGTGGAGGCGTTCGCGACCGCCAGAACCTTGCCCGAGTGCTTGGCGATGAGCCGGTAGACGCCCGCCTCGTGCTCCTTGAGGTACCAGATCTGGCTGGGACTGCCGTTGATCCCCCACTGCATCGCGAAGTCGGCGTTCTGGTTCGCCAGGGTGACGTCGAGGGCCTTGCCGGAGTGTTCGGCGATGAACTTGTAGCCGCCCTCGGCGGGTTCCAGGCGGAAGATCTGGTTGGCCCGGCCGTGGGGGGTCCACTGGATCACCCAGCCCCCGTCGGACATGTCGCATTCCATGATGTCGAGGGCGAGCCCGGACTTCTTGTTGATCAGGGTGGCTCGGGCCGGGATGTCCATGGAGGTCCTCTCGGGCTGGGGCAGGAGGTGGCGGGACGCCGCCTTGCCTCCATAAGAGACGATCGTGCATGGGAAATCACCCTTCAACCGTGACCGCTTGCGGACAGGGTCTCCGACCGCACCTGGTCGTCACAGCGGGTCACCCGAGCTTGAGCAGCAGTTCGGTGAGCTCGGCCGGCATGGTGATCATGCAGTCGTGGCCCGTCGGCAACTCCCACACCTGCGCCGGGCTGCCGTTGGGCTGCGTCGCCGGGACGGGCCGCCGCTCGATGCCCTCCGGTACGCCCGCCACGCAGTGGATGTGCGTCCGCGGGATCGCGTGCGTGGCGGGGTTGTCCAGCCGGACCGGCTGCTGGAGGCAGAGCGCCGGCTGGTCGGACAGCATCGTCCGCAGCCAGGCCACGTCCGCCGGGTCGGTGACCCCGAACAGGCCCAGGGGCGGCGGCAGCTCGGGCATCGGCGGGATGCGCCAGCCGGTCCCGGACCGCGCGGCGCGGTCGATGAGGGCCTGGGTGACGGGGTGCACGTCCACCGCGCTCTCGCCGTCCTCCGGGACCATCGCGTCGAGGTAGACCAGGTGGGCGATGCGTTCCGGGATGCGGTTGGCGGCGGAGGAGATGACCAGCCCGGCGTAGCTGTGGCCGACCAGGATCACGTCGGTGAGGTCGTTCGCGGTGATCAGCTCGACGATGTCGCCGGCGTGGGTGTCCAGCCCCACCTCGGGGCCGAGCAGATGGGCCTTGTCGCCGTGGCCGGTCAGCGACGGCGCGGCCACCCGGTGCCCGGCGGAGGTCAGGAGCGGGACCACCCGGTCCCAGCATCGTCCGCTGTGCCAGGCCCCGTGTACCAGCACGTACGTCGACATGTGCGGCTCCTTGCTCATCGAAAGAGGTGTTCGGTCCCGAGTGAGGTTTCCGCTCGTCCGCCGGCGCAGCCAGAGCCCTCGCGATCCTGGGGGTGAGGGGGCCAGGCACGCGCCGAGGTGCGCCATTACCGTGGGACGCATGAGCGGCGAATCCAACCTTCTGGGCGAATACGTACGCGCCCGCCGGGAGCTCGTCACTCCTGAGCAGGCCGGCATCCCCTCCGTGGGCGTACGGCGGGTGCCGGGCCTGCGCCGGGAGGAGGTCGCGATGCTCGCCGGCATCAGCGCCGACTACTACCTGCGCCTGGAGCAGGGCCGCGACCGCAACCCGTCCGCGCAGGTGCTGGTGTCCCTCGCGCGCGTGCTGCGGCTCGACGACGACGCGACGGCCTACCTGCTGCGCCTCGGGGCGGGCGATCCCCGGCGGCGACGGCGGCGGCGCAGGGAGAGCGTTCCCCCGGGCATCGCCAAGCTCGTCGCCGCGCTCGCGCTGCCCGCGTACGTGGAGGGCCGCTCCTTCGACGTCCTGGCCGCCAACGCGCCGGCGACCACCCTGTCGCCGCGGCTGGCGGCGGGGCGCAACCGCCTGCGGGACGTGTTCCTCGACCCCGCCGAGCAGGCTCTCTACCCGGACTGGGAGAACGCCGCGCAGGGCATGGTCGCCGGCTTCCGCAAGTCCGTCGGCGCCGACGTCGACGATCCCCGGTTCGTCGAACTCGTCGGCGAGCTCTCCCTCGCCAGCCCGCTGTTCAGCAGGCTCTGGGCCCGCCACGACGTGAACACGTGCGAAGGCGCGCCCAAGCGCCTCGACCATCCGCAGGTCGGTGAGCTGTGGCTGAACCGGGAGAGGCTGGGCGTGAGCGGCGCGGCGGGCCAGACGCTCGTCGTCCTGCATCCGGACCCCGGCACCGGCAGCGCCGAGAAGCTGGCGCTCCTCGCCTCCGCCATGGCTTCGCCGCCGCCGGCCCGCGAGGGCCGGTGGAAGGCGTGACTCAGGCGGAGGGGCGCAGGCGGCGCTCGGCCGGTGGGATCAGCAGCACCTCCAGCGCTCGGGCGCAGGCCCGCGCGTGCGCGGCGAACCAGTCGATCCGCGCGTCGCTGATCACCAGCGGCGTGGAGCGCACGGCCAGCGCGTAGCGGACGTGGTTGTGCCGGTCGAGCACCGGCACCGCGACGGTGCGGATGCCGTCGCCCGACTCCCCGTCGTTGAGCGCGTACCCGGACTCGCGCACGCGGGCCAGTTCCTCGCGCAGTTCGGCGTGGTCCACGATGGTGCGGCCGGTCAGCGCCGGCAGCGGGCCGAGCGCCTCCAGGTCGGCGCTGCCCTCCGGGTCCCAGGCCAGCAGCACCTTGCCCAGCGCCGTGGAGTGCAGGGGGCGGCGCAGCCCGGCGCCGCTGTCGGGGTTGAGCGAGCCGCCGCTCAGGATGACCGCGTGCCGGTCGTTGCGGACGGCCAGGTCCACGGTGGCGGAGGTGACGCGGGCCAGCTCGGCCAGCTCGGGGGCGATGCGGTGCAGGCCGCGCCGGTGGAAGGAGAGCTGCCCCAGCTCCGTGATGGAGGGCCCCAGCCGGTAGCGGCCGGTGCGCGCCTCCTGCTCCAGGAAGCCCGTGGCGGCCAGCGTCCTGGCCAGGCGGTGGGTGGTCGAGGTGGACAGCCCCATCCTGCGCGCCAGGTCGGACAGGCCGAGCGAGGCGTCACCGCCGCCGAAGCAGCCGAGCAGGCCGATCGCCCTGCGCACCGACTGGACGCTGTCGTCTGCTGCCATGCGGGAAACTCCGTCTTCCGAGTAGGGAGATCGGGGACCAGGTGAGAGCCGGTCCGGCCGGGAACGCTTCCCGCATCGCGGGACAATCTTTGCATTCCCTACCAATTTACAAGCAAACTCTGCCCATGACCACAGCCGCACTCGACGCCATCTGGTTCACCCGCTGTCCCGTCCCCACCGCCACAGGCATCGCGGCCGACCAGGGCTGGCTGGCGGAAGAGTTCGCCGGCGACGGGATCGAGGTCCGCTCGCTGCAGGACGACGACCCCGGCGTGCCCCGCGAGACCCACTACACCCACGCCCTGACCGGCCTGTTCCGCGAGGGAGGCAACGTGCCGGCGTTGTGGGCGCGCTCGCGCGGCGAGGCGACCAGGCTCATCGGGCTCACCTGGATCGAGGAGCGGCAGGTCGTGCTGGTGCGCGGCGGCACCGCCCTGGAGAGCCCCGAGCAGCTCAAGGGCCTGCGGCTGGCGGCGCCCCGGCATCGCATCGCCATCGACTTCTGGCGGGCCATGGCCCTGCGCGGCTTCCACGGCGCGCTCTCCCTGGCCGGGCTCGGGCTCGGTGACGCCGAGCTGGTGGACGTCGAGGCCGAGCCGGGCGGCGGCCAGTGGGAGGCCGAGCTGGCCGCGCTGGCCGCCGGCCGGGTGGACGCGGTCTACGTCAAGGGCGCGCTCGCCGTCGAGGCCGCCCTGCGCCACGGCGCGGAGGTGGGCATCGACCTGGACGCCGTGCCGGACCGGCGCGCGCGGATCAACAACGGCACCCCCCGCCCGATCACCGTCCACCAGCGCCTGCTGGACGAGCATCCGCAGGTGGTCACCCGCTTCCTGGCCGTCCTGCTGCGCGCCGCGGACTGGGCCGCCGCGCACCCGTCCGAGGTGGCCAGGATCCTGGGCGCGGAGACCGGCGCCGGCGCGACCGGCGTGGCCGCGGCCTACCGCCCCGGCGCCTCCCTCCACCTCGACCTGTCCGCCGAACGCCTCGACCTGCTGGCCGAGCAGGAGCGCTTCCTGCGCGGCCACGGCTTCCTCGAATCACCCGTGGACGTCGCCGCCTGGGCCGACCACACCCCGCTCCAAGGAGTCACCCATGCGTAAGCTGCTGCTCGCCCTTCCGCTCGCCCTCCTGGCCACGGCCTGCGGCGGCCAGGACACCACCACCGCCGCCGGCCAGGAGCAGGTCGTCGTGCGCATCTCCGACCCCGGCAACAGCGGCTTCCTGGCCGTCGCGAAGAAGGACGGCAGCCTGGACGCGGCCCTGGCCAAGGTCAACGCCAAGGTCAAGTGGGCCGGCGACTTCTCCGTGTTCGCCCCGGCCGCCCAGGCCATCAACGCGGGCTCGCTCGACATCGCCACCGGCTCGATCACCTCCGGCGTCACCGCGCTGGCCGTCAAGCCCAGCTTCAAGATCTTCGCCACCGTCCCGCCCGACCTGGCCGGGGAGGGCATCGTGGTGAAGAAGGACTCGCCGATCAGGTCCGTGGCCGATCTGGCCGGGCGCAGCGTGGCCGTCGGGCACGGCGGCACCAGCGAGTACCTGCTGCTCAAGGCGTTGCAGACGTTCGACGTGCCGGTCGAGAAGGTCAAGCGGGTCTACCTGCCGCCGCCGCAGACCGCGCCGGTCTTCGGCTCGGGCAAGGTGGACGCCTGGTCCACCTTCTCCACCTTCCTCATCCCCGCCGTCACCGATCTGGACGCGCGCGTCCTGGCCGACGGCGAGGCGATCAAGTCGGACAACTACGTGATCTACGTGGCCGCCAACAAGCTGCTGCAGGAGCATCCCGAGGTGGTCAAGGCGCTGTTCGCGTTCATCAAGGAGGGCAGCGCCAAGGAGATCGCCGATCCGGCGGCGTACCTGAACGTCTTCACCCAGACCGGCCCGCAGGCCGTGCAGGGCGAGCAGAAGGAGCTCGTGGTCGGCATCCAGAAGAAGGGCAGGCCCGCCCAGGCGGTCACCGCCGCCGAAATCACGAAATATCAGGACGTGGCGAGGTTCTTTCTCGACCAGAAGGTGCTCACCGCGCCGCTGGACGTCTCCCAGCACGTCGTGGACGTGACCACGCTCGGGAGCGCCCGGTCATGAGCCTGGCCACGCACACGGAGGCCGGCGTCGAAGGGCTCGTCGCCCCCCAGCCGCCGCGCTCGTCCGGCCGCCACCCGGCCGTCACGCTCGCGCTGCGCGCCACCGGCCCCGTCCTGCTGCTCGCCGCCTGGTACGCGGCCACCGCCACCGGCGCCCTCACCCAGGACGTGCTCGCCGGCCCTCAGGACGTCGTCGACACCTTCGGCGAGCTGTGGGCCGACGGCCAGCTCCCCGAGGCGCTGCGCGTGTCGGTCACCAGGGCCGGGCTCGGCCTGCTGCTGGGCGCCTCCACGGGGCTGGCGCTGGGCGTCGTCTCCGGCTTCACCCGGCTCGGCGAGGAGCTCGTCGACTCCTCGATGCAGGCCCTGCGCGCCATCCCGTTCCTGGCGCTGACCTCGCTGTTCATCGTGTGGTTCGGGATCGAGGAAGCGTCCAAGATCCTGCTGATCGGGGTGGCCTGCACGTTCCCCATGTACATCAACGTCTCCAGCGGGGTGCGCAACGTGGACCGCAAGGTCGTCGAGGCGGCCCGCTCGTTCGGGCTCGGCCGGCTGGCCATCGCCCGCGAGGTCGTGCTGCCGGGCGCGCTGCCGTCGATCTTCGCCGGGCTGCGGTTGTCCACCACGCTCAGCGTGATCGCGCTCATCGCCGCCGAGGAGATCAACGTGACGGCCGGGCTCGGCTACCTCATGGCCCGGGCCACCGACTACCTGCGCACCGACATCCTCGCTCTGTGCGTGCTGCTGTACGCGGTGATCGGGCTCGCCGCCGACCTGGCCCTGCGGCTGGCCGAGCGGGTCACGATGCCCTGGCGCAGGGCGGTGACGATCCGATGAGCCTCGCCGTACGCACCCGGGGGCTGCGCAAGGTCTTCGGCGAACGCGCCGTGCTCGACGGGGTGGATCTGGACGTGCGGCGCGGCGAGTTCCTGGCGCTGCTCGGCGCGAGCGGCACCGGCAAGACCACGCTCCTGCGCATCCTGGCCGGGCTGGACGCGGCCGGCGGCGGCAGCGTGCTGGTGCCGCCGGTGCGCACCGTCGTCTTCCAGGAGCCGCGGCTCGTCCCGTCCAAGCGCGCTCTCGCCAACGTGATCATCGGGCAGGGCCGCGCCGCCCGTGCCAAGGGCCTGGCGGCCCTGGCCGAGGTGGGGCTGAGCGGCCACGCCGACGCCTGGCCCGCGACGCTGTCCGGCGGCGAGGCCCAGCGGGTCGCGCTGGCCAGGGCCCTGGTACGCGAGCCGGAGCTGCTGCTGCTCGACGAGCCGTTCGCCGCGCTGGACGCCCTGACCCGGCTGCACATGCAGGACCTGATCGCCGAGCTGTGCGCCCGGCACCGCCCGGCCGTGGTGCTGGTCACGCATGACGTGGAGGAGGCGATCCTGCTCGCCGACCGGATCGCGGTGCTGCGCTCGGGCACGTTCGTCACCGATGTGCCGGTCGAGCTCGACCGGCCGCGCGACCGCACCGACCCCGACTTCGTCGAGCTGCGCCGCCGGCTGCTCGCCGACCTCGGCGTGGACACCCACGCGGGAGCGGCGCCATGACGGCGCCCGGGAGAAGTGCCGTGAGCAGGGCCATGAGCAGGACCACGACGGCGGCGGGCTGGATCGCCGGGAACGCCGCCGCGCTGACCGGGCTCGCCGACCGGATCTGGGCCTACGCCGAGCCGTCGCTGCGCGAATGGCGCTCGGCCCTGGCCACCGCCGCGCTCCTGCGCGCGCACGGCTTCACGATCGCGTGGGGCACGGCCGGCCTTCCTGCCGCGTTCGTCGCCACCCACGGCGACCGCGGGCCGGTGCTGGGCTTCAACGTCGAGTACGACGCCCTGCCCGGCCTGTCCCAGCGCGCCGGCGCGGCCCGGCACGAGCCGGTCACGGTCGAGGGCGACGAGTACGCCCCCGCCTACGGCCCCGGCCACGGCTGCGGCCACAACGCCCTGGCGGCGGCGTCGGCAGGCGCGGCCATCGCCGCCGCCACGGCACTGGGGAACCGGGCCACGATCAAGGTGTTCGCCTCCACCGGCGAGGAGCACCTGGTCGGGAAGGCGTACGCGGTGCGCGACGGCGCCTACGACGGGCTGGACGCCTTCCTCGACTGGCACCCCGCCCCCGTCACCGGCACCGGCTGGGACGTCACCAGCGCCCTGTACTCGGCCACGTTCTCCTTCCTCGGCTCGCCCGGCCACGGCTCGAACCCGCTGGGCACCCGCAGCGGCCTGGACGGCGCGCTGCTGCTGACGGAGATGGTCGAGCGCCTGCGCGCCGGCCACGTCTCCCCCTCCGGCCGGGTCAGCTACATGATCAGCGGCGGCGGCGCCCCCAACGTCACCCCCGACCTCCAGACGGTGTGGGTCTACGTCCGCGAGTCCACGGCCGCCGCCGCCAGGACCCTCTACGACCAGGTCGTGACCTGCGCCCACGCCGCCGCCGCCGGCAGCGGGACCCGGCTGGAGCACCGCCTGGTCACCGCCATCAGGCAGGGGCTCGGCAACCGGGCGGGCGCCGAGCTGCTGCACCACACGATGAGCGAGCTGGGGCCACCGGCGTTCACCGACGCCGACGACGCGTTCGCGCGGCGGCTGCAGGCGGCGATCGGCCGGCCGGCCGCCGGCCTGGCCGGCGAGGTGCTGCCGCTGCGCCCGCCCGCCGGTCCCGACCTCGGCGGCCCGTCCAGCGACACCTCCGAGGTGAGCTGGACGGCGCCGCACCTCAGCCTGGTCGCGGCCGTGGTGCCGCTCGGGGTGCCCCTGCACTCGTGGGCGGCCACCGCGGCGACCGGCACCCCGATCGCGCACGCCGGGCTGCTGGCCGCCGCCCGCTACCTGGCCACGGCGGCGGTCACGCTGGTCGAGCAGCCCGAGACGCTGGCGGCGGTCGGCGCGGAGTTCGACTCCCGCGACCGCGAGCCCGCGCTCCTGCCGGCCGGCGCCGAGCCGCCGTACCACCTGCCGCCGCCCGGCTTCCTCGACGAGACGGGCCAGTCGCCGCGGCCGACCCGGACGCCGCCCGTTTCCGCTGAACCCCTAGGAAAGATCTGACATGTCCGTCCTGCTCATCTCCGGCAGCCCATCGGCCGCCTCGCGCACCGTACGCCTGCTCGACCACCTGGCCGGGCGGCTGGGCCGGCCCGCCACCGTCCTGCGCCTTCGCGACCTGCCCGCCGAGGCCCTGCTGCGCGGCGACACCGCCCATCCCGAGCTGGCCGGCGCCACCGCGCAGGTGGCCGCGGCCGACACGATCGTCGTCGCCACCCCGATCTACAAGGCGTCCTACACCGGCCTGCTGAAGGCGTTCCTGGACGTCCTGCCGCAGGGCGCGTTCGCCGGCAAGACGGTGGTGCCGATCGCCACCGGCGGCACCCCGGCCCACCTGCTGGCCGTGGACTACGCCCTGCGCCCGGTGCTGAGCGTGCTCGGCGCGCGGCACGTCACGCGCGGCCTGTTCGTGCTGGACACCCAGATCGAGCCGCTGGCCGGGGAGCTGCTCCCGCGCATCGACGCCCTGCTGGAAGAGGTCCCGCTGGGGGCGGCGGCATGACGACGCACCGCACCGCGCGCTTCCACCTGGTCCTGCCCACCACGAGCCCCGCCCCCGCCGAGCTGCCGGCCTTCGTCACCGACGTGCGGCCGGCGCTCACCGACCCCGCCGGACGGGCCGCCGTGGCCGCGGACCTGTCCGGGTGGGCGGGCGCGCTCTCGCCCTTCGACGCCGCCGGCCAGGAATCTCTCGTCGTCGCCGCCAACGCCCTGCGCCGCACCCGCCACCTGCGGGTCGTCGCCGAGTTCCACCCCGCCGTGGCCACGCCGGTCTACGCGGCCAAGCTGTCGGCGTCCCTGCAGCGTTTCTCCGCCGGACGGCTCGGCTGGCGGCTCGCGGTGGACCTGGACCCGGCCGTGGCCAGGGCGCAGGGCGACTTCCTGACCGGCGCCGCCCGGTTCGCCCGCGCCGACGAGTTCCTCACCGTGGCCAAGGGCGTCTGGGGCGGCGGCCCGTTCGACTTCGCCGGGGACTTCTACGAAGTGGTCAAGGGCGGCATCGGCGCGCCGCTGTCGTCCCCGCCCTTCCCCGAGGTGCACCTGTCGGGCGCCTCGCCCGAGGCCCTGGAGCTGTCGCGCCGCCACGCCGACGTGCACGTCTTCGCGGCCGCTGACGACGTGGCGGCCCTCGTCCCCGAGCTGCCCGGCCTGCGCTACGGCGTGCGCCTGCCCTCGGTCGAGGCCGCCGACGAGTACGCCGCGCTCGGCGTCACCGAGTTCTTCCTCCAGACCGAGGACGTCTACCGCCTCGGCGAGCACGTGAAGGAGCGGTCTGTTGACCGTTGACATCTACTGGCGCATCCACATGGAGGGCGACCAGCCCTCGCTGCGCCGCCGCGTCCGCAGCCGAGGCGGTTTCGCCCCCGGCGGCACCGCCCCCGGCACCAGGGACGGCCGCGACGACGGCTACACCCACGCCGACTACATGGCCGAGGTCGCCAGGGCCGCCGAGGACAGCGGCTTCACCGGCGGGCTGCTGCCGAACTTCCCGCACACCGACGACCCGTGGGCCGCCGCCGCGACGCTGGCCCGCGAGACCACGTCGTACCGCTTCATGGTGGCCTTCCAGCCCGGCTTCCTGCACCCCGTCCAGGCCGCCCGGATGACGGCCACGCTGCAACGGGCCACCGGCGGCCGGATCGTCTACAACGTCATCTCCGGCGGCGGCGGCCCGGCGCAGCTCTGGTGGGGCGACAAGGTCGACCACGACGACCGCTACGCGCGCACCTCGGAGTTCCTGGACGTGCTCAAGGGCGTCTGGCAGGGCGGGCACACCCACCGGGGCCGCTTCTACCAGGTGGAGAACGCCGGGCTGCCGGAGGAGCTGGCCGGGCAGCCGTTCCCCGAGATCTTCTTCTCCGGCTCCTCCCCCGCCGCCATCGACGCCGCCGGCCGGCACGCCGACTACTACCTGTCCTGGCTGGAGCCGTTCGAGGCGCTGAAGGAGAAGTTCGACGCGGTGCGCGCGCACAGTGCCACGCCGCCCCGGTTCGCCGTGCGGGTGGACCTGCTGGCCCGGGAGAGCGAGGAGGAGGCGTGGGCGGAGATCGAGGCCGGCTGGCGGGCCCGGCCGCGCGAGAGCGACGCCGGCGAGGGCGACTCCGTCGGCGTGCGGCGCAGCCGCGCCTTCGTCGCCGGAGCCGGTGACGACCCCCGCGCCCTGGAGGTCGCCCCCCACGTGTGGGGCGGGTTCAGCCAGCTGCGCGACGGCCCGGCCTTCGGCCTGGTCGGCGACTACCACCAGGTCGCCGACCAGCTCGACCGGCTGCTTGACCTCGGGGTGGACGCCCTCATCCTGGCCGGGATCCCCCATCTCGAAGAGGCCCGCCGCGTGGGCCGCCACGTTTTGCCGCTACTGAAAGGACGCTCCTGATGACCACCAAGGTCGGCTTCTTCCCGCAGAACAACACGCTCTGGGTGGCCCGCCACCGCGACCTGCTGCCCGACGTCGAATGGGTGGACCTGAACGCCCTCGGCCGGGGCGAGCGCGTCGATCCCACCCGGGCCCTGCCGTCCGCCCACGGCGACCACCTGTTCGACGGCGGATACGACTTCATCGGCACCGGCTCCACGCCCCCGGTCACCGCCCAGGCCAAGGGGCACGACATCGTGTACGTGGCGATCTCGGGGCCGCGGGTCGAGAACGGCCGCCTGGTGGTGCGGGACGACTCCCCGATCGGCTCGGTGGCGGAGCTGAAGGGCAGGCGGGTGGCGCTCGGGCACGGCTCCTGGCAGACCACCCTGCTGCTGCTGGCGCTGGAGCGGGCCGGGCTCGGGTGGGGCGACATCGTCCCGGTGGACGCCTACGGCAACGCCGCCGAGCTGCTGGTGAACGGCGACGTGGACGCCTGGGTGGGCTCCTACCCGGACCTGACGCCGGTCGAGTCGCGCACCCGGACGCTGGTGGAGACCGAGGGCCTGTTCAGCCACCGCTCGCTCTGGTTCACCCGCCGCGACTTCGCCCAGGAACAGCCGGAGGAGCTGGCCAGGATCGTCACCGCGCTGCAGCGGGCGGACCGCTGGACGGAGGAGCACCCGCGCGAGGCCGCGGCCCTGTTCGACGGCGACCTGGACGCGTGGGAGCACGCGCTGCGCACCCGCCCGTGGGGGCTGCACCCGGTCAGCGCGGAGTTCGTCGCCGAGCAGCAGCACGCCGCCGACCTGTTCCACGCCAACGGGCTCATCCAGCGGAAGATCACGGTCGCGGACGCCGTCCTCCCCGAGATCGGCGAGCTGGTGACGCGAACCCGGTGACTCCTGCCCGCACCGCCGCCCACGCGGCAGCGGAGAGACCGGCCTTCGACGATCATCCGTCACTCGGCTCCGTCTCCGCTGTTCGCGCTGCCCAGTAGGCGAGGTTGTGCCGGGTGGCCAGGGTGTGGGGGTGTTCGGCGCCCTGGACGCGTTCGTGGATGGGGAGCAGCGCGGCGTACTGGTCGCGGGCGGCGGCCGCGTCCCCGGCCAGCCCGGTCCAGTAGGCGAGGTTGTGCCGGGTGGTCAGGGTGTGGGGGTGTTCGGGGCCCTGGACCCGTTCGTGGATGGGAAGCAGGGCGGCGTACTGGTCGCGGGCGGCGGCCGCGTCGGCCCCCGCCTCCCCGGTCCAGTGGGCCAGGTTGGCTCGGGTGGTCAGGGTGTGGGGGTGTTCCGGGCCCCGGACGCGTTCTTCGATCGGGAGCAGCGCGGCGTACTGGTCGCGGGCGGCGGCCGCGTCAGCCTCCGCCTCGCCCGTCCAGCGGGCGAGGTTCGCCCGGGTGGTCAGGGTGGCGGGGTGCTCTACGCCCTGGACGCGTTCCCGGACGGGCAGCAGCGCGGCGATCTGGTCGCGGGCGGCGGCCGCGTCCCCGGCCTCCCCCGTCCAGCGCGCCAGGTTGGCGCGGGTGGCCAGTGTGTCAGGGTGTTCGGCGCCCTGGACCCGTTCGTGGACGGGGAGCAGCGCGGCGTACTGGTCACGGGCGCCGGCCGCGTCCCCCGCCCGCCCGGTCCAGCGGGCCAGGTTGGCCCGGGTGATCAGGGTGGCCGGGTGTTCCGCCCCCCGGACGCGTTCTTCGACGGGGAGCAGCGCCGCGTACTGGTCGCGGGCGGCGGCCGCGTCCCCCGTCTCCCCCGTCCAGCGGGCCAGGTTGGCCCGGGTGGCCAGAGTGTCAGGGTGTTCCGCGCCCTGGACGCGTTCCCTGATGGGCAGCAGCGCGGCGATCTGGTCGCGGGCGGCGGCCGCGTCCCCGGCCTCCCCCGTCCAGCGGGCCAGGTTGTTCCGGGTGGTCAGGGTGTCAGGGTGTTCCGCGCCCTGGACGCGTTCGTGGACGGGGAGCAGGGCGGCGAACTGGTCGCGGGCCGCGGCCGCGTCCCCGGCCCGCCCGGTCCAGTAGGCGAGGTTGTGCCGGGCGGTCAGGGTGTCGGGGTGTTCCGCGCCTTTGACGCGTTCGTGGATGAGGAGCAGGGCGGGGTACTGGTCGCGGGCGGTGACCGCGTCCCCGGCCTCCCCCGTCCAGCGGGCCAGGTTGTGCCGGGTGGTCAGGGTGTCGGGATGGTCCGCCCCCAGGACGCGTTCTTCGACGGGGAGCAGCGCGGCGAACTGGTCGCGGGCGGCGGCCGCGTCCCCCGCCTGCCCCGTGTAGGAGGCGAGGTTGTGCCGGATGGACAGGATGACGGGGTGTTCGGCGCTCAGCGTTGCCGCCGCATGGGTGTAGATGTCCTGCTGGAGCCGGACGGCGTTGGCGTAGTCACCGCTGGCGCTGAGATAGGTGACGAGCCGGTTCAGGCCGGGTGAGCCCCCCGGCAGCACGGCGCGGGCGTGCGGGAGGAGTGCCTGGTAGGCGGGCCAGGCACCGATCGTGTCCGGATCGTCGGGGAGCGCGGACAGGATCAGATCCGACGCGATGCGGTGCGTTCGATCGCGCTGGGCGGGGGTGAGCTGGTGCAGAGTGACGGCCTGGACGAGCCGGTGCACGCTGACGAGGTCCTCGGGCTCACCGGGCACGAGCTCGACGGGGCCGCGGGCGATGGTGATCAGGCTGTAGGACTCCAGCAGTGCCAGTGCGTCGCCGACCTCGATCTGGTCGGTCTCCGGCAGGCCGTCCAGAACGGAGCCGGGCAGGTTGTCGGGGGCGAAACAGGCAAGCAGGTTCAGCACGTCGATGGCCAGGGGGTTGACGGCCTGGATGCGAAGGTGGCTGAGCGTCAGCACCTTGGCCACCACGCGCTCGGCGTCGCCCCCGGCGGTCGCGGTGGTGGCGTACATCCTGGCGGGGATGTCGCTCAGCAGCCGCAGGTACGCGGCCAGGTTCATGCGAGGGGTGCGGGCGATGTAGGCGCCGGCCTGGGTCAGCGCGAGCGGCAGATCCCCCAGCTGTTCGGCCAGCTCCGCCAGCCTGCCCGGGTCGGCGGAGTCCGGCGGGCCGACCAGGCCGGCCAGCAGGCCGATCGCCGCCTCGCGGGTCAGCAGCTCCAGCCGGAGCGGGGTGACGTTCAGGTGCTGCCAGCCGATGTCGCGGCGGGTGGTGATCAGCACGTGGCCGTGCACGAGGCGGGCCAGGTACGGCTCGACGTCGGCGACCTCCTCGACGTTGTCGAGCACGACCAGCCAGCCAGGGTGGGTGGCCAGCCAGCTCAACGCCCAGGCGGCGGCTTCCTCGACGGTCGTCTGCCCGGCGGCGATCGAGTCGACGCCACAGGTCAGCGCCCTGGCCAGGGCGGCCAGGCCGGCCCGGATCCGGTCGGGGCCGTCGGCGTCGATCCACCACACCAGCTGATACTCGTCGTGGTGGTGGCAGGCGTACTGCAGGGCCAGTTCGCTCTTGCCGACGCCCCCCAGCCCGAGCACGGCCTGGCTGATCAGGCCCGCGGCCGTCGTGTCCCGCAGCGTCCGGCGCAGAGCCGTCATGGCCGGGGCCCGGCCGACGAAGGCGGCCGCGGGGCGGCGCGGCAGGCCCGACAACCCCGCCGGAACCCGCACAGCGCCGACGGGAGGCAGCGGCCGCCGCGGGCCCTGGTGGGTGATCTCATTGATGATCTGGTCGTGGGCCGCCTGGTACGTTCGGCCGTGCTCGCGAGCGCTGCCATCCATCTGGACGTCCGGCCGCTCCCGAGGTTCGTCCAGCGGGGTGGTGGTCATCGCTCGTTGATGGTCTGGTCGCCGCCTGCCTGGTACACCCGGCCCTCCCCGGATGCCTCGGCCCGCATCTGCACGTTCCGCGCGCCGTCACCGGTCGAGACGATGCCGGAATCGTCTCCGCCGATGGCGACCGTCCGCTCGCTGGAGTCCGGCACCCCAGGCGGTGCACCCTGCCCGGCCGCTGCCGGGCTCTGCCCGGCCGCTGTCGGGCTCTGCTCGGCGCGCAACTGCGCACGCAACGCCAGCACCGCCACCAGCAGGGCCGCCGCGCCCAGCGCCATGCCGGTGAACATGCCGACCACGCTTGCCCGCTGATCCAGCACCTGCAGCACCTGGTCGGGCAGGTGCAAGGGATCGGCGAAGAACCACAGCACCCCAGCCACCAGACAGAGCCCCAGCACGACGGCCGCGGCGATCGCCACAACCCGCCACAGCTGCGATCCCGTCGCGCGTCCTGCCCCGGACGACGTCTTCGACATGTCTCCAGGGTGCCCCGGAGCCGGCGGCGGCGGACCTGAAGTAGCGAAGGCGTTACCAGCCTGCGCGTGCTGGAGGCAGGCCGTGGCGGCCGGCAGCCGGATACGTCTCCGGCGTCGCCTATGAGCTGAGCAGGTCGAAGTGGAAGCCGACCACGAGCGCCACCAGCGACAGGACACGAAAGTGCACAGCTTGTGGATGCTCCAGCCACTTGGCCAGGTTCGCCAGTGTCCAGCCCATCAGCAAGCGCGTGCCCAGCCATGCCCACCAGGCCGCGAAGCCACCGACAACGGTGCCGATCAGCCCGATGGCCATGTTCGTGAGTATCCCAACAGCCGCGTTCGGAGGTCGCCAGTCGGGAGTGAGCGCCGCCAGGGCGAACCACCAGACGGTCATCAGGAGTCCGAAGAGCAGGAGGTCGGCTCGATCGCGTTCACGGCAAGCCATGTGGCGACGGCTGTGAGACGTTGCTGTCCCGCGATGTCGAGGATGATCGTCAAGCCGGCGGTGAAGGTGACCAGCTTGCCCGCACGCCCCAAGGCCAGGATCGACCATCCATGGAGCGTGTGTTGATTCACCTGCACGTTGTCGAACCACATCTGCCACGCCTGGACGAGACCGAGGTCAGCCACAGCGCGGCGTAGAGCCGTCGTGGCGGGCTGCCTAGCGAGTTGAGGAAAGAGAGCCGGGCGGCCGGCGGCGCGCGACAACCGGCCGCCCGGACCGTTCGGAGGTGACGCCGCGAGCCAGGGGCGGGCGTCGGTCACGCTGAGGCCGGCGAGCGAGGTCGAGGTGCCGCGCCCACGGTGTCCGCGCCCACGGTTTCTGCCTCGCCGCCGGGTGTGGTCAGGAGAGCAGGACCGGGCCGCCGTCGTCGCGCAGGCGGCGCAGGAACGTCAGGACGCCCGTGAGCCCCTGCGCCCACGACGGCCCGCCCTCGCCCGGCAGCCCCGTGACGAAGACGGGACGGTCGTGCGTGCCGCCGCTGCGCAGCAGGAGCTGGGTCACGGCGTCGCGGGCCGCGTCGCGGTAGCGCGGTTCGCCGGTGGCCACGGCCAGGTCCACGAGCAGGTGGCCCACCCCGGACACGCCGCAGCACGGCCCGACCACGACCAGCCGGGGCAGCCAGCCCAGGCACACCTCGGCGCACCGGACCGCCAACTCGGTGTGGCGCGGCTCCCCGAGCACGGTCCCGGCCCGCAGCAGCACCCGCCCGACCCCGGCGTGCCCCTGGCACCAGGAGATCGCGAGCGGCATCGCCGCCCGTCCCGCCGCCTTGGCCAGCAGTGGTTCGGTGCGCCCGGCCAGCTCGCGCAGCTTGACGGCGGCCAGCTCCGCCGCCCTGTCCTCGCCGGTGCGTTCGGCGTACTCCAGCAGGAAGTCGATCTCGCCGGCCAGGCCGTGCGCGTAGCCCACGGCGGTCTCGAACCCGGCCGTCTCCGGATACCGCTCGCTCGTGTACGGCGACGGCGCCGTGCCGGTCGCGATCAGCTCCACGCAGCGCTCGGCCACCCGCAGATGGTCGTCGCCGAGCCCCCGGCCGTGCAGGATCAGGTGGCCGAGCCCGACCCCGGCGGCCCCGATGATGACGTCGGGGCCCTCGGGGGTCCAGTCCTCGCCCGGCACCGGAGGGTGCGGGCAGACCCCGGCCTCCTGGAGCACGAGGTCCACGCCCGTACGGCCGGCGTACAGGCCGTGCGGGAGCGCGGTGCGGGCGGCGGTGGTCCTGGCGTGCTCCAGCAGCCGGGGCAGGAGCGCGGCCACGTCGGGGTCGTCGCGGTGCCGCAGCAGCTCGGCCGCCACTCCGGCCGAGCCGCTGTAGAGGCTGGCGTCGTGCTCGGCCGAGGAGTCGGAGTGGCCGTCGATCACCGTCGCCGTCTGCGCCACCAGGTCGGCCCGGACGCTGCGGACCAGGTCGGCGATCAGGGCGCGGTCCACCCGCGGCGGCGCGGGCAGCTCCGGCACGCCCTCGGTCTCCGCCCGGCCGCCGGCCCCGTCACCACCGCCTTCCGCGCCGGAGAAGCCGGAGAAGCCGGAGAAGCCGGAGAAGCCGGAGAAGCCGGAGAAGCCGGAGAAGCCGGAGAAGCCGGAAGAGTTGGAAGAGCCAGAAGAGGGGCGGTAGAGGACGCGGAAGGTGGCGCCGCCGTCGTGGGCGAGGGCACGGGCCGCCGCTCGGGCGCGGTCGGGGTCGCCGCTCAACAGCTCGGCGATCGCGCCGATCACGCCCTGCGGGGCCGGCCCGAAGGCGCGGTGGATCTGCTGCAGGGCCCGCCGCCGCGGCAGGTCGAAGTCGTCGTCGGACTCGACCGGCTGCTGGAAGCCGGCCGCGTACCACAGGGTCATGCCGAGCCCGTGCCAGTCGTCGTGGTCCAGCGGCTCCATCCGGCGGCGTTGCCGTTCGGGCATGTAGCCGAAGGTGCCGCCCTTCATGTGCAGGCCGCCGGCCGCGGCGAACCCGAAGTCGACGAGGAAGGGCCGCGCGCCGGTGACGACGTTCTTGGGGGCCAGGTCGTACATGATGACGCCGCGCTCGTGAACCTGCGAGAGCGTGCGGGCCAGAGAGCAGGCCAGGTCCTCCAGGGCACGGCCGGGCGGCGGGTCCTCGGCGGCGACCGGATAACGCCCGGCGGCCAGCAGGTCCTGTTCCAGGTTGCGCTCGCCGGCGTCGGTGATCACCAGGAACTCGTCGTCGCCGTGCCGGAAGTGGTCGAGGAAACGCGGCACGCCCTCGACATCGCCGAGCATCGACAACACCCGCCGCTCGTTGCGCAGCCGCAGGCGGGTGTCCAGCCCGTCCTCGGACTCCAGGACGTACGCCCTGGCCTGCTTGACGACGACGGTCGAGCCGTTCCGCTCGTCGAGCGCGCGGAAGACGCTGCCCCGGGCGGACTCGTACACGCCGGCGGTGATCCGGTACCGGCCGCCGATCACCGCCTGGCCGGTCGGGCCGGCGGCGGCGCCGGTGAACGGGTCCTCGGCCCACGGGGGCTGGCGGTAGGTCAGGGACGCCTCGCCGTCGAAGACCTCGCCGGCGGGGCCGTACAGGCGGGTGGCGACCTGGCCTCCCGCGTTGGCGTGCCAGGAGGCGATGAAGGGGCCGTACCGGTAGTAGACGGGCGCGTCGTCGGCCACCCGCCGGTCGCTCACCACGCGGGGCCCCTTGCGGCCCCGCAGCAGCCCGGCGAGCGACAGCCCGATCTCGCGGACGCGGTCCTGCGGCGGGTAGACCGTGCACGCCTTGCCGACGGCGGCCGGGTTGCGAAGCCCGTCATTGAGCGCGCCCAGCAGGACGGAGGTGCGCGCGAGCTTGAAGGGGCAGCCCAGGTCCAGCAGCGCGGGGACGACGAACTCGGCGAACTCCGCGTACCCGGACTCCCGCGAGGACAGGTGCAGCTTCCACCCGTGGTCGGGCAGATCGAACGCCGGGACGTCCACCATCAGCCACAGCGAGCTCCTACGGACGGTGTGTGGACGCCCCTCGGCGAGGCGCCGCACAAGGCGTTCGATCTGCTCGTGATCAGTGTCGGTCATCATCGGTGCGAGTGATCGACTGGTCCGGCCGAGGCTCCGTCACACCACCGTCGAGCGCTGGCAGTTGCTCGATCCGCTGCGGCAGATGCAGGTGGGCACGCAGCCCAGCCGCAGGTGCAGGCTGCCGTACTCGTCGTCGAACAGGGCGGCGGGCTCGATCGTCGTCTCGCCGGCGAGCCGCGGTTCCAGTTCCAGAAGCGCCGTCATCGGTTTGCCTCTCCCCTCGTGGGCGGGTGCCGATCACCCGCCTTCGTCATGGTCATCCACGCCGACGAGCCAGTCTTGGACAAACCCGAAATGTTCGACATGTTGCCGAACGGCACGATCAGCCCGCGCGAACCAGGACGGACGGCGTCCGGTCAGCGCCTTGCAGTCGCGGGCCAGGTGGGCCTGGTCGTAGAAGCCGCACTCGATCGCCACCCGAGCGCCCGGCCGGCGACGGGCCAGCAGGCGCAGGGCCCGCCACAGGCGCAGCAGGCGCGCCGACGCCTTGGGCGGCAGGCCCACCTGCTCGCGGAAGCGCAGCTCCAGCAGGCGTTCGCTCATGCCGGTCCGCCGGCACAGCTCGGCCACCGGCAACCGGCCCCCGCGGCCGGCGAGCAGCCGCCACGCCCGGGTGACCACGTCGGTCTCCGGGACGTACCCGCCGAGCCGGTCGCGCAGGAAACGGTCGGCCAGCACGAACACCTCCGGCCAGGACGACGCCGCGCGCAACGCCCCGACCAGCCGCTCCCCTGCGCGACCGGTCGCCTCCCGCAGCTCCACGGGCGCGTCCACCAGCCGGTTCATCGGCAGCCCGAACACGGCGTGGGCGACGCGCGGCGTCATGCAGACGTCCAGGCTGCGCGCCCCGACCGGCACGCCGACCTCGACGGGCCGGGTGCGCAGCCCGAAGACCGCCGGCTCGCACGGCCCGCCGTCCAGCACGATGACGAGGTGTGCCAGCCCGTGCGGATAGAGCACGTGCCCGCCGGGCAGGCCCGGCTCGTGTCCGAGCTGGTACCAGTGCCGGGCGCGGTGCGCCACGCTCCCGGACGTAGGCGGCCAGGGCGATTCCAGAGGGTCCTGCACCGGCCGATCATGATCATCGTCGTGTTGAGCATCTGTGGAGTTCTTGTTGATCACCGTCGCTCTCGCGACGCACACTCGGCCTATGCCGGACGAACCCCTCGAACTCCACGACGTCTCCGTCGCCGACTGGTACCCCCACTCCGACACCATGGCCGAGGTCGGCTTCCTGACGGTCGCCCGCCGCCTGCCCTCCCTGGTCGCCCGGGCCATGCGGATCGCCTGGACGGCCAGCCGCCGCGACACCGCCGCCGCGATCGGGCTCCACCTGCTCGGCGGGGTGTTCACCGCGTTCGGGCTGCTGGCCACCACCGGCGTGCTGACCGCCCTGTTCAGCCAGGGGCCCACCCCCGACCGGGTGATGGCCGCGCTGCCCAGCCTCGTCCTCGTCGGGGTGTCGGCGGCGCTCGGCGCCGCCGTGCAGGGCGGCGCGGGCTGGGCGCAGGCCCGGCTGACCCCACAGATCTCCCGCGCCACCGAGCAGCGCCTGTACGGCCTGACCAGCCACGTCGAGCTCGTCGCCTACGACGACCCCGGCTTCCACGACGCGCTGGAACGGGCGAACAACCGCGGCGCGGTCGTGGCCGACTCGGTCGTCTCCGAGGCCGTGGACGTGATGACCGCCCTGATCGGGATCGCCGCCACGGCCGGGGTGCTCGGCGTGCTGCACCCCGCGCTGCTGCCGCTGCTCCTGCTGGCCGTGCTGCCCGACACCTGGGCCGCCGTGCGCAGCGCCCGCATGCGCTACACCACCATGCACGGGCTCATCCCCGCCCGCCGCCGCAAGTGGATCGTCGCCGAGCTGCTGGCCGAACGGGAGCCGGCCGCGGAGCTCCGCTCGTTCACCATGCGCCCGTTCCTGCTGCGCCTGTACGACGCCGTCGCCCGCGCCGAGCAGGACGTGATGCTCCGGCTGGCCCGCCGCCAGACCGTCGCCAGGCTGGTGGGCCAGGCGCTCGGCGGGCTCGGCGCCGGGCTGGTCTACGCCGCGCTCGGCGTGCTCCTCGCGGTGGGGGCGATCCCGCTGGCCGTGGCGGGCACCGCGGTCCTGGCCATCAGGTCGGGGCAGCAGTCGCTGAGCAACCTGATGTTCGCCACCAACAGCCTCTACGAGCAGGGCCTGTACTTCACCGACTTCCTGCAGTTCTGCGCGGACGCCGAGCGCCGCCTGCCCAGGCCCGGCGGCGGTCCCGCCCCGGCGGGGTTCGACCGCCTCACCGCCCGCGAGGTGACCTTCACCTACCCCGGCGCCGCCGCCCCCGCCCTGCGCGGGGTGTCCGTCGAGATCGAGCGCGGCGAGGTCGTGGCGCTCGTCGGCGAGAACGGCTCGGGCAAGACCACGCTGGCCAAGATCCTCGCCGGCCTGTACGCCCCGGAGTCGGGCGTGGTCCGCTGGGACGACACCGACCTGGCCGAAGTGGACCCCGACGACCTGCGCCGCCGTACCGCGGTGATCGCCCAGGACCACACCCGGTGGCCGCTGACCGTACGGGACAACATCACGATGGGCACCGGCCGAGGCGAGCCCGCCCTGCACGCGGCGGCGTCGGTGGCCGGGGCGGACGAGGTCGTCGCCGCGCTGCCGCACGGCTACCGCACCCTGCTCGACCGGCGGTTCAAGGACGGCCAGGAGCTGTCCGGCGGCCAGTGGCAGCGCATCGCGGTCGCCCGCGGCTTCCACCGGGACGCCGAACTGCTGATCTGCGACGAGCCCACCGCCGCCCTGGACGCCCGCGCCGAGCACGCCCTGTTCGAGCGCATCCGCGACCACGCCGAGGGCCGGACGGTCATCCTCATCACCCACCGCCTGGCCAGCGTGCGCTACGCCGACCGCATCTACGTGCTGGAACGCGGCCGGGTCGTCGAGCACGGCACCCACGAGACCTTGGTGGACGGCGACGGCCTCTACGCCGACCTGTACACGCTGCAGGCCAGCGCGTACCGGTAGGACCCCCGCCCCGGGCGCAGGGCGCACAGGTTGTGCACGGACCGCAGCCCGCACAGTCGACCTGCGCCGACCCCGTCAGCCCGACAACGACTGCAGTGACCCGGCGATCCAGTGCCCGGCCCGGCGCTTGATCTTGCGCAGCGCCTCCATCCGGCTCGCCGCCCGGTCGAGCCGGTAGTACAGCCGCGGCGGCATGTACGACAGCAGCGGCGAGTGCCGCTGGCCGAGCAGCGCGAACATCTGCGCGGGCTCCAGGCGCAGGTAGCGCGGCAGGTCCTCGTAGAACCGCGCGCTGTAGCGGGCGGCGCTCTGGACCGGCAACAGCGCGGCCTTGCGCTCCCGCGCGTAGGCCGCGAGCGCGGGCGCCAGGGCGGGGTGACGCTCGATCGCGCCGGCCAGCGCGATGGCGTCCTCGATCGCGAGCGTGGTCCCGGCGCCGATGGAGTAGTGCGTGGTGTGCGCGGCGTCGCCGAGCAGGACGAGGTTGCCGCGGTGCCAGGTGCGGTTCGTCACGGTCCGGAAGCGCAGCCACTGCGCGACGCCCTGCCCGCGCCCGATGAGCCGGTGCCCGTCGAGCAGGTCGACGAACAGCTTCTCCAGCAGTTCCAGGTTGCCCGCCTCGTCGGCGCGGTCGAGCCCGAGCCCGCGCCACGTGGCGGGCGCGCACTCGATCACGCAGGTGCTGCGCTCGTCGTCGAAGGGGTAGCCGTAGCACCAGATCCAGCCGTGCTCGGTCTCCACGAAGGCGAAGGTGAAGGCGTCGAAGACCTTGGTGGTCCCGAGCCAGATGTAGGTGTTGCCCCCAGTGGCGACCTCGGTGCCGAAGTCGTGGCGGCCGCGCAGCGGGCTGTTCACCCCGTCGGCGGCCACCACCAGATCGGCGTCCGGGACCTCGCCGAGGATCTCGCGCTCGAACTCCACCCGCACGCCGAGTGCGATCGCCCGGTCGGCCAGGATGCCGAGCAGCCGGTGGCGGCCGATGCCGAAGCCCTCGTCGCCGCGGTGCGTGGTGGTGCGGCCGCCGATCAGGGCCATCCCGTCATGCCACCGCACGGACGCCTCTCCGACGGCGCGGGCCGACTCGCGATCGTTCTCGTACAGCCGGTCGAGCAGGCTGCCCCAGTACGTCACGCCCCAGCCGTATGTCGAACCAGCTGGATCGCGCTCGAAAACGGAAATGTCACACGAAGGATCGCGCAGCTTCATCAGGATCGCGAAATACAGGCCGGCGGGCCCGCCACCGACACAAATCACCTTCCGCACTTCACTTGACACAGAGTAGTTATATGCGCGCGGCACGCTACCGCGCGCGCTACACCACGCCGGACCCGGCCGGCTGTTCGCACGCATCCACGACCATCCATCGGGGTGGTGGCGCTCCACGCCTGCCGAAAATCACATCCATGCAGTTCAAGCGGCATGTGAGTACTCACGAAGGACGCCACCGAGCCCGTCTCGTCGGCGTACCCCCGCCCGGCAGGCACGGGCCACGGAGTCCGACGAGTGATCCGGCGATTCACTGTCAGCCGCAGTTGGAGTGGTAAGGGAGCGCGGGCAGGTAGCGCTGCCACTGCGGGCGGGTCGGGGTGTCGGTGTTGGTGCAGATCCGGCGGACGCTCACGTCCACTGCCAGCGGCCACAATCGCACCGTGTTGTCCCGTCCGCCGGTGGCGAGAATCTGGCTGTTGGGGACGTATGCCAGTGAGGTGAGTTCGGCAGTGCTGATGGCGAGGGGCCGGCCGATCGCCACAGGGTGGGCCGGGTCCCTGACGTTCCATAGGCGCACCCCGTCTCCGCTGGTGGCGAGAGTGTGCCCGTCGGGGCTGAAGGCCAGGGCGGTGACATCGCCGGTGTAGCCGCTCAGCGGCGGCCCGAGGAGCGTGGGGTGGTTGCGGTCGGAGATGTCCCACAGCTTGACGTCACCGTCTCCCGGGCCGTCCTTGACCGGGGCTGAGCTGACCGTGGCCAGGGTGGCCCCGTCCGGGCTGAGTGCCATCGACCCTGCGCCGCCGGCGATGGGGGGCCCCGAGCGGATCGGGTGGTCCGGATCGTTCACATCCCACAACTGCACCGTGTTGGACGTGTAGCGCCCGGCGATGACCAGAGTGCGGCCGTCGGGGCTGAAGCGGATCTGCATCGGACCGTAGGCGCCGTCACCGTCAGTGTTGATCGATTTGCCGCGTTGCCGGGGGTGGACGGGATCCGACACGTCCCAGAGTCGCACGCTGTGTTCGCCGCCGACGACGGAGGTGCTGATGGCAATGGCCATGGTCTGCCCGTCGGGACTGAACTCCACCCACGAGACGCCGGTCCCAGCTCCCAAGGGGAAGTGGATCTGTGAGAGCACAGCGGGCTTGGTCGGTTCCTCAAGGCTCCAGAGGATCACGCGTCTCTCGCCGTTGGGGAGGGTGGCGAGGATGCGGCTGTCGCGGCTGAACGCCAAGGAAATGACGGCGTCGCTGAAGCCGTTGATCATGCTGAGGGGGGTGGGGTGCGCCGGGTCCGAGGTGTTCCACAGTCGCACGGTGTTGTCGGCGGAGGCAGTGGCGAGGATGCGGGCGTCCGGAGAGGGCACGGTCGAGATGACGACTTTCGTGTGGCCGGTCAGCAGGGCGGTGGGCAGGTGCCACAGACGCACCACGCGGTCACCGTCAATGGTGGCGACTGTGCGGCCATCGGGGGCGAATGACATGTTGCCCATGCCCCGGCTGGGCATGGGCGGAGCGATGGACGACGGATGAGCGGGGTCGGCGATGTTCCACAGCCGGAACGTCCGCTCTTCGCCGGGGGTGGCGAGCGTGCGGCCGTCCGCGCTCAACGCCATCGCATGGATATCACCGAGGAAACTCGTCACAGGACCGCCCAAGGCGACCACCCGCGCCGGGTCGGTCACGTTCAGCAATTGGACGGTGCCGCCGTCGCCGACGGCGAGGGTGTGGCCGTCCGGTGTGAAGAGCGCGACGCCGAGAGCGTCCCAGATCTTGCCCAGCAGGACAGGGTGCGCGGGGTCCGTGACGTTCCACAGCCGTGCACCGTCCTCCACGGAGGAGGTGACGAGGGACCGGCTGTCAGGGCTGAACGTGACGACGTTGACTGCGGACGCGTGCTTGAGGGGGTGGCCCAGCGGGACCGGGCGGGCGGGGTCGCGCACGTCCCAGAGTTGTTCCTCCGTGTAGCTGCGGGTGCCGGTGGCCAGCGTGTGCCCGTCAGGGCTGAACGCCAGCGGGCTGCCACCGACGGTGTCCGGGAGGGCATCGCCGAGCGCGCGGGGACGGGTGGGATCCGTGATGTCCCACAGTCGTACTCCGGCGTTGCCGAGCGGGCCGGCGGATGTGGCGAGTACGTCTCCAGCCGGGCTGAACACCATCCAGGCAGTCCCAGGAACCTTGAGGGGCTTGCCGAGCGGGATGGGATGTGCCGGGTTCGTCATGTCCCAGAGCCGCACGACGCCTGTGTCCTTTGCGTGGTCCCGGCCGGCGGCGGCGAGCGTATGGCCATCAGGGCTGAAGGCCACCTTGTGGACGCTAAGGGAGAAACCTTCAAGGACAGTGGACAGGGGCTTGTTCGCGTCTTCGATCAGGCGCGTGTAACCATCGCCGGCGGGGTTCAGTCGATAGGCCTCGATGTCGACCCTGGCCGCGAGCGAAGGATCGGTGGCGCGTAGCTGGTCCGCTCGCGCCGTAACCTGGCTGAACAGCGCGTTCTGTTGCTGGGTCCAGGCGAGATCGCGCTGGTGGAGGCCGAATGCTCCCGCCGTCACGGCGGCGAGGACGAGCGCTGTGACGGCGATGCGACCAGCGCGCAACTGCCGGGCGTACCGGTCGGCCTCGCGCAGTGTGGCGGCGAACCTCACGTCACCGGGACGGGGAGCAGTCGCCGAGACTTCGAGCCGGTTAGGCTCGGGCACCACCAGCCGAAAGCCCTTGCGGCGCGCGGCGA
Source organism: Nonomuraea sp. NPDC049637 (assembly GCF_040675235.1). Taxonomy (NCBI): domain Bacteria; kingdom Bacillati; phylum Actinomycetota; class Actinomycetes; order Streptosporangiales; family Streptosporangiaceae; genus Nonomuraea; species Nonomuraea sp. NPDC049637. The sequence continues at coordinate 46,598 of NZ_JBFAOM010000002.1, forward strand.
GCAGCTTCGCGTCCAAATCCGCGACCCTGAGCAAGCGACCGTCCGCGTCGAGGGCGCCCGTCACCACAGTGCGCGGGCGCAGTCCGAAGAAGACGTCCCGGAGCCAGCCCGCACCGGACCGGCTCCGCAGCAGGGCACGAAGCCCGAGCGCGAAGGCAACGCCGAGAGAGGGCCCCTCGATCCGTTCCGGGAGCAGGGACTCGTCGGACAGGATGATCCGCCACACCACGCAGTGTCCTTCTGCCTGCGTACCGGCCAGGTGCCAGGCCGTGGCCAGCGCGGAGGCGAACTGGGGGTTCGGGCTGCACACCCCGTCCATCGTTCGCGGGTCGGGATACAGCCCTGCCGGTCCCGGCGTGAACTCGCGCAGTTCCAGGATGCCGGTGACGCCCTCCACGTCCGAGATCTCCCCGTTCCGCCCGCGTGAGCGGCCGAAGACCACCGGGACCCGTACGACAGGGCGCCCGCGCGGTGCGACGCCCGCCATCATGAGCGCGGCGATCACCAGCAGTCTCTCGGCGACCGGCGACGGCCCGCCCAGAGCCGCGGCACGGCGCAGTTGCCGGCTTCGTTGGAGGAGCGTGTCGATCCCGCCGGCGAGACGGGGCGAGAGCTCGGCGAGTCCCTTGCCGGAGGGCTCTGCGGGCCCAGGAGCGGCTTCGGAGCACAGCAGCCCGCTGTCCTCCCACGCTTCGAGCAGTCGCACGAGTTCGTCGTCGTACTCCTCGGCACCGTCCTTCGGCGCGACGAGCGCCCTGGCCAGGAGGAGGGCGTGATCGGCTCGTACCACGGCCGCGCGCTCCTGGTCCGGCGCGGTCGCCCTGAGCCAGGCGTGCAGCTCCTCGCAGCCGCGACCGGCGAGCCACGCCGGATCGTCGCGAACCGCCTCGCTGCAGCAGCTCCACCACAGCGCCGACTCGCCCAGCATCTCCCGAACTGCAGCCTGCGGGCCGGAGGCCCGCTCCAGCACGTTCTCGACCACTGCCCGAGCCGCAGGGCCGCCGCGGATCGTGGGCCAGCGCCGGCCCGTCCGGCGCGTCGCCACGGCCTTTGAGGGGGCTGCCTCCCGAGTACTCGCGGGATGCCCAGGCCCCGTTGGCCCGGTCATCGCAGTTCCTGGTCAATGGCGCGACGAAGACCGGCGTCCGAGATCAGCTCCCGCACCTCGCGCCAGGCATCACGGGTCGCGTCATTGAGCGAGGCGTCGACCGACAGCGTGACCGTCGCGACGTCCCACGTACTGTCCGGCGTCACCGGTACCAGGGAAGCCGTCCACTCCTCCCCGACGTACCCCGGGAGCCGGACGTACGAGGCAGCTTGGCCAAAACGCCTCCGCACCACAGGCACGAGCAGCACTCGCCCAGAACCGGCCCCGTCGGCGTACCTGACCGCCGTCATGAGGGGCGCGGTGCCCTCGATGCCGTGCACCACAAGTTCCAAGCTGTACCCAGGGACGGAGTCCCTGTTCCCCCGCACGATGAACCGTGCGGCACCGTCCGGGGACGATGCCTCCAGCAGCACGGTGTCGCCTCCTGCGGCGGCCAAGCCACCGGCCCGCGGGAGCTGTGGGAGATGAAACCAACCCGGACCCAGCGGCTGAGAACGTGACCGATCACGCGCAGCCTTGGAAGGCGCATGCGGGTTCCCGGCTGGCTCCTCCCGGAGGCAAGGCTCGCTGGCGGACGGTGCGGAGGGCAGGTCGGCGCCGATGAACGAGGCCCATAGCCGCTGCCGCAGCCTGTACCCCGTGCGGGCGCGAGCCCCCGTCAGCGGGCGGTGGGCGACCGCGCCACCAGTGAACGAGCGCCAGGAGCGCCGGACGACCGAGCTCATGCTCATGACGACGCCTCTCTGGGGACGGGAGGCGCTCCCCCTTGATCCGCTGGCGTCGGAGGTGTCTCCAGCGGAGCTTCGCCGGGTGCGCGGAGAGCCTCGGCTGGTGTGGCCGCACGGCCGATCTGGGCCAGTAGTGCCGGGGCGGCGGCTCCCACGGTCACCGCTGCGTAGATACCGGTGACCTCGGTGTGGAGCAGCCACCCGGCCGCGCCTCCCATCGCCACGCGCATGAGTGCGGCGAGTGAGTCCGCAAGCGGATCGATGAACCTGCCGAGCGGTGGGAGCGGTGTCTCTGCAGCCAGCGCCGCATGTCGCGCATCTTGCCAGTTTCGTAGACGTCCGTAGGTGACGACTGCTTCGGCGATCAGTCCACCGGCTGCCCCGGATGCCACAGCCTCGATCCACGTCAGCATCAATCTGCCCTCAGTCGACCTCATGTCGCGGTACCTGACGGGAAGTCAGCGTATGCCTTCGTGTCGGCGTAGGGCTGGCATTCAAGGCCACTACCGAAACCGAACTGCCTCATCCCCGTCGACCTCATCCGGTGATCGGGACAGCCGGACGGGCAGCTGGCTGGCAACAGTCAGGAGAACGTCCGGCAACAGCGGTGTGGACAGAACAACAGCTCGCGACGTTCCTGACCGACCTGACACAGGACGGCCTGTACGCCGCCCAAGGCTGGCCGCGCTGTGCGGCCTGCGGCGGGGCGAGCTGGCCGGTCTACGCTGGACGGACGTCGACCTGCAACGTGCGGAGCTGACGGTGGCGCCGCAGCGAGTGCACGCCGACAGCCAGGTCATGGTCGACCCGCCGAAGAGCGCCGCCAGATGCCGGATAGTGGCCCTGGATCGAGAGACCGTGCAAGTGCTGATGCGGCACCGCGAGTGGCAGGAGGAACTGAGCGCGACGGCGGGTGCAGGCTGGCAGGATCGAAGCCCATTACGTGGAGATCCGGCGCTACATCGGTCGCAGGCTCGACCCCGATGTGGCCGAGGATCTCGCCGCGGAGACGTTCCTCATCGCCTTCAGGCAACGCGAACACTTCGACTCGGCCATGGGCGGGGTCAGGCCGTGGCTGTACGGCATCGCGACCAACCTCATCGGCCGCCACCGGCGCGCCGAGGTGCGCAGGTACCGCGCCATGGCCAGGACAGGGCCGCCACCTGACGACGAGGGACATGACCAGCGGATCGTGGACAGGCTCAGTGCGGGCGTGACGGTTGATCGGCTGGCCGGGGCGCTGGCGCGGCTGTCGAAGGGGGAACGCGACGTGGTGCTCCTCATCGCGTACGGCGGGTTGAGATACGACGAGGTGGCGGCGGCGCTCAGCATCGCCTCGGGGACGGTCGCGTCCCGGTTGAGCAGGGCCAGGACCAAGCTGCGTGAGGTGTTGGGATGAACGAGTTCCAGGTCATCGACTCGGTGATGCCCGATGTGCCACCCCCGTCGGCCGACCAGCTGACGGCGGCGCGGGAGCGGGTGCTCGCAGCTGCACAGGCACCCTCCGTGTCCGTGGTACGGGCGGGCAGGAGGTCGTGGACAGGGATGGCGCTCGTCGCGGCGGCCGTCGCGCTCATCGTCGGCGCGGTGGTGATCCTCGTACCCCGACCTGCATCGGACCCGGTCGCGGTCACGCCCATGCAGAGACTGGAAGCTGCGGCAGCCAGGCTGGCGGCGACACCGGAGGCGAAGGGCCGCTTCTGGCGACGCGACACCGAGCATGTCATGAGGACGGTGAACGGCAATGACTACAAGGTTGAGGAACGGGCCATGGAGGTCCTCGCCTTCGGCCCCAACCGCGAGGTCTACGGCTGGCACGAGCCGATCTCGTCGAAGCCGTACACGACCAAGGGCCTGGAAGCGTGGCGGCAGGACGGCTCCCCCAGGCTGTGCCCCGCGCGGGGGTGCGACAAGAACATGCCCGCATACGGCTCGGCGGACCTGGACTTGGGGCTGGAGCTCGCCGATGGACTGAAGCCGACGTTGACAGAGCTGCGGAGCCTCCCCAAGGAGCCGGCGGCGCTCAGGGCACGGCTGCTGGAAAGCTACGACCCTCAGGTGGCCGCCGAGCGCGAGCCATGGCTGGAGGGGGCCGTCTCTCGGCTCATCAACTCGCCGGCGACGCCTGGCACCAGGGCTGCCGCCTACCTTCTCCTGGCGAAGGCGCCGGGCATCAAGGTGGTCTACGACATTCCCGGGACGTTCGGGCTCGACGGGCTGGCCCTCCAATTCCCGTGGGGGCAGATCGTGATCGACCGCATGACTGGCCGATTGCTCGGGAGGCAACGGCTCACTCCCGAGGGCGTCGCCTGGGGCGCCGAGATCGTCAGGAAGGCGGGCTGGAGCGATGTGCGGCCCGTGCCGCCTTCCAGATGCGTCCGCTGTACGGCCCGGCTCTAGAACACGCGTACTGGATTGCGGTGCGGTGAGCACGGAGAGCGCGTCCGGGCCGTACTTCCAGAGGCCGCCCCGCAGGTGATCGAGCACGATGGAAGGTGTTCAGGGCCTGACCTGGTCGGCCAAGACAGCCGGAAGATCGTTTCCCAGCGTAGAGTGATCGCTTCACGGCCGTCGTCGCCCTGCCCAGGTCGGGCGACGGCGACCATCAGGCGGAACGATCAGATGCCGAGCTCGGCCGAGGCCAGCTCTGTGCCCTCCAGCCGGGCCCGGATCTTGGCGAACGCCGTCTCCCGTGAGGTGGAGGTGTCGTCGGCGAACGGCGCGAACCCGCAGTCGTCACAGGTGCCCAGCCGGTCGGCGGGCAGGTGGCGGGCGGCGGTCAGGACGCGGTCGCGGACCTCCTCGGCGGTCTCGACCCGCGGGTCCACCGGGTCGATCACCCCAACGAAGATCCGCGCGTCGGCGGGCAGGTGTTCGGCGGCGACCGCCAGGACCTTGTCCGGGTCGGCCTCGCTGGCCAGTTGGAGGTAGAAGTTACCCGCCTTGAGCCGGAACAGCTTGGGCAGCAGGGCCGCATAGTCGACATCGAGGCTGTGGGTGGAGTCCTGGTCGCCGCCGGGGCAGGTGTGCACCCCGATGCGCGCGCGTTCTGCGTCGGTGAAGCGCTCCAGCACGCTGTTGTTGAACGCGACGAAGTCGTCCAGCACCCCGCCGCTCGGGTCGAGCTTGAGCGAGAGCCGGCCTTCGGTGAAGTCGAGTTGCACCACGTGCGCCCCGGCCTCCAGGCAGCCGCGGATGTCGGCCTCGGCCTGGTCGGCCAGGTCGGCCAGGAACGCCTCGCGCGGGTAGCCGTCGATGCCCTCGGCCGGGTAGAGCAGGCTCAGCGCCGACGGCGCGATGACGGCCTGCTTGACCGGCACGCTCGCGTGGCGCTGGGCGGCGCGCAGGTAGCGCTCGGCGTGGACCTGGTAGCGGAACGGCCCGGCCGTCAGCCGGGGCAACTGCCGCTGGTGCCCGTCGGCGAAGGGGATCACCACGCCGTCCGGGACGAGTCCGTCGAGCCCGGCGATCGGGTAGGTGGCGAAGCTGGGCTTGGCCTGCTCGCCGTCGGTGACCACCGGCGAACCCAACTCCTGGAGACGGTGGACGGTGTCGCGGACGGCCTGGTCCTGCGCCTCGGCCAGCGCGGACGCTCCCTCGGCCGGTTCGGAGGCTGCGATGGCCAGCAGGGCAGGGGGGCGGGGGATGCTGCCGATCGGCTCGGTGGGGAGTGACATGATGACAGCGTAGATAACGACGCGTATCTGATCAATCGCTTCCCGTACGCGTGGTCGCCCGCTTCGCGGACAGACCGTGTCGAGAAGATCCGCGCCGTGCAGCACCCGCGGGCCGGCACGCTCGGCCACCGGCGGCGGGCCGGACCCGCAGGAGGAACGCCAGGTCCGCCTGACGGCTCAGTGCATCCTGGCCGCCCACCTGCGCTACAACGACTCCCCTGCCCCACGCCGCCGGTGGCCCTCCCACCGCCCCGACCCTGACTGACCGCCAACCTCGTCGTCCGGACGGCGGACGGGCGGGTGTCGCTGACCACCCTCCTGCGCTTTGACCGGCGCGTCGGGCGCGTCGCGTGGCCCGCTACTGTCGGCGAACCATCGCCGGCTGGCTCCCGGGCTGCTCCGGGGCGCCGCCGCGAGGATGACCCGCGGCGGCGTCCGGTAGCGCCGGTCAGGTGCGCCCCGACCTGCGACCGCGGGGTCAGCCGCGCCTGGCGGACGGCCAGCCGTGTCCCCAGCCGCCCTGGACCATGGTCTGGAACGCCCACCCGTCCTCGGTGCGCACCAGCAGGTCGGCGTAGTGCATGCGGTGCTCCTCGCCCTCGATCGTCATCGTCGCCTCGGTCTCCACGACCACCAGGTTCTGGCTGACGAAGCGCGGCGTGCGCGTGGAGCGCAGGTCGAGCCCGGCGGTGCCGCCGTCCATGGACTGCTTCATGCTCTCGACGTACTCGGCCCGCGTCCACTGGCGGACGCTCGCGTGGCCGCCGGGCACGTCGGTGGCCACGTTCATCGGGAAGACCGCCAGGTCGGCGAGCTGCTCGATCGCGCCCTCCTCGGCCAGCGCGTCGTAGGCGGCGAACCAATCGTCGATGTTCTTCAGTTCCTCGGCGCTCGGCTGGTACATGCTGCTCCTCCTCAAGTCGTACAATGTACCGTACAGCATACGGAATCATGGTCGCGCACCGATGTTCAAGCCTTGCCCCGACCGGTTCGGACAGGATGAGACGCGACCTGCCGGCCAGGAAAGGACGATGACGCGGCAGCCCGCACGCGGCCCGCGAGGCTGAACGCGAGGGCCGTGGCTGCGAGGGGCTTGGTGGGACAGGGATGCCCTGGTCGAGCCCCATCTTCGAGCGATACGCCCGGCGGCGGGCAGAAGACGCGCGTACCCGGCGAAAGCGGTCGCGCAGGTCGTCATGATGGTGACATGACGTGGACAGCACCCGACGTAGAGCGGGGACCTCGGACGGACATGGCCTGTGGCGAACGCGAGATGCTGGACAGCTGGTTGAAGCTCCGCCGGCTGTTCCTGCTACGCAAATGCGCGGGCCTCACCTCCGAGCAATTGAAGACCGCCGCCGTGGAGCCGTCCAACCTGACGCTGCTCGGCCTCCTGCGACACATGACGGAAGTCGAGCGCTGGTGGTTCCGGGAGAAGTTCCTGCACGAGAACCTGCCCGAGCTGTACATCACGGAGGAGTACGAAGACGGCGACTTCGACCTGGTGGCCGACGCCGACGCCGAGGCCGACTACGCCGCCTTCCTCGCGGAGACGGCTGCCTGCGATGCCGCGGTTGCGGACATCGACCTGGAGGAGCTGGCCGACGACCCCCGGGCGCCGACCGGCAAGGTCAGCCTCCGCTGGATCTACATCCACCTCCTGGAGGAGTACGCGCAGCACACCGGGCACGCCGACCTGATCCGAGAGCGCATCGATGGGGTTACGGGAGCATAGCGGCTCTCCCTGCATCACCCGTATCCAGGTCCTGCCACCTCACCGACGTACCCGCTGATCAGCTGAGCGGTGGTCAGCCGTAGCTCCAGGACGCCGAGCCGGCCGACGAAGGTTTACGTGCTCGTGGGCATGGGGCCGTACATAATGTTCGGCCGCTTTCGGGAACTTCGCAGTAAGTCCGACCCACCACCTTCGCTACTGTGTGCCCAAGATCAGAAGGGGGTGGCCGGGAGCCCGACCCCATGGCAAGCAACAGGAGGATCTATGGGGAACGGTGGACGCATACGTCTGGTCCGGTGGGCGCGCGGCGGTTTTGCCCTGGCCTGCAGTGGTCTTCTGGCTGCGTGCGGAGGGTGGGTGCAACCGGACCGGTCTGCCCCGGACCTGGCGGTCACGCCCGGGACGTCTGCCCCGGTGAGTCCGTCGCCAACTCCGTCGGGTGCCTCGTTCGAGGGACGCGGTCCGGTGTTGTCTGTGAAGAAGGGGCCCTATCCGCACTCGGTTCAGATTGTGGACGCCCAGCTCAGTCCCGACGCTCCGCAGTCCCCGGCGCCGCGGGGCCTGACATACATCCAGCTCGTGTTGAAGGTCACCAGCACTCCGGGACGCCCCCTGAAGGCCCCGCATCCCCAGGCGTACTGGGTGGTCCGGTACGACGGATGCAAGGCCGCCCAGGACGCCAACAGCCAGGTCAGCTGTGGTGGCATGGACAACGGGACCAACTACTTCACCGAAGAGGACATGCGCTCCCCCGAGTACGGCACCGGCGTATCGAAGCAGTTCGGCGATCTGGCGGCGGACACTCCGTACTGGACTCGCGCCTGGCAACTGGTACCGGAGAAGGCCGACCTGTCGCGGGCTCAGCTGTGCGAGGGGGTACGTACCGGCACCCCGGACAACTGCATCCCCCTCGGGACGGTTCGCCATGACGGCGAGCAGAGCCCGGCGGCAGGCTGACCGCCCTCGGCCAGGCACTGTATGGGTGGGGTGGTCTGCCGGGCCCTACGGTTTGTGAGAACCGACCCCCTCCTCGTCCACCTGACTCGGCCACGGCTCCCTGCTGCCCTGCTCCTCGCTCGCGGGGGTGCTGGTCGGTCCACCACCGCGCACGCCGCAACTTGCTACGGCGGCGGGTCCTACCTCGGCAGCAGTAACTCCCCACCTCCCCACCACGGCCCGCTGCATGGCCGGTCTTGCTGGGCGTGATCAGGCGTCCGAGGACGTCGAGATCATGGTCCGTCGGCACGAGGTGAGTGCTGAAGCGTCAGGTCACCTGGCCGCAGCCGGACTGGGCCGATCGCGCCCTCACATCGCCCCTTCGATGGCACCGGTCGCGGCGCGGAAGGACTGGCGGTAGGCCGAGGGTGGGACGCCGATGGTGGTGGCGAGGTGCTGGCGCAGCGAGGCGGCGGTGCCGAAGCCGGCCAGGGCGGCGACCCGGTCGACCGGCAGGTCGGTGGTCTCCAGGAGGCGGCGCGCTTGCTCGACCCGCTGGCGGGTGAGCCACTGGCCGGGTGGCAGGCCGGTCTCCTCGCGAAAGCGTCGGCAGAAGGTGCGGACGCTCATTCCAGCGTTGGCCGCCAGCTCGGCCAGGGTGAGCGGCCGGTGCAGTTCCTGCAGGGCCCAGGCGCGGGTGGCGGAGGTGGTGGCGGCCGCGGGCTCGGGCACGGGGCGCTCGATGTACTGGGCCTGGCCGCCCTCCCGCCACGGGGGCACCACGCAGAGGCGGGCCACCCGGTTGGCGACGTCGCTGCCGTGGTCGCGGCGTACCAGGTGCAGGCAGAGGTCGATGCCGGCGGCGACGCCCGCTGCGGTGAGGATCCGCCCCTCGTCGACGAACAGGACGTTCGCGTCCACCTGGACCCGGGGGAAGGCACGCTGGAAGTGCTCGGCTTCGTTCCAGTGCGTGGTCGCGGGCCGGTCGTCGAGCAGGCCGGCGGCGGCGAGCACGTAGGAGGCCGTGCAGATCGAGACGATGCGCGCACTGGCCGGCACCAGCGCCAGGGCGTGGCGCAGCGCGTCGGGCAGCCAGTCGCGCTCCGCCTCGGGGCCGCAGGCGAACGGCGGGATGACCAAGGTGTCGGCCGTCCGGAGCGCCTCACTGCCGTGCGCCACCGTGATGGCGAAGTCGGCGCTCGTGGCAACCGGCCCGCCGTCCAAGCTGCAGGTGGTGACCTCGTAGAGCGGCTCGCCCGCGCGACCGGCGGCAGTGCCGAAGATCCGCACCGGGATGCTGAGCTCGAAGGGATAGACCCCGTCAAGGGCCAGGACGCGAACGCGATGCATGGCAAGATTCTTTCACATGATGGCATTCTTGCCACTCGCTCCGCCGTGGCCCGGTGCGCGAGTCTTTTCCTTGCCGGGCCACCAGGGCGCGGTGGGCGAAAGACAGCAGGAGATGACGATGCGCGCGATCGGCCAGGACGGTTTCGGCGGCCCTGAGGTGTTGAAGGTGATCGAGGCGGAGCGGCCGGAGCCCGGCCCGGCCGAGGTGCTGGTGCGGGTGCACGCGGCGGGTGTCAACCCGACCGACTCCTGGCACCGGGGTTCCGGCGGGCTGGCCGGCGCGGTGGTGCCGCTCGGCTGGGACCTGTCCGGCGTGGTCGAGGCGGTCGGTCCGGGGGTCGCCACGCTCGCCCCCGGCGACGAGGTGTTCGGCATGCCGCGCCACCCGCTTCCGGCGGGCACGTATGCCGAATATGTGACCTCCCCGGCCCGGCACCTGGTCCGCAAGCCCGGGACGTTGACCCACGTAGAGGCTGCGGCGCTGCCGCTGGCCGCGCTCACCGCCTGGCAGGCCCTGGTGGACGTCGCCGAGGTGGCCCCGGGGCAGCGGGTCCTGGTGCACGCGGCGGCGGGCGGGGTCGGGCACCTGGCCGTCCAGATCGCCAAGGCGCGCGGCGCCCATGTGATCGGAACCGCCCGTACGGCCAAGCACGAGTTCCTGCGCGGGCTCGGCGCGGACGAGCTGATCGACTACACCGAGACCGACTTCGAGGCGGTCGTGGAGCCGGTGGACGTCGTGATCGACACGATCGGCGGCGCCTACGGGCCGCGGTCGCTGAAGATCCTGCGTCCGGGCGGCATCCTGGTCTCGCTCGCCTCACCGGCCGAGGCGTACCTGGCCGAGGAGGCCGCCGCCGTGGGCCGGCGGGCCGCCTTCATGATCGTGGAGGCCGACCAGGCGGGGTTGCGGCAGGTCGCCGAGCTGGTGGAGGCGGGGCTGCTGCGTCCCGCGATCGACCGGGTGTTCCCGCTGGAGCGGGCGGCCGAGGCTCACGAGCTCAGCGATGCCGGCCGTACCACGGGAAAGATCGTGCTGTCGCTCATGGCCTGATCGCCGGTGCGCATGGCCAGGGCCGGCGCGGCCTGGTTCCCGCCCTTCACATCATCGGGGATGCCGGGTCTGGGCTCGCCTGGCGGGCGGCCCTCCGTCTGCTCATCGCCTCCGCTCCCTTCATCAGGGGTCACAACTGCGCGTCAGACGCCGAGCGTTTGGTTGATCGCCGGCCCCTCGTGCGAGACACGCTCTCGCCGTCGAACGCTACCGCCCGCTGACCGCCCGAGGCCCCGGCCAAGTGCTCGGTCCGGATGATCGAGAGCCGGGTTGGCCTGTGCGGACAGCCGAGGAAAGGTTCAGGGGGTGAGGTGGTAGTTGGTGATCCAGAGGCCGGGGATGACCTCGATGTCGTTCAGCCAGGCGAAGCCGTATCCCTCGTAGAGGCTGCGGGCGGGGATGTTGTCGCGGCCGGTGGAGACCAGGACGGTACGGCCGGCGGCACGGTCGAGGGCGGTGGCGACGAGCAGGCGTCCGATGCCGCGGCGGAAGGCCGAGGGCGAGACCACGAGCCGGTTGATGTCCAGCGTGGTCGCGTCGGCCTCCCAGGCGATGGCCCCCAGCAGGGCGTCCCCGTCGAAGGCGCCGACCCAGGTGAGGGGCGCGGCGAGCAGGTCGGACAGTGGCTCGTGCAGCGGCGGGATGCGGTCGTCGCCGATGAGCGCGGCCTCGACGGCGTAGGCGGCGCGCTGCAGGTCGAGCAGGCGCTGGTCGGGCGAGATGTCGATGACGTGCACAAGGTCACCCTAGGCCGACGGGCAACGCCTTTTCCCGTTGATGACGTTCGAGAGCAGCCGCCGGGCGCCCGCCGGTCTGGCGGAGGTGGGGAAAGCGGCGGGCGAGTTGTTCGAACAGGACGCGCAGCTCCAGCTTGGCGGGGTGGTTGCCGAGGCAGAAATGCGCACCGCCGCCGAAGCCGGTGTGCGGGTTGGCTTCGCGGCCGATGTCGGAGACGTCGGGGCTCCTACGGCCGGTTCCGGCTGGGCATGAACACCCGGCTCGACCTCGCTGCGGCCCCAGCGGGTTCCCCGGCGTCGGGTTCTGGCGCTGGGAGAACATGCCGGGCAGCGCGGCCAACGCGCCTCACATCACAAGAGAAGATCATCTCGCCTCGACCTGCGAGAAGGGGCCAGCAACCCAAGACAACGATTGCTGGGACCACTGTCCTGGGCGTTGGGCTGAACGCCTTGCAGCGTGGGGACGGCTCACGGCCCGCGGCATGTTCGCGAGGGAACGGTCTTCGCATCGACTGTAAGACCGATCCGCCTTTGACCATTACCTGATGTAAGGGCCAAAGAAGGAGCCTATGTGCTGAGTGATGATGAGTTCGCCGCTTTGTTTGATGCGTACCGCCCTCGGGTGTACGCGTACGCGGTGAGCAGATGTGGTCGTCGGCTGGCCGAGGAGGTGGTCAGCGAGACGTTCGTGGTCGTGTGGCGACGGCGGGACGTCATCCCGGCCAAGGCGCCCTTGCCCTGGCTGCTTGGTGTGGCGCACAACGTGATCCGCGAGCTCTATCGCGACGAGCTCCGGCAGGCGGCGCTGGACGAGGCGCTGCGCGGCTGGACCGAGGAGCTGGAGAGGGACGTGGCCGACCATGTGGCCGAACGGGCCACCGCGATGAAAGCCCTGTCCACGTTGAGCGACGCGGACAAAGAAGTGCTGACCTTGGTCTCGTGGCACGGACTGACCTCGGCGCAGGCGGCCAAGGTGGTGGGAAGTTCGCGATCGGCGTTCTTCGTCAGGCTGCATCGGGCCCGCCGGCGACTGGAGGCCGCCATGAACAACGTGACGGCGGCCGCCCCCCGGCCCGCATTCATCCCGGAGGAGGAGAAGTGAAACGGAAGAACGCGCTTGATCTGCTGGCGGCGGCCCGGCCCGCCGACCTCGACATGCCGGGGTCGTCCCGGGCGGCGGAGGAACTGCCCACGCCGGTGCAACGGGGCCGCGCACGGTGGGTCGGGGCAGTCACCGCGTCGCTGGCCACAGTGTCCGTGATCGGGGCGCTGGCCTCCCCCCGCCTGCTCGACCCCGGCGTCTCCACGGGGCAGGTGGCCACGTATCCCGCTGGGAACGCGCTGGACACGGCGGCCCGCAACGCGGCAGCGCAGCAGCAGACGCCCGGCCCGTTCTGGTACACCGAAGGCCTGATCCTAGGAGAGGAGATCATCGGGGCACCGGGCAACCACTACCGGATCAAGACCCGGGTCCAGACCAGCCGATGGGCCCCGCGCGACCCGGCGACGCTCACCGTGCTCACCGAACGCGGCCTGCCCACCGTGCCGGCGTCCGGACAAGAGGAGCAGGCGTGGCGGCGAGCAGGGAAACCCAAGCTGTGCGGCAACGACACCGACTGCAAGAACGACACGGCTCCGCTCGGACGCACGAGATTCATGTTCATGGCCGGCACCTGGCCCTACGGCGAGCAAGGGCTCACGCTTCCCGCCGCTGAGCTGCTCGATCTGCCTCAGGAACCGGACGCGCTGCGCGAACGCCTGCTGGCGTTCTGGCCCGCCTACAGCGAAACGATGAAGGACTGGCCGACACCGCCCACAGGGACCTCGCTACCCACGAAGGACTCCTGGCTCCGCGACATCTCCCTGGAACTGCTCCAGCACGCCCCGATCTCAGCAGGCACCCGCGGGGCCCTCTACCGGATGGTGGCCAACCTGCCCGGCACCCGCGCCCTCGGCCGGATCCTCGATGCCGAGGGCCGCCTAGGGGTCGGCATCGGATGGACCCAGGCTGTAGGGGACGGACAGAGCGAGCAGCAACTCATCGTGGAGGAATCCAGCGGTCGGCTGCTCGCGCTGCAGAACGTCGTCGTGAAGCCCTGGTCGCAGGACCCGGCGGGCAACGAAGGGGCCGCGGGCCTGCCCGCGGGAACCGTCCACCACGCACTCGTCTACCGACGAGCCGCCTGGACTGACACCCCCGCCCGGCTTCCCAAGGAATGCTCCGCCCCCAATCAGACCGGCGGGAAAGAGTGCGTCAGCTGAGGCCCGACATCCACTCGGCGGTCAACCCTGAACGTACAGGAAGTCATCAACTGGATGCCTGCCTGAAGGTTCAACACCCGGGCGATCATCTCTACCTGTAGGGAGCAGCTCCGGTTACCGCAGATGGTGAGCTCCTATCTGCGATAAGGGGCTCATGACCGTTCGCGATGCCCCGATGGGCCCCCTGGCCAAGCCTTGCCAGCACGTGCGGCGATCACACCGCCGGCGGGGTGATTGGCGGTGCTCATCTGCGGTTTGGGGTCCTGTTGCCCATGGGGTTCTATCTCCCATGAGGAGTTGTTCTCCGGAGACAAGGGGACCGCGTATGGATCCGATCGGTCTGGCCGCTGGTGCCGCGCTGGTGACGGCCATAGCCACCGAAGTGGGCGGTACTCAAACGTCGCGCAGATTGATGACGGCATCCGTCAGAGCTCGTGCACCGGCCTGAGTGCCCTGAGGGGACGGTTGCCGGCAGCGTTACGACAACCAGGGGAAGGGCCCGCGGAGGACGGCCACGACACGAGTGGCGACGGCCTCGGCGTGAGTTGGCATGCCTCGGCCGGCCAGACCCCGGGCCAGGTGCATGTGGAGAGACTGCAACGTGGCGAAGGTGTTGAACGCCCACGGCGGCACGGGTCCGGGTTCGGCGCCGGCGAAGGCGTGGGCCACGGTGTCCAGCCAACCGGTGGCCTCGTCCACGGACAGAGAGGGGACGAAGAGGATGGTCGTGATGGCGCGGGCGAGTCGCGCGTCTTCCAGTTGGACGTAGCGGTGGGGAGCCGCCTTGGCCGTCATTCGGCGTGCGCACAGGTCCAGCAAGGTGCTGCCGCGCCAGGGCAGGACAGAGGCGAACGCGGCTGCGGCGTCGGCGCCATGGGCGACGGCGTGCAGCCAACCGAGGGTGTCGTCCCAGCCCCGAGTGTCGACCTCCGCGGGAAACCATGCGGCGAACGCCCCGTACCAGCGGTCGGCGGTCTCCTCGGCCACGACTCGCGGCACGGCGCTGACGCGGCCCAGAACGCGGGCGAGCACCAGCGCGGCGAAGGAACGTGCCTGGATGTCTGGGTGGGTGAAACGCGTGGCCGAGGTGTCTCCGATGTCCACGAGCACCTCGTCCAGGTACCCCTCGTCGGTCCAACGGGCAAGCGCGGTGTAGGCATGGTCGTCACGGACCGCAGGATCCGATGACACAAGCATGGCTGAGAGTTCGTCCGCCAGACGGCGGACCGCTACATGGCTGGGAAAGGGGAAATCCGCAGCTGCGACGGATGGCCAATCGACGTGTGTTGATGGCATTTCGGGATGCTACCTCAGCCATCAGCACCGCCGCCGCGGCAGGGTTGTAGATCGGGAAGCAGCGCTTCGCACTGGACCCTGTCCCGCTCGGAACACGATTTCGTGCTCTGATCTGGGATTCTGCTGCGTGATCAGGGCAGTGGCAGCGACCGTCGCAAGGTGTTGTCGTCGCTGTTCCACCGATTGGCGAGGTGCTTGTTGTGCCTGCTGACGATGCTGGTCCGCGCTGATCTGTCGAAGGACGTTGAGCTGCTGGTGCTTCATCACTAGCGCGGCCGATCATCATTCTGCCCCCGCCCATCTCTCCTGGGACCGGACCTCGCGCGCACGCCACGCGAAACCCTCACAGGCATGACCTGGGTCGATGTAAGCGCGTTCACCACCGACTCCTACACCTCCATCTACCCGCACGTGGCCACCGCAGCGGCCGAGAAGACCTCGGCCCTGCTGTTCGGCAAAGAAGAGCAGGGCCAAGGCTGGGAGAGTCGTTTCGTTGAGGAGCTGACAGTCGGATCAAGCATCCAGCCCAGCGTTCGCCGCCTGCTCGCGGCGAGGCGGGGCTGCTGCTCTTGCCGAGCCGGCCGGGAATGGCGGATGGTCATGGCGCGTGCGGGGTTGGCGCGACCGAGCACGGCGGACACTCTATTGATCATTGCATCAGGCTCCCTGGAATGGACCCCACGTTCCAGCCGCGCCCACACGCTTGATAGAGGTCGGTCCCAGTGTTCGGCACGTGCTCTATCTCGTACACCACTCCGTGAACGCGACCCCAGCGAACACTCCAACTCAGCGGCCATTCGACGTATAAGCCACTCGGTCATACGCCCCCGCCGACTCCTCTCCCGCCAGCAACGGCCGTCGGCTGTGCCCAAGGGCCCGCCCAGATTCCAGCGGGCGTCCCCTCGGAGACCTCGGTTATGATGACAATCGCCCCGGCCGGCCACCTTTACTCCGCCAGGACGACCACCCCGGCCCTGACTGAACCTGCGCCGACACGGAAATGCTCGCAAGATTGCGGCCTACAGCGATGGTATCGGTGCGTACCTGTTGGCTTGAAGGCGATACAACTCGTAGAAGGGACCTTGGCGAGACACAAGTTCGTCATGGTCACCCGACTCGGCAACGCGACCATTCGTCAGGACGTAGGCGCGGTCGCAGTATCGCACGTTCTCCAGCCGATGCGTGATGAGGATGACCGCCTTGTCCTGGGCGTAGACCCGCAACGCATCAAGAAATGCTTGTTCGCCGCGAGCATCCAAGGCAGCGGTTGGTTCGTCACAAATCAGCAAGGCAGGATCACGATAGAATGCTCTGGCCGCGGCTATGCGCTGCCACTGGCCTTTGGACAACTCGTGACCGCTCTTGAAACGCCGGTCGAGAAGCGTGTCATAGCCTGCATCCAGCCCTTCGACGACCACATTAACGCCAGATCTGAAGGCAGCCGTACCCAAGAGTTCCTGGTCCACAGGAAGGCCCATAGTGATGTTCTCTCGGACCGAGAAGGGCCAGTGGGTGAAGTCCTGGGCGATGAATCCGATGTGCCGCCATAACTCTTCCTGGCGAATGCCCACCAGCGATTCGCCGTTCCAGCGGATCTCCCCGTGGTCGGGATCATAAAGGGCTGCGATCAGCTTCGCGACCGTGCTCTTCCCCGAGCCGTTCTCGCCGACCAAGGCGATCATCTCTCCACGGCTTACCCGAATCGACACGTCGCTGACAGCGGGAGACGTTCCGCCTGGATACGAAAAGCTTACCCCGCTGAGTTCGAACTGGGCAGGTTGGGCAAGCGCCACGACAGGGGATTGACTTGGCGAGACACCGTCCATCGGTCGGACAGAGGAGGCGGAGTCACTCCGCCGAGCCGCCGTGACCTCGAGGAATTCCACTAGATCCAAGAAGTACAAGCCCGACTCGTAGCAGCCGTTGAGCGAGATGACTAGGGCACCCAAAGAACTACTGCCCAGCTGAATGGCGAAGATGGCAGCGCCAGCAGCCGAGAGCGGCATAACTCCTGAGGCGAACAAGACGCCAAGTGCCGCATAAACCAGCCCGATGCCAATTCCACGTAGCACTGTCCCGGTGAACCCGATGACTAGTTCCCGACGGGCAAGCCCGAGTTCCAACCCTTCCTCGTGCCGGGCGATCGAATTGTACTCCACGAGCAGGAAATCTCTCATTGTGAAGGCTCTTACCTCAAGTGCGGCACTCCTTCCAACCATCAGATCGTGAAGCATCCATTTTCTGCGCCGGCTCGAAGCCAGCTGAAAGATCGTTTCAAAGCGCATGCGGGCCGAGCGGGCCGTGGTCCAGGCCTGTACCGCGATCGCGGCTGTGAGCAGTGGCAGGAGCACCGGGTGCAACACAGTAAGCGCTCCCGCCGCGGCCATCACACCCATCAGCGCCCCGAGAACGTCTACAGCACGGCTCACCATCTGCGGGGCTTCGTAGAGCCCACGATCGCGAGCGCGCGTCATCGAGTCATGGAACGTCGGATTGTCGAAGTCAGCCAGCGGCACTTTGCTGGCACCCTCCGCAAGCCTGACGGCCACGATCCGCTCGACCTGCGGTCTCAGTCTTGCCTGCGCCCACCGGGCAAGCGACAAGAGCCAGCTGCGCGCGCCACCCGCGGCCACCACCGCGACGATCGGGCCCAGCGTCTCCAGCAAGGCCTCCCTTGTCAGGTTGGGCGACGATAGTAGTTGTGTAAGCAACTGTGCCCCTGACACCAACCCGAGGCATGCGCACAGCCCCGCCAGAGAGTTGAAGGCGATGACCGACGCCAGATCCCGTCGGCTCGCCTGCCAGCCAAGGCGCAGCGCCTGACGGAGCAGCTCAGGCAATCGCCTGACCACCTGCCACATGGTTGTCGAGATCATCTGGGCTTCGTGCGCTTGCCAGCTAGCCAGCGCAAGGTCATTCGAGTCTGCCGGCTTCTCCGGCGCTGCGACAGTCGCCGACTTTGCCATGACACCTCCTCTACTCGTACTGCATCGCGAATGCTGCACCTCAACAAATTCGTCAAACGATCTTCTTGCCTCCCAACCCGTGCTTCCGCTGCGAGGCGTGACCGCTCGACTAGACACCGAAGACGGCGGTCCAGTTGGTCGTGGCATCTCCGTCGAGGTATACCTTCAGAGCTAGAGCAATTCCTGCCGACCCTTCAAGCAGGCCCGGAATATCGACCTTTCGCGTATATCCCATGCGGGGAACCCGAAAGCCGAACGGAACATCTTCTTGATATCGCTCCAGGATCTGGTCCACGATGGCATCAAGACTGGCTTGTTGGACAACGCCCGGGCTATCATTTCGATATTTGCTTAAGATCAGCAGAAGGCCGGCCAGGCCATGGCAGATGAAGGAGTTGGAGAGGTACGCCCCTTCTGGCAATCGACGAATTTCGGCGTGCATGACATCGTCGGCCAGCGACTTCCAGGAGTCACGCGCAAAGGCAATCCCTGCCATTTGAAGGGCGCGCGCAATGCCGACGCTGCCGTAACACCAGGTGGGTGCCGACCTGGGCCCGTTTCGTGCAAGGAGCATGTCTCTTTCGAGATATCTTGGCCAGTACGGCCCGGCCTCGTCCTCCTGTACGTGTCTGACGAAAGCTTCCCCGATCGCCACGGCGCCTTCCTCGTGCTTCGGCACCAAGACTCCCCGCTGCCGAGAGAGGGCGAACAACGACAGTGGCCCAGCCATCCCATGCGCCAGACCGAAATTGAGATGTCCATTCCGGTATGGCCCGATGGGCGACCTGGGCGAGGCAGGGATCCACCACCCGGGAACCCGCACACCATCACGTTCAACGGGTTGCCCGAGCACTACGAGTGATTCCATAATGCGAGCGAGCACGAGTGAGTCTGACTCCCCACAGGCCAGGAGGTATTGCCCGACTCCTGTTATACCGCTCAACGGATCGTATATGTCATACGATTGCATGCCGGCCAGTTTTATCTGACCTACGAGTATCCGCTCCACGAGCTCTAACACGGCGTCCTGGATCGCACCGTTGAGCCGCGATTTCGCCCGGCTGAATGCCTCCCCTCCGTCAGCGCAGGCATGGAGTGCATAGGCCAATCCAGCCGCACCATGATGCAGCCCGTACCCTTGAAGGGATTGCACGCTCGCCGCAGCACTACGCAGATGGGCCAGAGCTTTCTCCTTTTGGGAAAGCTCGGCGTACAATAGCGCGAGGCCGCTGTGTCCGCTGGATAGACTTGCCCTTGCCCAGATCGGCGCTTTCCAGCCGCCGTCAAGCTCGACCCACTGGCTCGTAGCTTCGACGGTGGTCGTGACACGTTCTGGTTCCGCGAGTAATTCAGCGAGCCTGGAGATTAGCTGGCGTGCACGTTGTCGTCGCTCGAACACTGCGGGCTTCAGCCGATCGTCGGCATTCAGATCGTCGGTAGGCAGCGGCATACCGCTCACAGCTCGTCCTGTCGATTCAGAAGCATGCGGGCGGCGGCAAGGAGCAGGGCGTTCGATTGGAGCTCGGCCTCGGAATCGATACCGATCAGGCGGTTGGCGTGCATATGGAGAAGGCTGTGCGCGATCACGGACGTGTCGGCGTACAGGTCTGTGGCCACCGCCGTAGGCGAAGCTCCTGTCGAGGACGCGACCGCGAATCTTCGGGCAACATCAGCGCGGCCCAGCCAGGAGTCGTACAGTCGGGCACCGGGGTCGCACATTTTAAGGCGGGCCCAGTCGCTGCGGGGATCCAGTATCCGCACCTCGCGCCGCAACTCGGGCTTCAGCCTGGCGCCCGACAACATCGGGGCGAGCCTAGTCACTGCCCAGCGGGCCCAATCGAGGTCCAGGTCCGTAAGAAGCCGGATGTTGTTGAGCGCCACCAGGGTCTCTGGACGGACCCCCAAACTGTCGTGCATCCTGCTTCGGAGCTGGGTGACGACCATATCGCTGTCGGCGCAAAAGAGTCGTTCGGCGTTCGTGACGCTTTCCGGACCACCGTACCTGTGCGTCTCAGGCACGTAGTTGTCGATCGACCAGTCGACGATCTGGCCCTCATTCCACAGGCTCTCCATGACGTCGCTGAGTACCGGAAGCACCTCACGGCGTAAGTCGGCCGAGTCCCCATGGAGCCGGAGCCGCACATGATGATCCGGATCCACATATCGGATGAAGAACCAGCGGTCCACCTGGTTCCCCAGCTTGGCCAGCAACTCGGGAAGGCGATCTCGCAGCAGTTCCTCCTGAGACTCTGCGCGCGAGTAAAGCTTCGCATAGAGCCAGTCCCCTCCAATGGGGTGCCGGGCTGGGCGGCCGCGCAGCACTGGCTTCTCGACGAGGGTCGCGATCGGCGGGGAGCCGTCGCGGCGTTCCTTGACGGAAACGACAATTTCGGCGGTGTGACCGTCGAGCCAGCAGCGCTGTTCAACGGGTGTAACCTCGACCAGCACCACCTCGTCTCGGCTCTGCAGTTCCGCCCGTAACAGTGAACGGTGGAGCGCAGAGCTCAGATCGAGTTCCAGACGGTTGTCGCCCACACCGACCTCTACCAGGTCCGGTACCTGCCAGCGCTCCCGCCAATGTTGAAGGGCGGCCTCCCACTCGCGCCAGCTCAGTGATCGATCACGAAGCGACACATCCGGGAGCCAGCGCGCCTTGCTTATTATCGTGCGGCCGTATCTGACGCGGGGCAGGAATGGAAAAGTTTCGAACTGTCCCCAGCTCCAGCGGCGCGGTGCCGTTACCCAGGTCTGGGAAACCTCAGCAAGGAAGCGGGCGAGGTTCGGTGCGGCGTCGATACGCGCCATGTGTGGCAGCATGGCAAACACGGGAGAGCGATATTTCGTAGACCACAGGAAGAGTCGCTCTCCTGTCGCGCCGACTGCGATCTCGTCTGGTAGAAGCGCTGTCACGCTCTCGTCGTACGGTACGCCTAATGGGATGACGGTATCTAAGACGTTCGGTACTCGTGAGACATTGATCTGACGCGGCCTGGCCGGGGCGTAGACGATCTGCGCGGATACCCAGTCGAGCGTGCATGGGGCAGGCAGCATGTCGCTGAGCAAGGCCGTTGCCCCCGAATGCTCCGCGAACCGGCCCAGCATCGCACCTGGTGTGGGGGTTGAGGCGACGCCTGATAGCAACAACGCGAAGTCCCCCGCTGCAGCCTGTTCTAGGGATTCGCAGTTCAACTCCAAACATAGATCGAAGTAGGCCGGCGTCTCAATCTCAGGGTGCTTATTCGACGGTTCCCCCATAGCCTCGATGAACTCAGCATCGAGAATGATCTCTCGAGCGTCGTCCAACCACGCCTGTTGCAACGCCTTCGCCAACACGAAATTGGGCTGCGCTAACGGGATAGATGCGCCCGGGGCGGGCGCACGCGTAGTATCCCTGGGCACTTCGTAGCCGTCCGGGGCCCCCAGCCCTAGGTGTGTGTCAAGCAGCTGAGTTAATGGAACTAAGGTATGAGTTCCGTAGCGCTCCATGAATCTGGCGTGGTAGCTCGCGAGGGCAGGGGGAATCGCGTAGGGAGATTTACGAGCCATCGCGGTCAATGCCTGGGCCACGCGTTCAGCCTCTCGCTGGACACTGCGCGGCAAAGCGACCTCGACATCTAGCTCTAGATCGATCTGAAGTGCCGATCTGGAGTCTGATGTGAGGCGCGTAACGGCGTCCTGAGTGTCCACGAGCTCGCGCCAGCCCTCCCCGACTGGCTGGCTTGCGTACTTCTCGAGCTGCTGATTTATTTCTGCGAGTGCGGCGCCCCCCTGATGCGTGGAAGTACGGCAGGCGAGTTGTTCGAGGCCATCATGGGAGTTTTGGTGCCACTGCAGGTCAGTTAACAGAAAGTCGTGAGTGACCAGGTTAGCGATCAGCTCGTGTACGGCGATCGGCGTAGCATGCGGCAGGACTTGGGTCAATTCCTGCTGGAGCTCGTGGTACGTCGCCGGCGTCCGCGCTGCCTTGAGGAGAGTGGTGACGGCCTTCGATGCCCTGATGGTCGTTTCGCGTGTCATGCCGTTCGGCGCACCAGGACTTATCGCAAATACGTAAGGGAGAACGTATCGCCCGCCTCGCACGTGACAAAGACTGTTTGTGGAGAAATTGACCGCCTCCAGCAGGTCGCGTTGCCATGAGTGCAGGATGGGCACGAGCCATTCAGAGTCGGGGCGCACATGCTTGCGGTGGAGCTCGCCCCAGCGCGCGAGGGGAGCATCGGAGAAGGAGCCGAGTGTCACTCCAGCGAAAAGGCCGAACGGCGTGGGGCGGCGTGCGGCGCGGATGGCGTATTTAGTGGCTTTTATCGCTATTTGTTCAAGGCGGCGCGGACTTTGCTCTTCTCGAGCCGACAACAACCCCCTTGCAAGCGACGGACTAGCGACCTGGATCGCCTCCATGAGGAGGGCATCGCCAGCAAGGTCGACCAGATAGTCCCGTACCCGTTCGGCATAGTTTTCTAGGCTCTGATGCAGGTCGATCAGTGTCCGGTTGTAACGGTGCGCAGGGAGCACCGGCGACCGAACGATGAAAGATCCCTGGAGACTCACAAGACCAGCCTTTCGCGAAACTGTCCCTGTTTTCTGTATCCTCATGCTGGCGATCACCAGCAGATGTTCTTTCAGCGGTTTCATCGATGAACCGGCTGTGCGGGATCGGGCGCTTTGCGCACCCGATCCCGCTCACGCGCCCGTCAGCAGGTCTCGCACATGTTGAAAGCACTCGGCGTCGTCGCGATGCACCTGGTCACGATCTGGCAGGTAGCGTTAGCGCACGTAGCCGTGGTGTACCCCTCTGAACAGGCGTTGATGTCGTTGTCGGTGACGGCGCGGGTCAGGAAGGCAACGTCGAGGTCGAAGTCTAGATCGTCGATCGCTTCGGGAGTAGTCAGTGTGGGGGGAGGATTCATGAAGGCCTTTCTCTATTAGTACGCATGTCGCGGCCTCGAGTGGACATTTGACAACCTAGTCGCCCACAGCACATGCTCCGCACATAATCTGCACACGGCAATTGCACATGGCTCGAACGCAGCTGACGAGGTACAGAATCTCCCCCTGGCTGGTGGCCACGCTGACGTTGAGTTTTGCTTGATCCGGAGGGTCGCGCATGGCCACCACTGGCGGGAGGTCGGCACACAGTGTGGCCAGAGAAACAACGGCCTCGCGATATCCTGCAGCGCATTAGCCGAACCTTGGCCCGATGAAGGATGAGATACCTGTCGGCATGCCTCCCTCAAGGCGGCACCGGGAACCGTCGTCGCACCTCTATCGATATCGCAGTTCGACACCGCGACCAGAGTCATCCCCGCGCTGCGCTGCCTCTCTCGTACCGCACAGCGCTGCATGCGTTGGCACGCTGGGATGCATGCGACCATATAGAAGGCTAAATCGATCTCGCCCGGCGTGCGATGGAAGCATCAAAGACGGCATCAAATGTCACTCCGGCTAAAGACCGAAGGGCGTGGGGCGGGGCCAGCGCGGATGGCGTATTTCGTTGCTTCGATCGCCAAGCTATTTAAGTGACGCAAATCCTGCTTTTGTCTTCTCCTCCCGGTACTTATGCCGGCCCATCGAACTTAAGCGGGGTTGAGGCACCCACGGCTTCGTCGTGTCGTGGCGCAGCGGGTGCGTAACCTCTGGTTCTCGGCATTCCGAAATCCATACGCGTCGCGGGCGACGGTCCTGATCACGTGATTGGTCCCTTCAGAGCGCGCGTTGGCGATGCCGGTCTGGATGAACGCGAGAATCTCGGGCCACCAAGTCTCGATTGTGCTCGCCAGTCGTTCGAATTCTGGCAGCCCCGAGGCGGCGCAGCGGTTGTAGAAACGGAACAGCCGGCCGGCGACGACAGTACGAGCGGGATACGTACGCGCCAAAGAGAGCAGGTCAAGCAGATCTTCCTTGGCGTTCCACGCAGCCAGGACCGGCACTGCGATCCGTCTCGGCAACGCCATCAGGTCATCAACCATCGGGTCGAGCTGCGAGCCGTGCATCCGGGCAGCTGATCGCGGCAGCCGGTTACGCCGTTCCCATTCGCGGTTGCCCTTGCGTCCACGCCGGCCTCGAACCTGGACGGTGACGCGGCAGCGGACCTCGGTCACCGCCTGATTGGCCGACTGGACCACATGAAAATGGTCGACGACGAGCCTGGCCTGAGGTAACACGGTGCGGATGGCGGATTTGAAGATGGTGCACATGTCGATCGCGACGAAGGCCACGCCATCACGCCAGGCCTGGCCGCGCTGGCCGCGCCAGCCGGTGACGGCGGCACTGGTGCGGCCTTCGACCTGGCCGAGCAGCCCTTGCCCGCCGGAGATGTCGACGAAGCCCCGATCAAATTCGATGAGCCGGGATCGGGCGCTTCGCGCACCCGATCCCGCTCACGCGCCCGTCAGCAGGTCTCGCACATGTTGAAAGCGCTCGGCGTCGTCGCGACGCACTTGGTCACGATCAGACAGGTGTACTTCGTACCCGTGCCCGTCGCCTCTGAACAGGCGTTGATGTCGTTGTCGGTGACCGCGCGGGTCAGGACGGCAACGTCGAGGTCGAAGTCCAGATCGTCGATCGCCTCGGGGGCAGTCACTGCAGGGGGAGGAGTCATGACAGACCTTTCTCTATTAGGCGCGCATTTTGCGGCATCGAGTGGATATTTGCCAATATAGTGACCCACGGCACATGCTCCGCACATACTCTGCACACGGTAAATGCCTATGGCTCGAACGCGATCAATGAGGTACCGTCCCTTAAAAATACGCAGAGTTTCAGGAGCGGAGAGTGGAAGTTATTGACGCTGCGCGGCGCGCACGAGCTGCGCAGATAGCACATGCGACCATGGGCACCTTGAGGGACCGCTCGCGCTTGGCCACCGCCGGCGAGTGGTCAGCGCACAGTATGCTCAGAGGTGACACTGGCCTCGCGATAACCTGCAGCGCATTCGCCGAACTGTGGCCCGATGAAGGGTGGGATGCCTGCGGGCACGCATTTCTCAAGGCGGCGCTGGGAACCGCAGCCGCGCCTCAATCGATATCGCTGTTCCACAGCGTGGCTGGAGTCACCTTCGCGCTGCGCTGCCTCTCTCGTAGCGGACAACGCTACGTTGGTGTGCTGGAACAAGTGGAGGCCATGCTCTTCGCTCGGATCGGCGTGGCGCTTGACAAGTTGCCGCCTGCGGGAGGGCTGGCTGAGGCGGACTTCGACCTGATCGACGGTCTGAGCGGTGCAGCCGTCCCATTGACCGTAGCTGCAGAGGACTCTCGTCACCTGGCTGGGCGGACGAGTACGCCCAGCACTCATTCCACCCTGGCGATCAGCCTTCTAGAACGCATCATGCGACGTTTCACCGTGTGGGCCCTCCAGCCTGTTCCCGGAGGCTTCTGGACGCCACCAGACCGGATCCGTGACCCGTATCCAGAAGCGCGCAGCGGATATCTCAACCTTGGAGTGGCACATGGCATCGCTGGACCGCTTGCTCTTGCTTGCCTCATCAAGCGTGCGGCCCTACTGAACTTCGACCTCACACCACTGATCACAACGCTTGCAGAGCGATTGAACGCCTGCATCCTCGAGACCTCTGGCGGACCAGATATCCCTTACCACTACCTCGCTCATGTCGCCCCATCCTTGGAGCGCCAGACCCGATCGGCGTGGTGCTACGGGAACCCTGGCGCTGCCCGGGCACTACAGCTTGCCGCGTTAGCCTGCGACCGTCCTGCTTGGGAGGACACAGCGGCCGAGATCTTGCATGCATCTCTCGGACGCAGCGAGGACGTCAGAGCCATCCCGTCTCCCACGTTCTGTCACGGCAAGGCGGGGCTGGTGCACGTGCTCCACCGGTTCGTCCGTGATGCCTCCAAACCGCGCCGCTTACTCCATAAGGCACTAGAACAAGAGCTGGATGAACTGCTCGACAAGTACGACCCTGAGGCCGACTTCGGCTACCGAGACATCCACTTGCGCATAGGCCCCCGGGACCATCCAGGGTTTCTTGAAGGGGCGGCAGGAATAGCCGCGGTCCTTGCCGCCTTTGCTGCCGATAAACCCCTGACCTGGGAACGCGCCGTACTAATGGGATGACGACACGCGTGCAGGCGCTTGCGTGCTCTGGCAGAAACGCCTGCACAGGCACACCCGGGAGCTAGGAGATCAGGCCGAACCCGCGGATGGCCCGCGAATAGTGCCGGGAGAGCTCGCAGTCGATTCGACATGAGGCCGGTGCCGTCAGCACGTCGGCATCGCCTGTGTCCATGCCAAGCTCCGAGGCTCGATCAAGCGCCGATTCCCGGATCGCGGACATGGTAGCCCCACGCAAGGCAGCGGCTTGTACCGGCGCCAAGAATCGCGATCCTTCCATAAGCTCGGACAGCTCGCGTAGGTCGGTGTCTGTGACGACCGCACGTACCTCCGGAGGGTTCTGGTGCGTGCGCCTACCGCCGTCGGCCCGTATGAGCCTGGTCAGCAGTCGCTGAAGCAACATCACTGGCCAGCCCAGGACGTGGCCGACCACGCGCCCGATCGACCCCGCCGCTTCGTACGTGCCTGCTGGTGTGCCCTGCGCGCCGAGCACGGCGCCGATGCGTGTGTACTGCTCCTCGCGCAGGTGCGACGCGCTGCCGCGACTGCCTTGCAGCGACTCACGCCATTGCGTCAGGGTGGACAGCGCGCTACCGATGATCAGCCCCTCATGACCCTGGTTGGCGTAAGCATGGGCCAACAGAGCTACCCGATGTCGTGCAGGCAGGAGTAGCCAGATTGGCAGCCCGATCACCAGTGTCCTGCCCCTGAACCCGGTTCGCACATATTCGCTTGTCATTCCCAGATCTCTGACCGCCACGCTGGCCGGCGGCTGGACGTGCATGGTTCGCGCTACTCTCTCGGCCAAAGCGTGGAGTTCGGGAGCGGCTGACCGCTCCACCACCTCGACATCAACGGGTAAGCGGGGTGGCCGAGGACACATCAGTACGCCGACGCCTATGAGCAAGGCTCCGATCAGCCAGGCGAAGAGGAAGTCGGCGTTGACATAGATGACCCGGACACCCAGCGCCATCAGCGCCAGGGTGCTCGCATGAATCATCAGCGAAATCAGTACGGCAGCAGCCGTTCGGATCCTATGCACCTTGCAAACTCCTTTTCGTCTCAAGCATGATCGGGGCCTCTTCCAAGCAGCCGCTGCACCGTCCGCGGGTTGTTCCCAGCCACTCGCGACCGGCCTACTCCCGCAGCTACCGAACTGGCCGGTCACATATTGGCGGTCATGCGGACCACCCAAGAATTTGTGGGTCCTTCCGGCGCTGCAACGATTCGTCGTGACTCAGAATCGCGCTGTAGAGGCGCTGGAGTGCAGGCGAGGGATCCACCCCAAGATCCTCTCTTAGCCGCATCGACAGTCTCCTGTGCTCGTTCAGAGCGCCGTGCGGGTCGCCACTCGCGTAGAGAACTCGGATGAGCTGCTCGGACGCTCGCTCTCTGGTCGGGTGATCAGCTACGACGGCACGAGCCTCTCCAACAAGAACATGGGCCAACCCGAGCGCGAGACCCGCCTCAATGTAGTCCTCGCGGGCGAGCAGTCTCTGCTCATTAAGAGCATAGATGTACCCTCGCATCACCGTGCTACCCGATGCATTGGAGCATGCAGGCCCCGCCCACAGCGACAGCCCTTGCCTGAGCCTGTGCATCGCGACGTCGAATTGGCCGCGAGCAGACGCGACGCCAGCCTGGGACGTGTGCTCGTTGAACGCCTGTACATCGCTCTCCCCGCTCTCGATGAACAGCTGGTATGTCGCGTCGGCTCCGCCGGTACCACGATTAGTGTGTAGACGGTCAGTCAGACCGTATTCCCGCAGGTGTGTACGGGCTTGTCCGATATACGTGCGAAGGTTGGACATCGCAGAACGCGGGGGGTTGTCCCAGATCAGCCGTTTCAGCCTGGACGCCGACAGGCCGTGGCCCCCGGCGAGCATGAGAGCCGCAAGTATGCCCAGTGATGTGGGCGACGCGGGGCAGGGGATGACAGCCTCCGAGCCCAGACGAACCGGTCCAAGTAGATGAAAAATCACGAGGCCTTCCTGGTTCATTCAGTGCCTTGCATTCCAAGTGTGGCCGCAGAACGGGTGGCCTCCTGAATCATGTCGATTAACACTTGTAGTGCTGTCGGTCAGGACGCACGAATGTTGCTTGGTCTGGCGATGATCTTTTCGGCGGTTCTACCAACGGTTGAATCTTCTGGTGGGCGTCCGTCAGATACCCCCGCCGCGTTCGCGTTCGCCGACCGGCCTGCATGGCGAAAGTGGGAGGCATGGGCACAGAAAGAGATCACGTATGAGTGCGGCGCCAGGGTCAGCTGCATTTGCCAGTCAACCGAAACGTCCTGTAGGCGCAAGTTCGCTGTGACGGTCGGGTAGGGCACGCTCAACCCAAGAGTGGCGAAGTAGTGATCGATGTTGAACAGCAATCGGTAATGCCCTTGCTCAAGGTCTTTGGAGCCCCAGTCTCGCACCAAGCCGTCTTCATCGGTCGCGGCACGAGCTGCGGTTTGCCAGCATCCTCCTGCCAAGTGCTGCAATAGGACGGGGATCCCAGCAGCAGGTCTGCCGTACGCGACGTCGAGCGCGTACGGGGTGATACTCGAAGGGGACACTTGGAATCTCCTGCCTGCGCCGATCGACGCATGTGCACGATGAGCGCGGTGCATTGTCAAAGCCATAATGACGCAACACACTATCCTGGCGCTTCTCGCCTGCTATCTTCCCTGACCCCCGCTCTTCCCGGTCCTGGCGTCGCCCGCTGCGGAAAGGTTCGCAATAGCCTGGCGATACCTATCTTGTTATATGTTTTCGGAGCAGCGGCAATTACTACCGATGCCGCACACAGGAGGCCCGTCTTGAAGAACAACAAGGTTTTCCTTGTCAAGTGCCTGCTCATAACGCTCGCCGCACTGTTCGTATCTTCTGCACTCCCGAGCGCCGCATGCGCGGATGGCGAGGCGAACCTTTCCGTTTCTGTATCGAATACACCGTGGGGCTGAGTCAGCGGGTGGCGGACCTGGCTTCGACATTCCGGCCGCTATCCTCCAGCAGGGCTGTCGCCCGAGCATGCAACGCGGCGGCACCGATCCGGTCAGCAAGATCCAATGCCTCACGATAATAGGCAGCGGCCAACGTCGAGTCCCCCTCAGCGCGGGCCAACTCTCCCATGCCAAGAAGAATCCGTGCCTCGGCAAGCCGCTCGGCGGAAAGCCTAGCCAAGCGTCGGCCCTCACCCAACGCTTCTCTTGCTTCGTGATGCAGGCTCAAGCGCAGGAGGGCTAGGCCGAGGCCGTGCAAGTTGTATGCTTCACCCACACGATCGGCGAGGCTGCGGACGTGCACGAGCGCCTGTTCGAATGCTTTGACTGCTCGCGCCGGGTCGTCCAAGGACAGCCAGACCTCCCCGATTCTGTGCAGAACCTGCGCCTCCACCCTGGGACTGTTGGCCCCGCGTGCCAACGCGATGGCCTCTGTCAGCAGCTGTTCCGCTTCAGCGGGGTTGCCAAGTTCCAACTTGAGGTGCGCGAGACCTTGCAGCACGTATGCAATTGCTATACCGTCCTCAACTCGTCGGAATACCTCTAGTCCCTCGATGTAGCGAGCCTCAGCTGCTTCATAACGGCCGGCGACGCGGTCGAGAAAGGCGATGTTGCGGACGGCGAGTGCTACCCCACGCTCGTCGCCACATTGCCGAAAGGTTCTTGCCGCAGCTTCGAGTTCATGTCTGGCTTCCGGAAATCGCTGCTCGTGGATATAGAGCGAACCGGTCGAATACAAGGTTGCGGCCTGGCCGCGCAGGTCTCCTGCCTGCCGGGCGGCCTCCAAGGCAACTTGATGGGTCTCTCGCCAGTCATCGAGGTACATCCTGGACTCGAACAGTGTGACGGAACTCAGAGCCAGATCCCAGCACAGGTCAGTGAATCCAGCCTGCGCCGCCTGACGAACGCCGTGAACGAGACTGGACCGTTCACGCTCGAACCAGTGGAGCGGCTTGGCCATGAGTCCGTCCACGATCTCCTTGGGCAGCGGCCAGCGGGCGGCCTTGGAGTGGATCTGAACGAACGGCCCGCCGTACAGGCGGATGTGCGCTTCCTCGGCCAATGCGAGGAGGGCACCCAGGACCCTCCGCAACAGGCCTTCGCGGTCGCCGGGACTTTCGTGCGCCGCCAGTTTTTCTCGCGCGAAGACCTTGATGAGATCATGGAAGCGGTAAAGACCGGATATCCCTTCACCTACCGTGAGCGGCTGGATCAACTGGGCATCGACAAGTTCGTCCAGTAGATCTTCCGACTCCATGGGAGGGACATCCAACAACGCGATGACGACCCAACCAGAGAACTGTGGTGTGTCGAAAATGGCTAGCCGGCGGAAGAGCCGCCTGGCATCCTCGCTCACCCCCTCGTAGATCAGTGAGATCGTTGCGCGGATGCCCAAGCCTGCATGGTTGAGCTCGTCGAGCCGGCGGCTTTCGTTCTCCAGTCGGTTCCGTAACTGCTCGACGCTCCAATGCTGGCGGGCGGACAGTCTGGCTCCGACGATACGCAGTGCGAGCGGTAGATTGCCGCACAGCTCGGCAACGGCTTTGGCCGAGCTCATGTCCGAGTTGATCCGTTCGTCTCCAGCGATCCGCGACAGCAGCCTCAGCGCCTGCTCCACGTCGAACAGCTCCAACTCCAAATGGTGGACGCCGGGGAGGGCGGCGAGTCGGCTCCTGCTCGTAATAAGCACAGCCGAGCCTGGGGTGCCAGGCAGCAAAGGCAGGACATGGCTCTCGCCCCCGGCGTCATCCAGCGTGACCAGCACACGGCGGTCCCCGAGCAGCCGCCGATACAAGCTGGCTCGTTCCTCCATCTCGTCAGGAATCTCCGTCCCGGGTACGCCGAGCGCGCGCAGAAAGCGCTCCAGAACCTGCATGGGGCTGAGCCTGCGAGATTCGACACCGTGCAGGTCCGCGAAAAGACAGCCGTCGGCAAAGTGCTCAGCGAGTCGGTGAGAGACGTGCACGGCAAGCGCCGACTTGCCGACACCGGGCATGCCGCTGATCACTACAATGGGCACCGCACGCGAGGCGGAGACTACGGTGGAGGAAAGAAGAATCTGCTCGATATCCCTAGTCTGTGGCTCTCGCCCTGTGAAGTCGGCTATATCTGGAGGTAGCAGACGTGGGGCGCTCCGCGCCAACCGAATTGACTGTCCGCTGTGCTCCCCAGACAGGCTGATACCAGCATCACAGGTGAGTATCGCGGTCTCTAACTGCTGCAGACGCTCGTTCGGCTCGATGCCAAGCTCATTGATCATGAGTTCGCGCACCGCCCGGTAGGATTGCAACGCTTCCGCCTGGCGACCGGAGCGGTACAGCGCAAGCATGAGTTGGCCATGCAGACGCTCGCGCAGCGGGTGTTCCTTCACCAACGCCGCCAGCTCGCCGACCACTTCATGATGCCGTCCCTGTGTCAACGCCAGTTCGATGCACTCTTCGTTCGCCGTGACGCGTAACTCGGCGAGGTGGGCCGCGGCCGCTTGCACCTCGGGGCTGCTGATCCCGCACAGGACGGGTCCGCGCCACATCGCCAGTCCCTTGCGATAGAGACTGATCGCCTCTTCGATGCGGCCTGCGTCCCTGGTCACTCGAGCCCGCTGGACCAGGTCTCCGAACTGATGCGAATCCAGCCGGGAGGGGTCCGTCTTCAGGAGGTATCCGTGAGGCTTGGTCTGAATGGAGTTGCTCTGCTTTCCGGCAGCGAACAGACGCCTGAGTGACGAGATCACGATCTGCAACTGGGTTCGTGCCGTTAAGGGGGGTGTTTCGCCATAGAGTGCCGACAATAACCTATCGGAAACGACTGTTTGGCAGGGATGGAGAAGAAGATAAGCCAACACCGTTTGCTGACGGGTGCCCTCAAGGCCGAGAGGCCTGCCGTCGATCAAAGCCTCCAACTGGCCCAAGAGGCGAAACTCCAATGAAACTCCTTGCACGAGGCGCCTGCCCACAGTGGCGCCGCACGCGCTCCAGCTAGTCCGGAGCGCGCCATTGGGACGTTTGTACCATCAAACTATAACCTGTATCACCGCTCTGCAAACATGACGGTTTGTTATCGATTCTTGTCGAACACATTCACACGTTGATATTCCTAATAGCCGTGTGTGATTACATCGATCTGAGGCGTTACCGCTACACGGGCTCGCCTGGGGAGAGTCGCAGTCCTCTCATGTGGCGATCGGGTAGCAGCAGCTCGGCGAGGTAACTGCATTAGTGGTCCGTGGCGGCGCTTGGTCCAGCTGCCCGCCCGTCACGCTCGAGAATGACTGCACAGCTCCCAACATGGGGACGACACTTGCCCGCACCCTACGGCCGTACCTGCCGATGATTCCATCCCCCAGGTCATGGCCTTGAAGTGCTTTACCGCGGCAAACGCAGTTCCGGCCACCAGGAGAGGAATCCCAGTGCGACATAACGATCGCCTGAGCTCCTTCGGCTGGTCTATCCCACTGTCACGAACACCTTCGCCGTGCTGCGATCGCCGCCAATACACGATCGGGGCAAGGTCGTGACGAGCCTCGTCCTACGCCACCAGATGACCGTCCTCGCACGACAGCTCACCGCGACACCGAGGTGGAATTCTCCTGGAGGAGTGGGTCTGCCTAGCTGCGCTCCTGACCTCTCCGCCCCCGGGAGAGACTGCGCCGGCTCCGGCTCCTCGTCCGGTCGGGCATCTGCGCCTGTCGATCAGATTCTCGTGCCGCATCACCGATCGCCGTCCTTGAAAGGCTATTCACCACCGACGAATCTCGCAATAATCCCGCTCCTTCGGGCATCATCTCCTAGCAGGTCGAACCCGCCACCTGACAAGCCGGGACAGACACACGCGCGGTCCAGATGCACCTCGTCCCGCCGCCACTACACAGGCGACCCGCGAACCCTACGAACGGGCTGGTGGACGAGACGTAGGCGGAATAGGACGAGCGATACGGGTGAGCTTATTCCTGATCCCCGGCGGATTGTTCCTACATAGACGCCCGGGCCTCTCCATCGAACCGCCCCTCGGGCAGCAGGCGCCCTCACGCAGACGCAGATCCTGCTTGGACGACTCGCTCTTCATGCTGTTCGTCCTGGCATCCGTTTCAACCGGCGGCGGCAACGCACCAGTTGTTTCCCACTGCCGTGCGGGCGTGTCTGGATCTCTCTGCCCATCGACAACAAGCTCACCAGTGACAGCTTTCACCGGCAAGACAAACACCAACTTAGACCGGGCAGCACGCCGACAAGGGTTGGAACGCGCCAGATATTTCGAGTTACGGCAGCAGGAAACTGTCCACAACGCATCTACTCATACTCCGAGCCAACGAGAACATCAGACGCTTCTCTTTTATCCTAAGTGGAACACATTCTTTGCCACGGAAGGTCCAGAGCAGAACCAAGCACACAGAGCGTATCTTTGGGCGGTTTTAGACCGCAAGACCTTAAATAGCCATGCGCTGTGCCCTGTGTGTAATAATTCAGGATTCATACGCATAGCGGGTAAACACCCTAGCGCTAGCACCTAGATTCCATCTATATGTCTCATCCCTCAGTCGACCCGGTCGAACGAAGGGTAGGGCGTAAGCGTGGGGCCCTCGACCCATCGAACCTCCCTCGCGCCAGTTCTGCGCGTAAACGGAGGTGAGGTCGCGGACGCGGGCAGGCTTGGCAGGGACCTCGCCGGAGGTTGGAGCAAGGTTGCCTACAACACCCATCCATCCGGCGAGGTCGTGGTCAGCATGCGCCCGGTCAGCGTGTTCGCCAATGGTCGGAAGCCTCGCTCGAGCAGGGCGCGAGTGGAGATGAAGGTGGTGCAGGTAACGCTGGGACACACCTCCAGCGCGTTCACCGCCGACACCTACACCTCCGTCTACCTGCAGGTGGCCACCGCCGCGGCCGAGAAGGCCGCCGCCCAGCTGTTCGGCAAGGAAGACCAGGCCGAGGCCGGGAGGGTCGTCTCGTTGAGGAGCTGACCGTCGGATTAGGCATCCGGCCCCGCGTTCGCCGCCTGCCCGCGGCGAGGCGGGGCTGCTGCTCTTGCCGCACAGGCTCGGGGATGCCGAATGATCATGGTATGTGAAACCGAGCGCGTACGGAGCACACAACCGCTGGACGAAAATTCTAGAACGAGTCCGACGCCGCATAACCGCAGGTCAGAACATGATCAAAGCGCGCCCTGCAGGATTCGAACCTGCGACCGTCGGGCACCACCTACACGGTCACCGCCGACGGAGGGGCCGACGCCGCTGGAAACGTCCAAGCTCCTCGTGTCTGGTCGTTCAGCACGGTCGCCGCACCCGCGGCCGAACCGGTCAATCCCAACCCCTACTTCGAATCCACCATCGAGCCGTGGGAACCCTGGGTCAACTCACCCACCGTGACGAGGTCCACCGACAGGGCGCACCAGGGTGTGGCATCGGCCAAGTTCGTCCCGGACAGCGATTTCTGGGGCTTGGCGGCAGAGCTTTTCGAAGTCCCGGCCAGCGGGGATTACCGCCTGTCCGGCTGGTTCCAGCCGGCCACCACGGACCCGATGGAATACGGGTTCGACTTCGGCGTCGAGTGGTACGACGCCGACTTCGAGCAGGTGGGCACGGACAACTTCGTGGGTGACCCCACCGTCGGCCAGTGGCAGGCGGTGTCAGGGACGGTGACCGCCCCCGACGACGCCGCGTGGGCGGTGCTGTACACGGGCGGCGCGGCCACGATGTACTTCGACGAAATCACGCTCGTTTCCGGCGCCGGACTCGCCTCGGCGAAGGCCGGCGCGGTTGTCCGTAAGCCGCGGCAGCACGGCCCGGCGAAGCTGCTCACGACCAAGGGGGCGAAGCCGAAGAAGAGCGCGACCCAGCGGACCGACGGCGATGCCGCCACGGCCACCGCCGCCGCGGCCACGACCCCGTTCAGCTACGACCACATCTCGATGGAGCAGTGCCTGGAAGCGGCGCGGCAAGCGGGCCTCGACCCGGGGATGGGGCGCGGGAACCTGGCCCAGCTGGTCGTCAGGCCGTACAGCGCCTGCTGGAGCCGCTACTTCAACGCCATCGACTACGTGTACGCCGCCAAGCTGCGCAAATGGATTCCGAAGAAGGCGAAGAAGGGCCTTCAGTGGTCGTCGGTTCGTCTGCAGTTCCAGGCGACCTGGGTCATGCACACCTACCTGGGCGACGCCACGGGCGATGGAGTCGAGAACGGCGGCACTTCCGGCGTCAAGCCTCAGCAGATCAAGATGTGGACCAAGATCAGCAACATCAACGCCTACGATCCGGTGGGCAATGTCACCGACGTGGACGACGACGAGTTCCTGCGGCTGGAGGTCAAGCCGACGGGCGATGCCGGCTCCCAGTGCACGATGACCTCCGGATCCAAGCGCGAGACGACGGTGGGCGGCTGGAAGGCGGATGGGGACGACGAGTTCGTCTTCACGATGCAGGACACCGACGGCGACAAGGCGGACAAGTGCACCTTGCGCCCCATCATGATCGATGTCGATGACGAGTGGACCTACAGGCCAATGAACCTGTGGAGCCAGGTCGTCTATGACGAGCAGGGGCAGGTGATCGGCAAGCGCACCGGCGGAGGTGACCCCTCCGGGAACGACCCTTACGAGAAGCCCTATACGCCGCACGTACGGTGTGACTGGTTCCGCACCGCGGGCGGTGACGCCGAAGGCGAGTCCCTGACTCGCACGGCGGCGGCCAGCGCGACGAGCGGCGTGCACGTCGGCGCGTGCATCTTCCCTCTCGCCAAGCGGATCTTCGTGATGTCCAAGAGCAAGGACGCCAGCTTCCTGCAGGTCATCCAGCACATCGAAGCCGCGTTGAGGCACACAGGCACCAGCGACAACAGGTACACGGTGCCGCCGCTGCGCGACAACGAGACGCAGGACCCGCCGGTCAAGGGCGTTTTCGGTACTGAGAAGCCCAAGATCATTCCGGGCAACTGGGCGGCTCCCAAGGGCACCGACCCGAACCGGGTGGAGCCGGGCGACCCCCTCACCAAGGACAAGGCCGGCAACCAGCCGAAGAACCGGAACGTCTTCTCCCGGTCGTTCAAGGTGGGCACCACCAGCTACACCAGCTACTGCCAGTACTACTTCCCTGAGAACTACAAGGAGCCGCTGCTGTCGATGCTCGATCCGGTGTACAAGAGGGCCGAGTGCGACGAGTACCCCTTCGCCTCGACCAAGGACGGAGCCGGCTATGCGGCGGACAGGGGCATGAAGAACCATTACTCTCTCCGTGCGGTCGGGAAGAGTCACAACAGCACCGCTCGCGGTAGCCACGGGAAGGTCCTGAAGAGCTTCTACGACCGCAACCGAGTCCTGCCCGACGACAAGTTCTGGGTCTGGATCGTCAACTGATCCCTGAATCGCCCTGATCTGTGGACGCCGTGTCCGGAGCGCCGCCTCGGCGGCGCTCCGGACACGGTCGCCCGACCACATGGAGAAGACGAGATGACCGACATTCGAACCGCGCTACCGGAGCGCGACCAATATGAACTGCTGGCGGCGCACGGGTTCGACACCACCTTTTTCGGGCTCTGGATAGAACGGGACGACCTCGACGAGCTCGCCGAGCTGATGCGCCTCGACCCGCGATCCCGGCGCGATGTGCGGTTGATGCAAGAAGCGGCCACGATGGCGGACCCGTCCGTCCCGATCGACGAGAAGGACAGCCTCTGGATCGGGCCCCACAGTCCCGGCTGGTCCGTGGTGATCGGCGTCAGCGGTCCGGAAACAGGTGGATGGTGGCTCAGTTCGGGAAACCGTGCGATGTTCATGGTCGACTGGGACTGGGAAATCGACGGCCTCTCCGACCTCGCCTATTACCGGGACGGAAACGTGGTCGCCGAGATCCCGGCTCTTCCCTCCGGCGAGTTCATGCCCGGGCCAGAATTCGAGCCCTATGCCCACGGTCTCCCACAAGGCGAAGACCTGAACGCGGGCGAGGAGAAGCTGGCGCACGCCTTTCTCACCGTCGTGGGACGGATGACGGGCCGCTTCCTCGACGAGGACTGGTTCCATACCGTGGGCCGCGCCTATGGCGTCCCGTCCCCTTCGGCCTGAGGCCGACCCGCGGCTCGGCCTCGCGCGACTTGCTTCCCCTCCTGATCGCGGCCCTTCTGGGAGCGACCCCGGCGCCCTTCGGTGCTGGCGCGCCTCCGGCGGCGTTAACGGGGTGACCAACCAAGCGCATGCTCGCTTTCAGAGGGAGAGCTGACAGGCTCACCCCTTTCCGAAGAGATCATCGACGCGACCTGCCCTACGGGCCTCCGACGACCTCACCCCTCGTGGACGCAGGAGTCAGAGAGATTAACGGAATCCGGCGTTAACGCAGCTCCCTCCAGGTCAGTGAGTCTTTGCCGTTGCGGTTTTCTGGACGTGGTAACGCCGGATTCCGTTCCATCGCACACAGGGTCGGCGGCGAATGGGTGTCCCGCTCGGAAACACGGTTTCATACTGTGAGCTGGGTTGTTGCTGCGCGATCAAGACGGCGGCTGCGACCATGGCGAGGGGCTGTTGTCGCTTGTCTGCCGGTTGGTGAGGGTGTGGGTGCCCGAAACTCGGCCGTTGGGTCTGACCTGGAGTCGGGCGTTTCAGTGCTGGCAGGCATGATCGCGTCTATGGCACTGCGTCTGGTCTATCTGATCTTCGTTCGGCTCGCGGGCTGGGTGGTGCTGCTGGGCCGCTCGCAGAGGTCGAAGGAAGCGGAGATCCTCATCTTGCGTCATCAGGTCGCGGTGTTGCGTCGGCAGGCGGCAAGGCCTCGGCCGTCGTGGGCGGACCGGGCGGTGATCAGCGCGCTGGCGCGGCTATTGTCTCCAGCCGGTCGTCGGCGGTTGTTCGTGACGCCAGGCACACTGCTGCGCTGGCACGCCGAGCTGGTGCGACGGCGGTGGACCTTCAAGCGGCGCAGCCATGGTCGACCCGCAACCTGCGCCTCCATCCGGGCCTTGGTACTTCGTCTGGCCCGGGAGAATTCACTGTGGGGTTACCGACGGATCGCCGGGGAACTCGCCGCTCTGGGCTACCGGGTCGGGGCCTCTACGGTGTGGTTGATCTTGAAGAACGGCGGCATCGACCCGGCGCCGCGACGTGCGGGACCGACCTGGAGTGAGTTCCTGCATGCTCAAGCTACGGGGATCTTGGCGTGTGACTTCTTCCATTGCGACACCGTGCTGTTCAAGCGCCTGTATTGCCTGGTCGTCATGGAGCTCAGGACCCGCCGGGTGCATGTCCTCGGCGCCACCGAGCATCCGACCGGGCTGTGGGTTGCACAGCAGGCCAGGAACCTGATGATCGAGCTGGGAGATAGAGCAGAGGGGCTCAGGTTCCTCATCCGCGACCGGGATAC
Organism: Nonomuraea sp. NPDC049637; assembly: GCF_040675235.1. Taxonomy (NCBI): domain Bacteria; kingdom Bacillati; phylum Actinomycetota; class Actinomycetes; order Streptosporangiales; family Streptosporangiaceae; genus Nonomuraea; species Nonomuraea sp. NPDC049637. The sequence goes on from NZ_JBFAOM010000002.1 coordinate 84,837, forward strand.
GAAATTCACCACGATATTCGGCGAAGTCTTCACGGCCGAGGGCATCCACATCATCAAGACACCACCCCGGGCTCCGCGGGCCAACGCGTTCGCCGAACGCTGGATCGGTGGCCTACGCCGCGAAGTCCTCGATCGGATCCTCATCGTCAATGCCCGCCACCTACGTCGTGTGCTGGCCATCTACGAGGCCCACTTCAATGAGCATCGCCCACATCGCTCCCTGGGCCACGCCGCCCCGCTGCGAGACCTTCCCGACCCGGTCGAGGACGATATCAAGGTCATCCGACGTGACCGCCTTGGCGAACTGATCCACGAATACGCGCAGGTCGCGTAGCATGGCCGAGTTCTTGGCACCCACAGCCGCCTCGCTCATGCTGGCCGCCGGAGTGGACATGAAAGTGGTACAGGAAACGCTGGGCCACACCTCCAGCGCGTTCACCGCTGACACCCATACCTCCGTCTACCCGCAGGTGGCCACGGCAGCGGCCGAGAAGACCGCCGCCCTGCTGTTCGGCAAGGAAGACCAGGCCGAAACCGGGAGAATCGTCTCGCTGAGGAGCTGACAGTCGGATTAAGCATCCGGCCCCGCATTCGCTGACTGCTCCTGGCGAGGCGGGGCCGCTGTTCTTGCTGAGCCGGCCCGGGATGGCGGATGATCATGGTGTGTGCAGGGTTGGTGCGACCGAGCACGCACGGAGCACGCAACCGCTAGACGAAAATTCTAGAACGAATCCGACGCCACGTTCTCGCAGGTCAAGCCATGATCAAAGCGCGCCCTGCAGGATTCGAACCTGCGACCGTCGGATTAGAAGCAAGATCTTTTAGTGCCGCGTGATACCGCTTGATGATAGTTCATGCCGCCTCCGCATACTTCGCGTGTCAGTCGGTGCCGGGCCCTGACGGTACGTGACAGGGCGTACGAGCACGCACCGAGCACGCCGGACAACCTGTTGATCATTTCATCGTGGCTGTCCAGACTCATCGCGCACTTCAGACCACAGGTAGAGATGCCGCCACTGTGCTCGGCGCGTGCTCGCACGCCCGAACGTGCCCTCCGGGCGCCCTGCGGGGAGGTCAACCTGCCCCGAGGAGCGTCAGGCCCCCCTTAAGACCCGACACGAGCACGCCGAACTCTTCTGGCCGCGGATGCCCTACCCACAGTTGCGCCACCACAAGCGAAGACGGCAAGTCGGACGATTGAGCAGGCCAGCCGTTGAGCATCGCGTAAGGCGATACCTCTGTCCAGCCACAACACAGCAAGTGCTGCGCCGCGCGCTGGCATCAATGTTCGCCCTGACCACCCGTCCCTGCCGGCTTCTCCAAGGCTCCCCCTCGTACGCCGTCCCGCCGAGGGACGCTCGAACAGACCACCTCTCATCGCCGCCGTGCTTGCGCGCCGCTTCTGGCCGAACGACGGCGTCGGGCCGGCGCCCTGGCGTGATGAGACAGAGATCAACGACTGCGATGATCGACGCATGAAGCGCATGAGCGTCGCGCTGGTCGTGGCCGGCCTGCTAAGCGTGACGATTCCGGGCGGCGCCGTGCACGCGGCTTCCGCATCGGAGTCTCTCGACTCCGTCGTGCAGGCGATCAAAAAGCAGTTCGCGAAGAAGAGCACCGTGCGCTTCTCCGTCAGGCGGCGCGGCGGCCCTTCCCCCTCGGAGGATCTCAGGATCTCCGGCGCGTACCGCTTCAACGCTTTGGGCATGTACGCCGCCGACCTCACCGAGATCTCCCGCGAGAGGGCGGCGACGGGACGGTCCCGGGAGATCACCATAGGCCGGGAGTTCTACTCGCAGGGCTACGTGCGTTCCGACGAGGGCAAGTACACCTGGAGGTCGCCACAGACGCTGGGAGAGTGGACCTACGGGCGGAACTTCTCCGGGGTCGTCTGGGGCAAGGATCTGGTCAACGGGATCAACCCGGGCTTCCTCGAACTGGTCGCCTCCTACGGCGCGACCAGCGCCGACGGCGGAACCTTCGAGGGAGTGAAGACGACCCTCCACACCGGCACCGTGACGGTTACCAAGTTGACGGAGAGGCAGGCCGGCATCTCCTTCGACACCGAGGAGGAGGGGGTGCACGGCGGGCAGATCGCCTGGAAACTCTGGACGGGCCCGGACAACCTGCCGAGACGCTTTCAGGCCATCATGAAGTTCACCTGGCCGGAGGGCGACGAGGCCGGAACGATGACAATGAACATCGTCTATCGAGGATGGGGAACCCCCGTCAAGATCACCGCTCCGCCCGAGCGTCTCATCTCCGATGATTGGTGATGAGCGACCTGCAGAACAACACGGCACTTTGGACTCTCACAGCAAGCTGTCCGTGCACAGCAGTCGACGAACGATGAGCAAGGCGACAACCACGACGCCCAGAGCACACAGACAGCCATACGGCCAGTGCAATTCGCAGCTTAATAATTCATGCGACTACTCCTGTCCCCCGTCGGGTTCAGGTGCCGGCAGCCGGGTGCCCGCGTTAGCGACAATGTCGTCGAGTTTTGCTCCTGTAAGACGGGTGTCACTGAGGTCGACGTCACGCAGATCAGCCTTGCTCAGGTCAGCCCCGCGCAAGTCCGCTCCTCGTAGGACAGCTTCACGCATGCGAGCCCCCTGCAGGTGTGCCCCCGCAAGCCGAGCCTCAGCCAGATTCGCTTTTTCGAGATTCGCCTGCCGGAGATCGGCGTCTGTCAGATCGGCGCCGCGAAGTGAGATTCGCCTGAGCCGCGCACGATTTAAAGTCGCATGACGCAAACTGATATGGTCCAGGGTTCCGCTCAGTTGGATGCGCCGCAGATCGACCCGGGACAGGTACTTGTCGCCGCCGTCAGCATGGTCAGGCAGACGGGCGAGAATGTGCATGGCAATCTGCACGTCTGGAGCACGGCTCGACAGCCACGGCAGGTCATCATCGATTTCGTCTGGATGCAGTGGCCCGTTCGGCGCGCCCACGGGCCAGGCAGCGTGTCCTCGGACATAGGCCGCCAGGATCGTAGCCACTGTGGGGCGGTCCGCATAGGAGTTCTTGGCGATGCGCTCCAGCGCATGCAACCCGCCCAAACGGATGTCCACGGTGTCACTGCCGAGGTGTTCGATCGCGCGACTGAAACGATCGGTGAGATGCCCTTCCCTCGCCACGCGCACCTGCTGCCACGCGGCGATGACACCGGCCATCACAAACAGGGCGCCGAAAGCCTGAAGCAGTTGCCCACGCAGAGTGCTCTGGAGCCCAGCCTGCGCTTGTTGCAACTGGATCCGCGCTTCGACGCCTGGAACGGCGTGCAGTTCGCCGGGCGGCAACGGCGGATAGATCAGATGAGGCAGAAACAGTACGACGGCGAGCAGCAGCATCGCCACACCTGCAAGGACGCTGGCAAGGGCCCACAGCGGAATGCGTCTCGACAAGCTGACTCCCCTGGCTCAGCCAGTGCGGTCGGGGACGAAGCTCAGCGTGTCAGGGAACAACCGCAATGGCCATACCAAGCGCGGCAGCGGCAGCGGCAGCGGCTGTGATCGCTCGCATGCGGATGCCTGGTGCAAACAGAACTCGTCCATCGCGTCCAACCCGGTCGCCGAAGATCTGGTCAGCAGTCGCCCCAATCCGACGATGGGTATCACCGAGTGGATAGCGACAGGAGATACTCCGCTCTCGAACATCAGGGTGGTGCGATGAGTGAACCCGAAGTCACGTTGCGGCTTTCGGAGGCGATCGAGCTCTTCAGCGATTTGAACGAGTTCGTGGTGTCGCTCGACCGGATCCGCTCGAGGATCGCCTTCGCCGATGCAAGCCCGCGAATCTTGGTGGACTACATGGTCGACCGTGAGCTGTTCCAGCGCCTGGCCAGGGCACGCGAACTCGTCGGCGACGCTGTGGAAGCGGTGATCGGAGACGAGAGACTGGAAGAGATCGCCGAGGAGGGTTACGTGTACCCAGGTGATCCTTGATTCTGCGGATGTGGACACTGCGCCTGCCGATAACTACATCCGCCCAGGTCATGGCTCTGCGAGGGCTTTCACTTCAACGTACGCGAGCTCCAGTCATCCGGGAGACGGAAGCGCGTACGGCAGGATGATCCGCTGTGCTGCTTCGCCTGGCCTACCTGACCGTCACGAACGCCTTCGCCGTGCTGCGGTTGCTGCCCATGGGCGATCGAGACAAGGACGTGGAGATCCTCGCCCTGCGTCACCAGATCAGCGTCCTTGAACGCCAGCTCAGCGCCGACACCCGGGTGAGATTCGCACCCGAGGACCGAGCCTTCCTCGCCGCGCTCCTGACCTCGCTGCGCCGGGAGGTCCTGCGCCGCCTGCGGCTGCTCATCCAACCGGATACCGTGCTGCGCCGGCATCGCGATCTGATGAGACGGCGTCATGCCCGTACCTCCCGGCCGAAGCGACGTGGGCGCCCGCCCACGGTCCGCTCCATCCGCGCTCTCATTCTGCGTCTGGTTCGGGAGAACCCCAGCTGGGGCTATCGGCGGGTGCATGGTGAACTCACCACGCTCGGCATCAAGGTCGCGCCGTCCACGGTGTGGGAAATCCTCAAGCAGGAAGGTCTCGATCCGGCGCCCGAGCGGGCCTCCACAACATGGGCCGACCGGATCTGGCCGCTGGCGGCAAGGAAGAAGGCGCTATGGCTATCACAGAGTGTGACCAGATTCGCTAGCCGACGCGCTGCCACACTGCCCCGATCGCCGAATCCGGCGTCGGTTGAGGCGAGCGCGGATCGGCAGTCATGGGCGGCGGGCGGCGCTGACGATCAGCTTGGGTAGTGCGGGTATACCGCCGGACGGGGATCTCAGTCGATCGCCTCGCGATGCACCCACTTGACGAGATCATCGGACGCGAGCGCTCGCACGCGCGCGGCGTACCGGGCGAGGTCGGCGTCATCGAGGAGGTCGCGCCACTGGCCGCTCGTGCCGCGGTTGAAGAACGCGGCGGGATCGATCCAGTGCTCCGGACCGCCGGCGGGGACGGTCATGTCGGCCCTGCTGCGCATCGACTCGAACGTCGCCGCCTGGACCAGACGGGGCCATCGGTGCTCGTTGACGTCGATGCCGAGACGCGCGGCCATCTGCCGCATCTGCCCCTCCAGGTCGGCCTTCAGGTCGTCGTAGTGCAAGTGCACGACGTCGAGATCGTCGGCGGCGTCCCGGAACGTCTGCAGGTGCTCTACAGTGCGCCGCAGCGACGACCCGACCTGCGTCGATGGCGTCTCGTCGTCGACCCACTGCCAGAAGCGGTCCCGCTCGCCGTCGGGGCGCGGCCGCGGTGGCCGCAATGGTCCGAGCTCGATACCGTCGATCGCGGCCGCCCGTTCGCGTTGGCTGAGGAACGCGTCGATGTCGGTGTTGTCGATATGGCGGTCGATCGACAGCCCCACGTCGCGTGGGTCCCGCCCGACGCAGATGTACGTGACCGTCGGATCGTTGGGTATCCCGTCGAGCGGCGTGTGGGTCTTGATGAACCGGCGGTGCGTCTGGGCTTCCAGGTCCGCGAACACGTCTGTGCGGGCGCGAGTCACCATGTCGATCCACGGCGAGAGCGTGTCCAACGGGAGCGGGAGCTCCGGTTCCTGCAGGATGAGCAGGGCGCAGATCATCTGCGTCCACGTCGTCCCGCACTTCGGCGGGGTGCTGATGATGAGGTCGCCGGGGCGGAGCTCGAAGCCGTCCCAGCGGTTGCTGTCGTACATACTCGTCTCGTAGCGGCGCACGGCCGTCATCCTTGCAGCGGATCCGATCCCGTGAGGCCCAGATGATTCAACGCACAACATCCTGCCGAGGGCTCAAGACTGAGGTTCCGAAGGGTGTGCGGCGCCAAAACGCGGATACTGCTGCTGAGCTGGGCGTTTGCCGGACGATTAGGCTGCTCTGCGGTACTCGCTGATCAATCCTGTGATGGTCCTTCGACGGTGGATCCGGGTGGCTACGTCGATCACTTCGCTGGGGTCGTGCAACGGCGAGCGGAGGGAACGGCTCTGATGCGGGCGATGTTGGTTGTAGTGGTGTTCGTACTCGGTCAGGACCTTGCGCAGGTGCCGCTCGCCATGGATGAGCAGGTGGTCGAGGCACTCTCGGCGTAGTGTTCCCACGAATCGTTCGGCGAATGCGTTCGCTCGTGGGGACCGGATGGGCGTCTTGATGACTCGCACGCCGGCGGCGGTGAACAGCTCATCGAAGGAGCGGGAGAACTTGCCGTCACGGTCCCGGATGAGGAACTTGAACGCGTCGGCGCGTTCTCCCAGGTCCATCAGCAGATTCCGGGCTTGCTGGGTGGTCCATGCGCCCGTGGGGTTGGAGGTGAGGCCCAGCACGTGCACGCGGCGTGTCTCGATCTCCATGACGAACAGGACGTACAAGCGTTTGAGGAAGACAGTGTCGACGTGCAGGAAGTCGCAGGCCAGGATGCCGGAGGTTTGCGAGGTGAGGAACTGTCGCCAGGTCGGTGAGGTCTGTCGTGGCGCTGGGCCGAGGCCGGCCGCGGCGAGGATCCGGCGAATGGTGCCTTCCCCGATTCGATGGCCGAGGCCGAGCAGTTCCCCCTGGATCCGCCGGTGCCCCCATCGGGGATTTCCCTGGCCGGTCGGATCACCAGATGACGTAGCTCGTTCGGGATCGGTGGACGCCCGGTCGCGTTCGGGTACGTCCAGCGTTGGCTGACCAGTCGGCGGTGCCAGGCCAACAAGGTGCCAGGCGTCACGATCCGATGGAGGCGAAGCCGTGCAGGAAGCAGCCGCGCCAGTGCGGCTGGCAGCGCCCGGTCGGCCTAGTCCGGTTGCGGCCGGGAAACCTGACGACGCAGGACGGCGACCTCATGACGCAGCACCAAAATCTCCACGTCCTTGGAAGTGTCGCCCCGCGAGAGAAGCGCCAACCGGCCGAACAACCGGACCATCAGCAGATACATCAGGCGTAGAAACACGAGTGCTGAGGATAGAAGGCCCGGTCAGACGCCATGCACGAGTTTTGGCACCGCACAGGCCCGTTTCTGCCATATTCCGGTGGCACCCCGAGTACGTCCCCCAGGGCGTCGGCGGCACCGTCGAGGTCGTGCAGGTGGATACGGACCAGCGCGAGGTCGGCGCGAGCGCCGGCCTCGTCGCTGCAGGACTGCTCGGCTTCGTCAGCCTCTTCGTAGGCGGAGATCGCTTCCTGAGCGGCGGCGGCCGCGTCGTGTTCTTCGCCGGGCAGCCACACCTTGGCGTCGGCCGCGTAGTAGAGCTGCCGAGGGAGAGTGAACGTCATGATGCCGCCGAGCCCGTCCAGGTCGTCCGGCTGGACCTGCTCGCGTGCCTGAGCGGCCTGCGTGATCGCCTCGCGTACGCGGCCTGCATCGCCGAGCACACCCCAGACCCGTGCTGCCTGGGCGGGCAACCACACGCTGACGGGTGAACCTTGATCCATACCTCGGGGGCGAATCGCCGGCATGCTCCCGGCCTGGTCCACGTCCCTGAAGCCGAGAAGCTGCGTCTGAGTCCGCGCTCGCCGGACGCCAGGCCGGCCCTGCCTGGACGGAAATTGCCGTGAAGAAAACCTGCCGAGCGGCGAACACTGGATGACAGTTGCCTTCGGAAGGACGCCATGACTGCACCACCTGACGCCAACGACGTGATGGAAGACGTCACGGTGGTCGAGCGGTCGCTGGACAGTCCCGAGCTTTTCGCCCTCCTGTACGACCGGTACTTCAACGAGGTCTACCGCTACCTGGCCGCCCGGCTCGGCAGTGAGCAGGCCGAGGATCTGGTCGCGGACGCCTTCCTGCTCGCGTTCAACGGCAGGCACGGCTTCGACCCGCAGCGGGGGACCGTGCGGTCGTGGTTGTTCGGCATCGCCACGAACGTCGTGGGCCGTCACCGCCGCAGGGAGGGCCGCCGCCTGAACGCGCTCAGCAAGGTGGCTGCCGAGGAATCCATCGACGGGCACGAGGATCGGGTGACCGCGCAACTCGCGGCGCGGGCCAGCCGGCCGGAGCTGGTACGGGGGCTGAAGGGGCTGGCGAAGGGCGATCGCGACGTGGTGTTCCTGCTCGTGTTCGGCGGGCTGGGCTACGAGGAGATCGCCACCGCTCTGGACATACCGGTGGGGACCGTCGGGTCCCGGATCAACAGGGCGCGCAGGAAGCTGCGCAAGGCCCTGGGCGACGTCAACCCGATCGGGGAGTGGTGATGGACGAGTTGAAGCTGGTCGAGGCCGTGTTCGCGGAGCCCGAGCCCACGCCGGAGGCGGCGGCGAGGGGGCGTGACCGCCTTCTCCGCCTGACCGGCGAAGCACGGGCGTCACGGTTGCGCCTTCCGCGCCGCGGGTGGCCCGCCGGGCTGCCGATCCGGCGCGTCGCCCTGGTCGGCGCCATGGCGGTGATGCTCACCGGCGGCATCATCGTCAGCCAGGTGAGTCTGGGCGGCTCCGACCCGCGTACCCCCGGGTATCTGATCGCCGCCCCTCCGGCCGACGCCAAGGCGCTGCTCACCCTGGCCGCGCGGGCCGCTGGCGACCGCCCCGACACGGTGCCGGCCCGCGGCCAGTACGTTCACACCAAGACGCTGGCCCAGCGCAGTCTGCACACCAAGGACGAGTCGGGCCGGACGCTCTATACCAAGGTGATGGTCAACGAAGAGCGGTGGGAGGCCGCCGACGTGGGCAAGCCCTGGCTGAGCCGCAGCCAGAGCCTGTCGGGCACAGGACCGGCGCCCCGCAGGTACTGGGACCACGGCGTCGAGGACATCGTGTACGAGCCGGGAACCTGTCCCGGCCAGCCGGCCTACGCGCGGCTTGGCGCGTGGCCGACGGATCCCGACCAGGTGCGCGCGAAGATCGTGGCCGACACGGGCGAGGAGCCGCTGCGCGTCTGGCGCGCTCTCCAGGGCCTGGTCCGCGAGTCCGTGGTACGGCCCAGCCTGGGGGCCGCGCTGTACCAGGTCGCGGCCGGGCTGGACGGCATCGTGCTCGTCGGCGACGCCGTGGACGCCGCCGGCCGCCCCGGCCTGGCCGCCGCCATGGACGAGGGCGACGGCACCCGGTCCGAGCTGATCTTCGATCGGACGACCTACCACTATCTGGGTGAACGCACAGTGAGCACCAGGGACCGCAAGGTGAAGGTGTCCTCCGGCGTCGAGTACACCGAGAAGAAGGGCACCGTGACCGGCAGCGCGGTCCTCGCCGTCGATCTCGCCCCCGCCTTGCCCCAGGTGTCGCCGAAGGCGTCCCGCATGAAGATCCCCTGCTGAGACTTTCCCACCTGATCCGGCCATTCCGGCCGTGAGCTCTGTTTCGCATGCCTTCAGATCGATCCTGCATGCCCTCAAGAAAGAAGGAGAACATCCATGCTTGTTGCCAAGGTGGTCGCTGCCACCCTGCTCGCCGGCACGTTCGGCGGCCTCACCGCGTCGCCGTCGGGGGACGCCGCCGCGTACGAGCAGACGCAACTGGAGGCCAAGCGCGTCGCCTGCATGACGGAGCGGGGCCTGGACTACGTGGCCTCCCCGGAGGCTCGCTACAAGTGGCAGCCCGGGGAGCAGGAGCGGCTCGCGGGTGACCTGGAGGCATTGCGGGCCTACCGGGCCAAGTACGGCTTCGGTGTCTGGTCAGTGAACGTCTATCCGAAGGACGAGGTCGTCAACCCCGTCCAGCAGGAGAACCCGAACAACAAGATGCTGATGTCGCTGTCGGCCGGTGAGCTGAAGAAGTGGCGCGCCGCCGACGAGTCTTGCTTCTCCCAGGCGGTCAAGGAGGTGCTGGGCAAGACCGTCACCTCCCAGGAGGACTACCACGACCAGCTCGAAGCGGCGGAACGGAAGTCGTTGAGCGTCCTCGACCAGGACAAGGAGCTCATGCGGCTGGGCAAGCAGTTCGCCGCGTGCCTGGGCGTCGACCAGACCGAGCCGACCGCGCTGGACGGTCTGAGCCACACGAAGATCGTGCGACAGGCTTCGGACGTCGCGAAGAAGGCGTGGAAGGGCGAACTGCCCAAGGCGCCCAAAGGCAAGACCGTCATCTTCCAGCCGAATCTGAAGCCCGCCCAGGCCAGGCCGTACCTGGACAAGGAGATCAAGGCGGCGCTGAAGGACCTGGAGTGCGGCAAGGACTTCTACCCCGCCTACTCCCCCAAGGCCATGGAGATCACGTCGCGGGTCTACCAGGAGTTCGGCAGGGAGGGCGCGGCCCAGGCGATCCCGACCCGGATCTACCACAAGCTCGGCTGACCCAGCACTCCCGAGGTGCCGCTCGCGGCGCGCGAGCGGCACCTCGATTCGTCCGCCTCCAAGGTTCCTGCCGGTGGCCCGCAGAGTCGCTTCCCCGGCCATCAGCGTCTCTGCTCCATCGGACGAGCAACTCTCCGCACATCGACCACGAGAGAGCAGATGAAATCAACACACGGAACCCTCGCCATGCTCGTGGCGGGATGTCTCATCGCTAGCGGATCCACGAGCGCCGCGCAGGCGGCAGAGCCGGCATCTCCGGTGACCGAGGTGTCGGGCTCGGTGACGCTGCTGACCGGTGACCGGGTGACCGTCACCGCGAACGGTCACCGGATCGAGCCGGGACCGGGCAGAAAGGAACGCTTCGACGTTCAGCGCCGTCAGGGACACCTCCACGTCATTCCAGAGGACGCGAAGCGGCTGCTGGCCCAGGGTCTGCTGGATGAGCGTTTGTTCGACGTCACGCAGTTGCTCGCCTGGCGGTACGGCGACGCCCACAAGGCGGAGATACCGCTGATCGTGCAGTCAACCGAGGGGAAGGCGGCACCGGCGCTCAGCGGAACGCGCAAGGCGAAGGAGTTCGCCGGGCTGGGACTGGCCGCCACGAGCGTCCCCAAGGCGACGGCGGGCCAGACCTGGCAGAGCCTGGTCGGCGGCGCCCGATCACTGGCCGCCGGCGAGTCGAAGATCTGGCTGGACGGGAAGCGGCGCATCACCCTTGACCAGAGCGTCAAGCAGATCGGGGCCCCGCAGGCGTGGCAACAGGGGCTGACCGGAGCCGGCGTCACGGTCGCCGTGCTCGACTCCGGTTACGACGCCACGCACCCCGATCTCAAGGACGTCGTCACGCAGTCGCGCAACTTCTCCGACGAACCCGACATCACCGACAACGTTGGACATGGCACCCATGTTTCCTCCATCGTGGCAGGAGCCGGAGCCAAGTACCGGGGTGTCGCACCGGGGGCGAAGATCGCGTTGGGCAAGGTCGGCGGAGAGTACGCCAGCGAAGCGGCACTGTTGGCAGGCATGGAATGGGCCGCCGCCGAGGTCAAAGCGAAGATCATCAACATGAGCGTCGGCGGCACGGACACGCCTGGCGTCGATCCGCTGGAGCACGCCGTCAACACCCTGTCAGCGCGTACGGGAGCGCTGTTCGTCGTCGCGGCGGGCAACGACGGAACACCCGGCTCGGTCAACAGCCCGGGCAGCGCCGACGCGGCACTTACGGTCGGCGCGGTCGACAAGTCCGACCAGATGGCCGAATTCTCCAGCCGCGGCCCGAGACGGGGCGATCACGCGATCAAGCCCGACGTGACCGCCCCCGGCGTCGACATCACGGCGGCGGCCGCGCAGGGCACGGCAGACGGCCCGTACGTCGCCCACAACGGCACCTCCATGGCGGCGCCACACGTCGCGGGCGCGGCGGCGATCCTCGCCCAGCAGCACCCGGACTGGAACGGAGAGCAGCTCAAGGCCGCGCTCATCGGCAGCGCCGCGCCGCAGGCCGGCGCCACACACTTCGACCAGGGCGCCGGTCGCGTCGACGTGGTCCGGGCGATCGGCCAGGAGGTGTACGCCAGTCCCGCGAACATCGGCACAGTCTTCCGCTGGGGCGAATCCGGCGAGCCGCGGGCGGCCAAGGAGCTCACCTACACCAACGCAGGCGATTCCCCGGTCACGCTCGACCTCACCGTGGACGGCGACGTGCTGCGCACCTCGGCACAGCGGGTCGAGGTGCCCGCCAAGGGCACGGCGTCCGTCACCGTGACGATCGACGGGACCGGCAAACAGCCCGGTGATCATTCGGGCACCATCACGGCCCGATCGGGTGACCTTCTCATCCGTACCGTCGCCACCGCGTACGTGGAGCCGGAAGCCTACGACGTGAAGATCAGCGCCCTCGGCACCGACGGCCGGCCCGTCGACGCGGTCGGGGAGTTCTACAAAGGCAAGGGCGAGAGCGTTCGGATGGTCCTGCACGGCGCGCCGGACACCTACCGGCTCCCCGCCGGCGAGTGGAGCCTGTACGTGGACATCTATGAAGGACCACGCATCACGACCACACACCTGCCGGTGAAGGTCGGCGAACAGGGCACGGAGGTGATCCTGGACACGCGCAAGGCCAAACCGATCAGGTTCACCCTGGACGAACCCACGGCTGTCACCAGTGGATGGGTCGAGATGTGGGTGATCAACGGTTCATGGTGGCTCGGCTGGTCCGGAGGCAGGCCCGACCCCAGCTCCGTGTACTTCCTGCTCGGCTCCAAGCAGCCCGGACTGAAGTACGTCAGCAGGATGCACTTCCACAACAAGGACGCCTCTCCCACCCCCATCCGCTACGACCTGGTGGACGAACGCCAGGACGGCATACCCGAAGACCCCACCTACACGGCCAGGGTGAAGGACCTCGACAAGGTGACCACGACCTTCCGCGGCGCCGGAACGGCCGCGAAGGGCACCTACTACGTGGCGACAGCCATCGAAGGCCTCTCCAACGGATTCCTGACCCCCACGAACGATGTGCCGCTGCCAGGCAAGCTGACGGAATACCGGACGCGAGGGCACAAGTGGTCCAGCGCGCTGCGCGTCGGCGAATCCGCGGTCACGGGGGCCACGGAACCCATCGGCCACGGCCGCGATCGGCAGACGTGGGGCGTCGCGGTGAGCGGCCCGTCCTTCGCCACCGTGGGCGGCTGGCGAGAGGGGGACACCGTGGTGTTCGACGGCGCCCGGCTGTTCTCCGAGGGCGTGCCCGGCCGGGTCGGCATGGATGGCACGGCGACCGGCACCGTCAGCCTCGCCAGGGATGGTCAGGTCATCTCCACGATCGACTACACCAGGTGCGGGCCGTGGGAGCTCGATTCCTGCCGGTTGACCGCCGGCGTCCCGGCGAAGCCCGCGACGTACACGCTCAGCGCGACGGCCGACCGGCAGGTGCCGTACTCCACGCTGTCCACGAAGGTGGAGTCGACGTGGACGTTCCGTTCGGCGCACACCTCCGAGCGGGGAGCACTCTCCCTGTTGGCGGTCCGCTACGCCCCCAAGGGGCTGGACGAGTACAACCGGGCCAAGCCCGGATCGTCCACCCGGGTGCCCCTCTGGATCGAACGCAATCCCGGCGCTCCCGCGGCGGCCGTGAACTCCATCCACCTGCAGATGTCCGTCGATGACGGAGTGACCTGGCGCGACATCCGGGTCAGGGCCAAGGGTTCGGCCTGGACGGCGCAGATCAACAATCCGCGCACAGCAGGCTTCGTGTCCCTGCGCACCATGGTGACCGACACCGCGGACAACCGCGTCAGCCAGACCATCCACCGCGCCTACGCGGTCGGATAACCTCCCCAGCCGTGGAGCCGGAGACGACCACCGTCGCCTCCGGCTCCGCACATGTGCGCGCCTGCGATCAGAACACCTGCACCGAGTGGCACTGCCGGTACGCAGGCCATGAACGGTGCTACGAGCAGCACCGCGCCCGGCAAGCCCTGGACCAAACAGCCCCGCCACACCTACGGCAAGCAAAAGATTCTGGTGGACGGGATGACAGTGAACGGCATCCCGAACGAGCCGCTCCTTGGCGGCCACAGGTGCCGGACGAGCCGGAGCCCGGCGTCGCCGTCGCCGGAGTAGTCGTCTGTCGCCTCGAGGTGTTCGGCCATGCGGCGGCGCCAGGGCCGGTTCGCGGGATGGTCACGCAGGTGTTCGCGCATCCGCTGGTAGCCCTCCACCTCCACAAGGTGGAACCGGGCAGGACCGTCACGCCAGCCCGGTGGGCGCCTGGCCGGTGCCGAGCATCCGCACCTCACGGATGCGTGCCACGGGAAGGCCGCGGACGGTGATTCCTTCGTAGGGGCGCATGATCAGGTACAGGTGGATGCGGGTGCGGCTGTCCGGCAGGGTCCGTTCGGCAGAGCGGCCGTGGAACTGCCACAGTGCCAAGCCGGGCCGTACGTCGTGGACGCTCCCCGCATGCCGCTCCATCCAGCCGGTGAACGCCTCCAGCCGCTCCACCGCCTGGGGCGGGAACGCTCCGCTACCGGTGGGACCGACGTCGAGCAGCAACCCCAACGTCATCACCCCCGGCACCGGCTCCGACGACCTCGCCGTCCTCATGGCGCACTCGGCCGCGCGAAGCTCGACACTGACCCAATCCGCCACCGAACTGCCCAAGAACTGGTGGATCACCAACTGGACCACCAGCGCTCAGTACCTCACCTGGTCGATCTCCTTACCCCACGCCGCCGACCACCACATCGACACCCTGCTGCGCGCCAACGCTGCAGAGAAGTTCTCCATCACCTCGGTTCAGGGCACCCGTACCATGAGCCTGACTGCCACCACCGCGCTGCAGATCCACATGAAGACCCTCCGCTCGCCGGGTAGCCCCGGTGCATTGCTGCACCGGGGCCCCCTCAGAACCGGGCGTGCCACTCGTCGCGGCACACGGCTCAAGCACGGGTCCACGCCTGGCAGGAGGACTTCTCCGCCTACCGCCGGGCGGAGAAGCGGCGCCGGGGCGGACGGCGGGTCGATCCCAACGACGCCTACACCAGCGTGCCCCGCCCCTCCCCCGTCATGGTGTGGACACCCGCCCAGACCCGCCTGTTCCTCGAAGAAGCACGAGCCCACCGGCTGTTCGCCTTGTATCAGCTGATCGCGCTGCGCGGGCTACGCCGAGGCGAGGCATGCGGGCTGCGGTGGAACGAGGTTGACCTCAACGGCCACAGTCTGACGGTGAACTGGCAGCTGGTGCAGCTGGCCTGGCAGGTCCACGAAGGCACCCCGAAGACCGACGCCTCAGTACGCACCATCCCCCTGGACACCGACACCGTCCAAGTGCTGCGCGCCCACCGGCAGCAGCAACTGCAGGAACGGCTGGCCATGGGCGAGGTGTGGGTCGCCACCGGGTTCGTGTTCACCCAGCCCGACGGCAACCGCCTGCACCCCCAGCACGTCTCCGACCAGTTCCTGTGGCTGGCCTATCTGGCCGGCCTGCCACCGATCCGGCTTCATGACCTCCGGCATGGCGCGGCCTCGCTGATGCTGGCGGTCGGGGTGGAGATGAAGGTGGTGCAGGAAACGCTGGGTCACACCTCCAGCGCGTTCACCGCCGACACCTACACTTCCGTCTACCCGCAGGTGGCCACCGCGGCGGCGGAGAAGACCGCCGCCCTGCTGTTTGGCAAGGAAGAGCAGGGCGAGAGCGGGAGAGTGGTCTCGTTGAGGAGCTGACAGTCGGATTAAGCATCCGGCCCCGCGTTCGCCGCCTGCTCGCGGCGAGGCGAGGCCGCTGCTCTTGCTGAGCCGACCCGGGATGGCGGATGATCATGGTGTGTGCAGGGTTGGTGCGACCGAGCACGCACGGAGCACGCAACCGCTAGACGAAAATTCTAGAACGCATCTGATCCCGCATAGCCGCAGGTCAGGCCATGATCAAAGCGCGCCCTGCAGGATTCGAACCTGCGACCGTCGGATTAGAAGTCCGGTGCTCTATCCAGCTGAGCTAAGGGCGCTCCTGCCTTATTGTGCATGATCCGGCGACTTGTCACGCACACGTTCTGGTCGTGTCAGGCCGACAGGGCGATCACCAGCCACATGAAGAGGGTTCCCGTTACCGTGGCGGCCAGGGTCCAGCCGGTGGCGCGTCTGGTGGTGTGGGCCTCCGGGAGGATGTCGGAGATGGCCAGGTAGAGGAGGAATCCGGCGAAAAGGCCCAGGTAGGCGGTCAGGACGTGGGCCGGGATGGCGATGAGGAAGGTCAGGGTGGCGCCGATCACGGGGGCCAGGGCGTCCAGGGCCAGGAGGGTGAGGGCGCGGCGGCGGGCGTTTCCGTACAGCGACGTAATCGTGTACGTGTTGAAGCCGTCGGTGAAGTCGTGGGCGATGACGCCGATGGCCACGGCGACGGCGAGCGAGGCGTCCGTCTGGTAGGAGGCTCCGATGGCGGCGCCGTCCAGGAGGCTGTGGATGACCAGGGCGGATCCGGCCGTGACGCCTACGCCGGCTCGGGCGTGGCGGTGGGCGGCGTAGTCGCCTTCGTGCGCGTCGTGCATGCCCATGGAGCGTTCGACGATGTGGATGCCGAGGAACGCCAGGGCGAACATGAGCATCGGGAGCGGGACGCCGAGCACGTCGACGGCGTCCCGGGTGAGGGCTTCGGGGAGGAGGTCGAAGGCCACGACGCCCAGCATCACGCCCGCGGCGGCGCCGAGCACGAGGTGGCGGTTGTTCTTGACGCGGTCGGCGACCAGCCCGCCCAGCAGCGTCATGAGGAAGGCCGCCAAGGAGAGCAGGATGGGCACGGTTCCTCAGGCTAGGGGGTGGCCGGGAGGCGGGGGCGGTACGACACTCGGCCGCAGGATTCCAGGAGCACGGCTCCGGAAGCAGGCCCACCAGGGGCATGGGTTCGGAGACAGGCTCCCGAAGTGCACGGGTTCGGGGACAGCCTGGCGAGGGGTGCGAATTCAAAGGCCGGCTCGCAAGATGCGCGGGTTCCAGGGCAGGCACGCGAGCGGCACGGCTTTGGAGACGGGCGCATGGGAGGCACGGCTTCGGACACAGGCTCGCAAGATGCGCGGGTTCCAGGGCAGGCACGTGAGAGGCGCAGATCGGGGACAGGCGCGGGATTCTCGTGCGGCACGGCATACGTCGGTCGCCAAGGCGTCACGGTGGCGGGTTCAGGGCAGGGCGAAGGGGATCGGCGGGGCAGGGCGGCCCGGAACCGGGAGAAGGAACTGCCGGAGCCAGGAGAAGGAGCTGCCGAAACCAGGAGAAGAGCTGCCGGAGTCGGCAGAAGCATCTGCCGGTAGCAGGGGAAGAGGGGGCGGGGTGGGAAGGGAGGGGGTGGGGTAAAGGGCAGGCGGTCGTGGGGCAAATGGGGCTAAGCTGTTGTGGCATGGTCGCGACGCTCCTGCATGAGATTCCCCTGCAGGGCGGGGACGTGACAGACGGGGTGGTGCGCGTCGGTGACACGGTGCGCAGGCCGGTCGGTCCGGCCACGCCCGCCGTGCACGCCCTGCTCAGACACCTTGAGGCAGCCGGGTTCGGGGGTGCGCCGCGGGTCCTGGGCACGGACGGCTTAGGGCGCGAGATCCTCACGTACGTCCCCGGGCGGAGCGGGTTGTGCCGGGCGGGTTCGACGGACGCGTTCCTGGTCGACCTGGCGTTACTGGTGAGGGAGTTCCACGACGCGACCGCGGGGTTCCCGCTCGACGCCGGCGGATGGGAAGGCGGGTCGAACGACGACCGCCCGCCGGAGGTCATCGGACATTGCGATCTGACGCCGGACAACGTGATCTTCCGTCAGGACACCGCCGCGGCCACCCCCGTCGCGCTGATCGACTTCGACCTCGCCCGGCCCACCACCCGGCTGTTCGACATCGTCACCACGCTCCGCCACTGGGCCCCGATCGCCGACCCGGTCGACCGCCACCCCCTTCAGCGCGACGCCGACGTCGGGGCCAGGATCCGTCTGTTCTGCGACGCCTACGGCCTTGCGCCCCGCGAACGCCGGCGGCTGCTCGAACTGTCCAGGCTCCGCTTCCACCGCTCCTACGACGTCATGCGCACCCGCGCCCAAGCCGGCGGGAACTGGGCCAAGATGTGGGCGGGCGGCGCCGGGGAACGCATCCGCCGGGCGGCATCCTGGCTGGATGTGCACGAAGATGAGCTTCATGCCCATTTGGTATGACCCGCTAGGTCTCGCGCTCGGTGTCGCACTCGACCAGGTTCTCGGTGATCCTCGCAGCTCGGCCCACCCCGTCGCGCTGTTCGGACGGGCGGCGGCGAAGCTGGAGGAGTCGTCGTACGGCGACACGAGGTGGCGCGGGGTGGTCCATGTCGGGATCTGCGTCGGGGGCGCGGCCGCCCTGGGCGTGCTGGCCCAGAGGAGCGGCGGGCGGGCGGTCCGTACGGCGGTGACGGCGTTCGCCACGTGGGCCGTGCTCGGCGGCACGACGCTCGCCCGCGAGGGCGTGCACATGGCCGAGGCCCTGGAGCAGGACGATCTCGGGCGGGCCCGGGCCCGGCTCCCCCACCTGTGCGGCCGCGACCCCGCCGGCCTTGAGGCGCCCGAGCTGGCCAGGGCGACGGTGGAGTCGCTGGCCGAGAACACCTCCGACGCCGTGGTCGCCCCGCTGTTCTGGGGCGCGGTGGCGGGCGTGCCGGGGCTGCTGGCCTACCGGGCGGTCAACACGCTGGACGCCATGATCGGCCACCACTCCCCCCGCTACGAACGGTTCGGCTGGGCCGCGGCCCGGCTCGACGACGTGGCGAACTACGTGCCGGCCCGCGTGACGGGACTGCTGACGGCGGCGCTGGCCGACGACCCCGTCCGGGCGCTGCGGATGCTGCGACGGGACGGTCACCGTCACCCCAGCCCGAACGCGGGCAGGTGCGAGGCCGCCTTCGCCGGCGCGCTCGGCGTCACCCTCGGCGGCACGAACGTGTACGGCGGCAGGACGGAACACCGCCCCACGATGGGCGACGGCCCCAAGCCGGACGTCAAGGACATCCGGCGCGCCGCCCGGCTCACCCGCGCGGTCGGACTGGCGGCGGCGGGGCTGGCCGTGCTCACCGCATGGGGCCTGCGCCGCCGCCGTTCCGGATGATCGCGGTAATCGGCTGAATGGCGGTCAACTCATTATCCGATTGAGATTGATCGCCAGCCAGATGACGAAGGCGGCGACGGCGGTGACGGCGACCAGACCCTTCACCGCGTTGTGCGCGGTCTCCCGCCGCACCGTCACCTGCCGCTGCGTCTGCTTCCAGACCTGCCTGAGCATGATCATGTTCTGGAAGCGGCGTCCGAGCGCGAACAGGGCCAGCCCGATGAGGACGAACAGGATGACACGACCATCGGCAGGTTCCACGACACGGCCCCCTTTTTCGGTCTTGAAGAAGAAGCGTGCCCCCGCACATTTGGTTACTCACGATACTCGTCTGGCAGCTGTTTGTTGATTTAATTTATCGGGTCGAGATCCACCACGATGGGAGCGTGATCCGAGGGGCCTTTCCCCTTGCGCGCCTCCCGGTCGACGTACGCCCCCCGCACCCGTTCCGCGACCTCGGCGCTGGCGTAGACCAGGTCGATCCGCATGCCCTTGTTCTGGTGGAACATCCCGGCCCGGTAGTCCCAGTACGTGTACGGGTGCGGCCCCTTCATCGGCGTCGGCACCACGTCGCGCAGGCCGAGGTCGAGCAACTCGGCGAGCGCTCGGCGTTCGGCGGGGGTGACGTGCGTGGAGCCGGCGAACAGCGCGGGGTCCCAGACGTCGGCGTCGGTCGGCGCCACGTTGTAGTCGCCGCAGGCCACCAGCGGCGAGCCGGCCTCCTCGGCCAGCGCGTCCCGCAGCGCGGCGAACCACTCCAGCTTGTAGGCGTAGTGCGGCGAGTCGACCGCGCGGCCGTTCGGCGCGTACAGGGACCAGACCCGCAGGCCGCCGCAGGTCGCGCCGAGCGCGCGGGCCTCGGGACGGGCGGCGCCCACCCCGTCGAGCGCGGCGAAGCCCGGTTCGCCGGGGAAGCTCGGCGTCACCTCCTCCAGCCCGACCCTCGACAACACGGCGACGCCGTTCCACCGGCCGTCGCCGTGGGCGGCGGCGGCGTAGCCGAGCTCGCCCACCTCCGCCACGGGGAACGACTCCGCGGGGCACTTCGTCTCCTGCAGGCAGACGATGTCGGGCTCGGTCGCGGCCAGCCAGTCGAGCAGGCGCGGCAGCCGTGCCTTGACCGAGTTCACGTTCCAGGTCGCCAGGCGCATCCTCCTAGCCTGCCACGGCCGGTCCCGGCGTCCGGGGTCAGACCGCCTTCATGAGGGCGGCCGAGACGTCCCGCAGGAAGCCGCCGGCGCCCGCGTCGAGCGCCGCCTTGGCCTGGCGCACGGCGTCGAGAACGTTGCCCGCCGCGCTCGGCGAGTCCTCCACCACCATGCGCAGCTCGACCTCCAGCGGGGAGCCGCCGAACCCCTCGCCCTCCAGGCGGATGAAGGCGATCTTGCGGTCGTCGAGGAAGGGCAGGTACTGGGCGCCGACGTGGGTGGAGGTGCCGGCGCCGGACGTCTTGGTGGCCCGCTTGCCGGCCATCCTGGCCGGGTCCTGGAGGTTGACGAAGTCCATGTTGCCCCCGGCCAGCAGCTGGTGGCCGTCGCGCAGCCGCACCCCGCTCGCGGTCAGGGCGTCGACCAGCGCCCGGTGCACGAGCGTCGCGCCGAACGAGCTCTTCAGGTCGTCGCCGAGCAGCGGCAGCCCGGCCGCGGCGAAGCGGTCGCGCCAGCGCCCGGAGCGGGCGAGCACGGCGGGCATGCAGTTGACGAACGCGCAGCCGGCCTCGATCGCGGCCTCGGCGTACAACTCGGTGGCGCGCTGGGCGCCGGTGGGCAGGAAGCTCACCACGACCTGGGAGCCGGTCCCGCGCAGGTGGGCGGCCACGTCGGCGACCGTCGCGGCGCCGCTCGGCTCGACCAGCTCCGCAGAGCCCTCGCCCACGCCGTCGGCCAGGATGCCCTCGCGCACCGGCACGTCCAGGTGCGGCACGTCGGCGAAGCGGCGGGAGTTGTTCGGCGGCGCCCAGATCGCCTGCGACAGGTCCAGGCCGAGCTTGGCCCGGCCGACGTCGAAGGCGGCGGTGAAGCGCACGTCGGAGACGGCGTATCCAGCGCACACGGGGTTGAGCAGGCCGGGCGCCTCGCCGTCGCCGTAGTACTCGACGCCCTGCACGAGGGACGACGCGCAGTTGCCCACGCCGATGAGGGCGACGTTCACGGTGGTCATGCCGGAGTTCATATCAGGCCGGTCCGGCGGGCGACGGCGGCGGCCTCGACGCGGGAGGCGGCGCCCAGCTTGGCCATGATGTTCGACACGTGCACGCCGGAGGTCCTGGCCGAGATGAACAGCCGCTCGGCGATCTGCCGGTTGCTCAGGCCCTCGGCGACCAGGCCGAGCACCTCCAGCTCGCGGGCCGACAGCCCCGGCGTCGCCGACAGCGTCACCCGGGCGGTGGCCGCCGCCGCCTCCGCCTGCCGCCGCAGCGGCTCCGCGCCGAGCGCGGCGGCGATGGCCAGGGCCTCGCGCAGCGGCTCGCGGGCCCGCGCCGGGTCCCGTTCGGCCGCGCCGACCAGCGCCCGCCCCAGCCCGTACGGCTGCCCCACGGCCCGCCAGGCGGCCACCGCGTCCGCCCACGAGCCGCCGAGCTCGGCCTCGAAGGTGGCCTTGTACGCCTCCTGCAGCCGCCCGACGGTGGACAGGCCCGGGGGCGCGGCGCGCACCCGTCCGATGCGGGCCGCGAGGGCCAGCAGCGGCCAGGCGTAGCGGCGGCTGCGGGTCAGGTCGTGCTCGGCCAGCACGTGGTCGACCAGCCGGCGCGCCCGGTCCAGGTCTCCCCCGGCCTCGGCGAGGCGGCATTCGAGCAGGTCGGGCTCCAGGCAGGAGTCGTAGCCGCGCGAACGCCCGCGCATGAGCGGCCTGGCCTGCGCGAGCAGCGCGCCGGCCGCGGACAGCGAGCCCTCCCGCACCGCGACCGTGCCGAGCACGAGCAGGATCCAGGCGCGGTAGATCGGCGGCGGGTCGAGCGCGAGCGCTGGGGCGGCGACCTCGCGGGCCTCCTTCCAGCGGCCCAGCGAGGCGAGCGGCTCGGCCAGGTTGGCGGCCAGGTGGGCGCCGCGCGAGCGGGACAGGCCCAGGCGGGCGGCCTCGGCGATGCCGCGCCGCGCGACCGCCTCGGCCCTGGCGTGCTCGCCGGCGGCCTCCAGCGCGTCGGCCTCGCCGGCGTAGGAGACGAGCAGCGTGTCGTCGTCGGGCGCGCTGATCCGGGCGCGGGCGTACAGGGCGGAGGCGGTGGCGAGGTCGTCGTCGAGCGCGGCGAGCGCGGCCAGGGTGACCAGGGACCTGGCGTCGCCCAGCGCGTACGCCTCCTCGGCGCGGGCGCGGGCCTCGTCGTCCTGGCCGTGCCAGGCCAGCGTGCAGGCCAGGGCGCCGAGCAGCCGGGACTCGCGGGGGGCCAGCCGGACGGCCTCGCGCAGGTCGTCCAGGCCCTCCTCGCCGTGCAGGTCGCGGATGGCGACGCGCAGCTCCAGCAGGTGGGCCGCGCGCAGCGGGTCGGCGACCTCGGCGAGCGCCCGGCCGGCCAGGTCGTCGGCGCGGTGGGCGTCGCCGTCGCGCAGGGCGTCCCTGGCGGCGTCCTCGAGCACCTGGGCGTGGTCCTGGCCGTCCGCGTGCGCCCACAGCTCCAGCACCAGGTCCCATCTGCGGGCCCGCCAGGCGGCCTCGAAGGCGCGCGGCCCGTCGCCCGCGGCGAGCCAGTGGTCGGCGGCCAGCTCGGGCTGGGCCGGGGCGCAGCGGGCGTGCAGGCGGCGGCGTTCGCCGGGGAGCAGGTCGTCGTAGACGGCCTCGCGGATGAGCGCGTGCCGGAAGACGTAGGCGTCGCCGTCCACGAGCAGCAGCCGGGCCCGGACGACCGGCCGCAGCGCCTCGTCGAGCGTGAGGTCGTCGAGCCCGGCGACCTGGCGCAGCACCTCGTGGGGCGTCCTGCGCCCGGCCACGGCGGCGATCCGCAGCACGTCGAGACCGGGCCCCGGCAGCTTCTCGGCCCCGGCGAGCAGCAGCTCGCGCAGCGAGGCGGGGGTCGTGTCGCCCGCCTCGGCCAGCGCCTCGGCGAACAGCGGGTTGCCCTCGCTGCGCGCCACGATCGCGTCGACGTCGTCGCGGCCGAGCAGGCGGGCCACCTCGTCGCGGCCGAGCGGCGGCACCCTGACCACCTCGGCGCCGGGCAGCCGCAACGGCTCGCGCGAGGTCGCGACGACCATCACGCCGGGCCGTGTCAGGTTGCGCAGCAGGTACGCCAGCAGGTCGCGGGCGGCCTGGTCGGCCCAGTGCAGATCCTCCAGCACGATCACCAGGGGACGGCGCTCGGCGGCCCGCTCGACCAGCAGCAGCACCTCCTCGAACAGCCGGGCCCGGCCCAGGTCGGGCGTGTCGTCCAGCTCCCCCAGCTCGGGCAGCAGGCACGCCAGCCCCTTGCGCCCGCCGCCCGGCACGAGCCCGGCGCCGTACTCCCTGACCAGGCGGCGCAACACGGGCACGAACGGCGCGTACGCCGGCCCGCCCGGATCGGCCCCGCCCTCGGCCACCAGCGCGTCCACCCCGCCGGCGAACCTCGCGACCAGCCTGGACTTGCCGATCCCCGCCTCGCCCACGACCAGCACCGCACTCGGGGTGCGGGCCCACGCGGCGGCCAGCCGGCCCAGTTCGGCCTCACGTCCCACGAACACACCTCTCATTATGAAGAGGCGGCTACGCATCATGCCCGATCCCGCCCAGAACGGGATTTGTCATCGTCGAAGGCATGATGACGCGTTCGTTAAGCCTGATGATGGCCGCCTCGGTGACCGGGATGCTCGGTTTCTTCCTGCTGTTCTCCACCGTCCCCCTGTACGCGGCGACCGGCGGCTCCGGCGCGTCCGGCGCGGGCCTGGCGACCGGCGCGATGATGCTGTCCACGGTGCTGGCCGAGCTGGCCGTCCCGTGGCTGCTGTCGCGGCACGGCTACCGGGCGGCGATGGCGCTCGGCCTGGTCCTGCTCGGCCTGCCCGCCCTGCTGCTGCCGCTGTCGGCGGAGCTGCCCGTGGTGCTGGCCGTCTCGCTGCTGCGCGGCGCGGGCCTCGGCGTGCTCGTGGTCACCGGCACCGCGCTCACCGCCGACCTGGTGCCCGCCGAGCGCCGCGGCGAAGGGCTCGGCCTGTACGGCCTGGCCGTCGGCGTGCCCTCGGTCGCCGGCCTGCCGCTGGGCCTGTGGGCGGCCGACGTGCTCGGGTTCGCGCCCGTCCTCGTGGTCGCCGGGCTGCTGCCGCTCGTGGGGCTCGTGGCGGTGACCGGCCTGCCCGCCGGCCGGCCCGTCACGGCCGGCGCGGGCGGGCGGACGGGCGGGCTGGCCGCGCCGATGCTGCTCTTCGGCTCGGTCACGCTGTCCGTCGGCGTCCTGGTGACGTTCCTGCCGCTGGCGGGCTCGCCCGGGCTGGCCTCGGCGGCCCTGCTCGCCCAGTCGCTCGCCACGCCGGCGGCCCGCTGGTGGGCGGGCCGGTTCGGCGACCGTCACGGCCCGGCCAAGCTGCTCGTGCCGGGCCTGCTCGCCGCCGCCGCGGGCATCGCGCTGCAGGCGTGGACGGCCGCGCCGGCGCCGGTCGTGGCCGGGATGGCGCTGTTCGGGGCGGGGTTCGGGGTGCTGCAGAACGCCACGCTGACGGTGATGCTCCAGCGCGGCGAGCCGGCCCGCGTCAGCGCCCTGTGGAACCTGGCCTACGACGCGGGGATGGGCGTGGGCGCGACGGGGTTCGGGCTGGTGCTCGGGCACACCGGTTACCGGCTGGGTTTCGTGCTGGTGGCCGCGCTCGTCGTGGTGACGGTCCCGCTGGCCAGGGTCAGGCCCGCGTACGCGGCACTCCCACGGTGATCTCGTGGCCGAGGCGGCGGCCGGTCAGCAGCTCCAGGTCGTCGCCGCTCCAGAACCTGCCCGGGTCGTACCAGTTGGGACGCCGGCCGCCGGGCAGCAGGCCCATCTCCTCGTAGGTGACGGCCACGACCTCCGCGCAGTACGCGCTCTCCAGCGTGGCCTCCTTCCTGGCCCGCCGCGGGACCCGGCCCCTGGCCCAGCGGGCGGCCAGCCGGGCGGTGGACGGGAACGGGGTGCCGTCGAGCCGGGCGACCACGCGCAGCGCGGCGTCCTCCATCTCGGGGGTGGCCTGCGGTTCGAGCTGGCGCAGCCACGGACGCTGGCCATAGCGGTCGGCCCAGACGGTGACCGCGTCGCGCAGGTCGTGCAGCTGGACCCCGCGCTGGTGGGTGCCCGACCACAGGTCGAGCAGCGACTTGCCCAGCTCGGCGTGCCACATCATGGGCGGCAGGTCCTCGATCACGATCGCCATGCCCACGTGGTTGACCGGGCTGTTGGTCATCGTCTGGATGGCCCGGTCGGGCACGGACCTGCCGCGGAAGATCCACAGATCGCCGGTTCTGGTCACCTTGACGGCCTCGTCGAGAGTCAGCACATCGCTAGCCTAGGCACATGCGCTGGTGGAAGATGCTCGGTCTGGCGGGAATCGCGGGGGTCGCGGCCACGGGGGTGGTGATCGCGCGCGCCGAACGCAGGCGGCGGGCGTACACGCCCGAGGAGATCAGGACGCGGCTGCGTGAGCGGGTCGAGGCGGCGTCGGAGTCGGCGGCGGAGGCGGCTCAGCCGGACGGGCGCAGCTCGTAGGCGAAGACCACGTCGGGGTAGGCCGGGTTGTCGTCGTACCCCTGGACGCCGCCCAGGTAGGCCCGCTGGTACCGCACCACCCACGGCAGCGCCGCGGCGGCGCGCACGTCGAGCACGCGTCCGGTGGCCTGCTCGTACGCCGCCTGCGCGGCCTCCTTGTCGGTCACGCTCAGCTCGGGCAGCCCTTCGAGCAGCTCGTCCAGGGTCCTGTCGCGCAGGTAGGCCAGGTTGAACACCGGCGGGTTGCCACTGCGGAAGACGTTGCCGAACCACGAGTAGCCGTCGGCGTAGTCAGGCCACCAGTACATGACGAAGATGTCCTGGCCGCGTTTCCTGCCCTGCTGCCACTGGGCGTTCCAGGACATGGCGCGGGCGTCGAGGGTGACGTTCAGCGGCTTCAGCTCCGCCGCCAGGCTGGTGGCCAGCAGCCGCTGGTCGTGGTCGCCCTGCGCGTAGGTGAGCCGCAGCCGCAGCGGCCGGCCCGCGGGTCCGTACCCGGCGCGGCCCAGCAGGGCCGCCGCGCCCGCCAGGTCCTGCCGGGGGGCGCGGCCGGCGACGTGGCCGGTCAGCCCTTCAGGGACGATGCCGCTGGCCGGCGCGGCCGCGCCCCTGAGCGCCCTGACCAGGCCGCGGTAGTCGACGGCCTGCTGCACCGCGCGGCGCACCCGCACGTCCTTCATCGGGCCGCTCGCGGTGTTGAACAGCAGCATGGCCGTCTGGTAGGAGTCCCGCTCGCTGGTGCGCACCCCGGGCGTGACCGCGGCCCTGGCGAACAGCCGGGGGCTGAGCCGGTCCACGAAGCTCACCTCGCCGCGGGCCAGCATCCGCCACGCGCGGTCGGGGTCGGGCACGACGCGGTACTTGACCGTGCTGTAGTGCGGCTTGTCCCATCCACCCCAGTATTTCGGGTACGCCTTGAGCGTCAGCTCCTCCTCCTGGCCCGGGTGCCAGGCCGCCACCGTGTACGGCCCCGATCCGGCGTCCCTGCCCGCGCCGAGCCATGAGCGCAGGTCGGGCGCCGCCTGCGTGTCGTAGATGTAGGCCGCGTACCCGGAGGAGGCCACCAGGTCGAGCGGCACGGCGTACTTCAGGGCGAAGGTGACGGTGCTCGCGTCCTCGGCCTTGACGGAGGAGACGGCGTCCCAGATGTAGGACGCGCCCGCGCCGGTCTTCATCGTGCGCTCGATCGACGCCTTGACCGCCGCGGCGTCCACCGGCCGGCCGGTGTGGAAGGTCGCGCCCTGGCGCAGGGTGAACGTCCAGGTGCGGCCGTCGGGCGTCGAGCGCCAGGAGGTGGCCAGGCGGGGGGCCGACTTCTTGGTGAAGGGGTTCCAGAGGGTCAGGGTCTCGTAGACGTTCTGGAAGGCGATGAGCTCGTTGGAGTAGGAGCTCGCGGGGTCCCAGTCGGAGATGACGTCCAGGTTCTGCGCGTACACGAAGACCGACTCGGCGGCGGGGGGCCGGGGGACCTCCCTGGGCCCGGAACAGGCCGACAGAAGCGCCAGCGCGGCGGCCGCTGCGAGACGACGGCGCAACGCATCTCCCTCTGTAACCGATTTGGGGGAAACCTACTGCAAGATCACTGACACATGTCCAAAAGTCCCGAAAAATTGGGCAATTGGGTGATCGAATTGCTATCCTCTGGGCTTGTCCCGTCCGGGGTTGCCAGCAGGGGACCGACCGGAGTGAGGTGCCATGGGTCGTAGCCGGACGATCCGCATGAAGATCATCGGACTACTACTCGTGCCTCTGACCTCCATGGTCGTGTTGTGGGGCGTGATCACCGCCGTCACCGCCGGCGAGAGCCTGGAGCTGCGTCAGTACAAGACACTCTGGACGAACCTCCGCCATCCGGCGTACAAGTTGATCAGCGAGCTCCAGCACGAGCGTCTCTCCTCGGCCAAGCTGCTGCGCCAGGCCGCCTCCCGGAAGGACGTGGCCGACCAGCGCACCCGCACCGACGCCGCCAGGGACGAGTTCAGAAAGCTCTCCAGCAACTCCAAGGACCGATCGGAAGAGATCCGTACGCAGGTGGACGCGGTGTACACGCAGCTCGGCAGGCTCGACGCGATCCGGGGTGAGATCGACGACGGCCTGTCCGACCGTCTGCTCGCCGGCGAGGCGTACAACTCCGTGATCGACTCCCTGTACGGCCTGCACCGGCGCGTCGCGCTCATCGACGACATCCCGATCTACGAGCAGTCCCGCGTGATCATCGAGCTGGGCTACGCCAAGGAGCTGCTGACCAGGGAGCAGGCCATCGCGCTCGGCCCGGTCACGCCGTCCGAACGCCGGCAGTTCACCCAGATCGTCGGCAACCGGCGCTTCCTCATCGACCAGGGGCTCGGCGAGCTGGACGCGAGCCTGCGCGACACCCAGGTCTCCCTCGTCACCTCCCCCGTCTACCAGCGCATGCGGCTGATGGAGGACCGGATCATCGCCGGCGCCACGCCGCCGCGCGGCTGGCTGAGCACCACCGAGTCGATCTCCAAGACGTACGGCGAGTCGCTCATGCGGGCCAGCACGCTGCTCAACGCGCGCGCCGACCCCGTGGCCGACCAGGTGCTGTCGCGGGCGTTCATCCTGGCCGGCACGTGTTTCCTGCTGGTCATCGTGTCGATCGTGTTCTCGATCCGGATGGGCAACCGGCTGTCGAAGGAGCTGGGCGCGCTCCGGCTCGCCGCGCTGGAGGTGGCCCAGGAGCGGCTGCCGCACGTGGTGGCCAAGCTGCGCAAGGGCGAGAGGGTGGAGATGCCGGAGTTGTCGGTGGCCACCAGCACGGTCGAGATCGGCGACGTCGGCCAGGCCTTCTCCACCGTCCAGCAGACCGCCGTCGAGGCCGCGATCGGCCAGGCGCAGCTCAGCGAGGGCGTCGGGCACGTCTTCCGGAACCTCGCCAGGCGTTCCCAGGCCCTGCTGCACCGCCAGCGCATCCAGCTGGAGGACATGCAGCACCGCGCCACCGACCCCGAGGCCCTGGACGACCTGTTCCGCCTCGACCACCTGACCACCCGCATGCGCCGCCACGCCGAGGGCCTGATCATCCTGTCGGGCGCCACCCCCGGCCGCGGCTGGAGCAAGCCGGTGCCGCTGCTCGACGTGGCCCGCGGCGCGACGGCCGAGGTGGAGGACTACCGCCGGGTCACCGTCGAGCCGATGTCCGGCCAGCGCCTGGCCGGGCCGGTGGTCGGCGACGTGATCCACCTGGTCGCCGAGCTCATCGAGAACGCGACCGTCTACTCGCCGCCGCACACGCAGGTCATCGTGCGCGGTGAGGAGACCGCCCGCGGCTTCGCCTTCGAGGTCGAGGACCGCGGGCTCGGGCTGAGCGCCCAGGAGCTGGCCGAACTCAACGAGCGGCTGGCCAGCCCACCCGAGTTCGACCTGGCCGACAGCGACAAGCTGGGGCTTTTCGTCGTCTCGCGCCTGGCCGCCAGGCACGACATCCGCGTGACGCTACGCGGTTCACCATATGGAGGGACCACCGCGATCGTGTTGATCCCGGCTGAGCACGTCGCCGATCCGGAACCGGAGGCCGACGTGAAGGAGCCCGCCCGTCCTGTCATGCGGGTGGTGCCAAGTGAGTGACGAGCGCTGGCTGGACGAGGACGCCGGTCCGATCGTCCCGGCCTACCTGCTGACCAGGGGCCGTACGGTGCCCGCGAGCGAGGCCATCGACCTCATCGCGGTCATCGTCACCGCCGGCGGGCTGACGCCCCCGGTGGGGCTCGGGCCCGAGCACCTGATCATCATGCAGAAGTGCACCAAGCCCACCCGGCTGGTGGACGTGGCCGCCGAGCTGAACCTGCCCATCGGCGTGGTGCGGGTGCTGGTCGGCGACCTGCACGCGCGGCAGCTCGTCCAGGTCGAGCTGCCGCCCCCCGCGCCGGACGCCAAGGTGCTGCTGGAAGTGATCAGTGGGCTGAAGGCGCTGTGACGGCCCGGCTGTTCAG
Organism: Nonomuraea sp. NPDC049637; assembly: GCF_040675235.1. Classification (NCBI taxonomy): domain Bacteria; kingdom Bacillati; phylum Actinomycetota; class Actinomycetes; order Streptosporangiales; family Streptosporangiaceae; genus Nonomuraea; species Nonomuraea sp. NPDC049637. The sequence continues at coordinate 114,230 of NZ_JBFAOM010000002.1, forward strand.
CATTCCGTAGACGGTGGCGAACACCGCCGCGACCAGCCCGGCCGCCGCGGCGGTGCCGAACACCCACTGGAAGCCCAGGACGCCGGGGCGCGCGGCCAGGATCGCGGCGATGGCCGCGCCCGCCACGCTGCCGCCGACGATGCGCACCAGCGCGTTGACGCCCGCGGCCAGCGCGGTCCTGGACGGCTCGACGTGCTCGACGGCCATCGTGCCCAGGGCGGCGTAGCCGATGCCGAGGCCGACGCCCATGAGGGAGGAGGCCACGTACAGAGTGGCCGGGCTGCCGTGCTCGAACGCCAGCCACGCCCCCGCGAGCCCGGTCACGCCCGCGCCCGTCGCCACCATGAACGAGGCGGCGAACCGGCGCATGATCCGCCCCGCGAACAGCGAGATGACCAGCATGAACAGGGTGCTCGGCAGCAGGAAGAGCCCGACCTGGAGGGTGGAGGCGCCGAAGCCGAAGCCGGTCGCCTTCGGAACCTGGGCGAACTGCGACATGCCGGTCAGCATCGTGAAGAACGAGAACCCGAGCAGCATCGAGGAGACCGTCGCGCCGATCGTGCCCCTGTGCACCAGCATCGACATCTCGACCAGTGGCTCGGCCACCCTGCGCTCGACCAGCACCCAGACCACGGCCAGCACGGCGGCCGCGGCGAACAGCCCGAGCACGCCGGGCGACGTCCAGCCCCACGAGCCGCCCTCGCTGATCGCCAGCAGCAGCGCGACCAGCCAGGCGGTCAGCAACGCGGCCCCGGCGAGGTCGGGACGGCCCTTGCCGGCCGGCGCCACGTCCCGCACGAGGAAGGCCAGGATCACGACGGCCACCGCCGAGATCCCGCCGGTGATCCAGAACACCAGGTGGTAGTCACCGGCGGCCAGCCCGGCCAGGATCATGCCGCCGCCGCTGCCGAACCCCATCGTGGCGCTCAGCACGCCGATGCCGGTCGCGAGCTGCTGCCTGGGCAGCAGGTCGCGGACCACGCCGATCGACAACGGGACCAGCGCGGACACCGCCCCTTGCAGGATCCGGGCGACGATCAACCAGGTCAGCGACGTGGCCATCGCCGCCATGACCGAGCCCACCACCAGCAGGCCCAGCGCGCCGAGGATCATCGGGCGCCGGCCGTACATGTCGCCGAAGCGCGACAGCAACGGCGTGGAGACCGCGGCGACCAGCAGGCTGATGGTGAGCGTCCAGCTCACGGCCGAGAGCGAGGCGTGCAGCTCCCGCTGCAGCACGGGAAGCAACGGGACCACCGCGGTGTTCTGGAGGGCGGCGATGGAGGCCGCGAACGCCAGGGAGACCACCGTGGGCCAGGGATTGCGCATCGACGTCTCACGCGCCGCGGGTACGACGGCTGTCGCCATGTCGGCTCCTTTAGATAACTTAGGTAAGTAACCGAGAAACGATGATACATACGTAAGTTAGGTAAGCAAACAGATGGGCGAAGATCTCAACAGGACGGTGTCGGCCTTCCGGCGGCTGGTCGTCACGCTCAACCGCGCCAAGACCCATGAGTGGCTCACCGAGGCGGCCGGCATCCGGCTCGACCGGCCCGACGTGCAGATCATCGTCTACCTGCTCGACGCGGGCGAGCCCCGCAGGATCGGCATGATCGCCGAGGGGCTGCAGGTCGAGAGCCCGCACGTGACCAGGCACGTCGCGGCCCTTGAGCAGCGCGGGCTGGTCGAGCGCGTACGCGACCCCGACGACCGGCGGGCCTGGCGCATCGCGCTCACCGAGGAGGGGGCCGAGGTGGCGAGCAGGTGCCGCCGGGTCACCACCGAGTGGTTCGAGGAGGTGCTGTCCGACTGGCCGGAGGCGGAGCGGGCCGAGCTGTCCAGGCTGATGACCAAGCTGTCGGACGACTTCTGCGAGCGCATGCGCGCCCGGTACACCTGAGAAAACGCGTTGCGGGGCCGGGGGCGCGGGCGGCATGCTCGTGCCCATGGTCATCCAGCTGGTCATCCGGCGAATGCGCATGCCGCACCCGTCCGGGGGCTCCCGCCGTTGAGATCGGCGGCCCCCGGCCCGTTCCAGGCGGGTGGGGGCGCTGGTGTGCCCGGCGGTTTCATAAGCCGCTCCAGGCGGGTTCGATCCCCGCACCCGTCACCACATTGCTGGTAGAGATGGGCCCATGCGGATTTCGGTGGCGGCGGACAGCAACGACGGGGTGGCCGGGCGCATCGTGGCCGAGCTGCGCGGGCGGGGTCACGAGGTGCTGACCCACGGCGCACTCCACGACGGCGAGCGCGACGACTGGGCGTGGGCCTGCGAACTGGCCGCCAGAGACGTCGCGGAGGGCCGGGCCGACCAGGCGGTGGTCTGCTGCTGGACGGGCACGGGCGCCTCCATCGCGGCCAACAAGGTGCCCGGCGTGCGGGCCGCGCTCTGCCCCGACGCCTACACCGCCGAGGGGGCGCGCAGATGGAACGACGCCAACGTGCTGGCCCTCAGCCTCCGCCTCACCTCCGACGTCGTGCTCGGCGAGATCCTCGACGCCTGGTTCGGCGGCCGGCCCAGCACCGATCCGGCCGACGTGGCCAACGTGGCGCACCTCGCGGAGATCTAGGCTCTGCGGCATGGACAACTTACGGTGCACGCATTGCGGCGCGGAGGGGCTCGAACCCGGGTTCGTCGCCGACCAGGGTGAGCACTCCCGGGGGTACGCCCGCTGGGTCGAGGGGGCGCTGTCGCGCGGGATCTTCGGCGGCGCCCGGCTGATGGGCCGTCCCAAGTGGGAGATCGACGCCTACCGCTGCCGCTCCTGCCACCACCTCGAACTGTTCGCCACCCGCCCCGACTAGCCCGTCCCGCCGTGGCGGTCGGCTCATGACCCTCACGTCCGGGGGCACGGAAATCGTCGGTGCCGCCCTCTAGGGTGCTGGGCATGACCGACGTGCTGATCCGCGGCGGCCGGCCCTGGGGGCTCGCGTCCCCCGCCGACCTGCTCGTCCGCGACGGCCGCATCCACCGGGTGGGGCCGTCCCTCGACGCGCCCGGCGCCCTCGTCCTCGACGTGTCCGGTCAGCTCGTCCTGCCCGGTCTCGTCGACGCCCACTGCCACCTCGACAAGACCCTCTACGGCGGCCCCTGGGTCCCCCACTCCGCCGACGACTCCCTGGCCGGCCGCATCGCCAACGACCTGGGCCGCCGCGCCGAATTAGGCGTGCCGAGCGCCGAGCGCGCCGCCGCGCTGCTGGCCCGGATGAGCGAGGCCGGCACCACCCACGTGCGCACCCACACCGACATCGACCCGTCCGTGGGCCTGCGGGGCGTGGAGGCCGTGCGTGAGGCCGCCGCCCGCTCCCCCGTCCACGTGCAGCAGGTCGCCTTCCCGCAACACGGCGTGCTCACCAACCCCGGCACCGCCGACCTGCTGGCCGAGGCGCTCCGCAGCGGCGTCGAGGCGATCGGCGGCCTCGACCCGGCCGGCGTCGACCGCGATCCGGTGCGCCACCTCGACCTGATCTTCGGCCTGGCCGACCGGTTCGGCGCGCGCATCGACATCCATCTTCACGACGGCGGCTCGCTCGGCGGCTGGGAGCTGGAGCTGATCACCGAGCGCACCAAGGCGCTGGGGCTCGGCGGCCGGGTCACGGTCAGCCACGCGTACGCGCTGGGCGAGCTCGGCGAGGCCGCCCAGGATCGCCTGATCCAGGGCTTCGTCGACGCGGGCGTGGCCATCGCCACCGCCGCCGTCTACAGCTACCCGGTGCCGCCGGTCAAGAAGCTGCGCGCCGCGGGCGTCACCGTCGCCTGCGGCCACGACGGCATCCGCGACCTGTGGGGCCCCTACGGCTCGGGCGACATGCTGGAGCGCGCGATGCACCTCGCCTACCGCAGCACGTTCCGCCGCGACGAGGACATCGAGCTCGCCCTGGAGGCCGCGACCGTGGGCGGCGCGCGGGCCCTCGGGCTGCCCGGCTACGGCCTGGCCCCGGGCGACCGCGCCGACCTCGTCGTGGTGCCCGCGAGCGGCCCTGGAGAGGCCGTGGTCGTTCACCCTCGGCGCACTCTGGTCATGAAAGACGGCGTCGTCCTGCACAATTGACCGGCGGGACCATCGAAAGGCAGGCAAGTGCTCTCTATTCACCAGCGGATCGCGGCAGAGCTCGGCGTGCGCGACGGGCAGGTGCAGGCGGCGGTCGATCTGCTCGACGGCGGCGCCACCGTGCCGTTCATCGCGCGCTACCGCAAGGAGGTCACCGGCGCCCTCGACGACGCGCAGCTCCGCACGCTCGAGGAGCGGCTGCGCTACCTGCGCGAGCTCGACGAGCGCAGGGCGGCGATCCTGGAGTCGATCGAGTCTCAGGGCAAGCTCGACGACGAACTGCGCGCGCAGATCATGGCGGCCGAGACCAAGGCCAGGCTCGAAGACGTCTACCTGCCCTACAAGCCCAAGCGGCGCACCAAGGCGCAGATCGCCCGCGAGCTCGGCCTGGAGCCGCTGGCCGACAAGCTGCTCGGCGACCCGATGCTCCACCCGGCCACGGTCGCCGCGGAGTTCGTCACCGAGGGCGTGGCCGACGCCGGCGCGGCCCTCGAAGGGGCCAGGGCGATCCTGATCGAGCGCTTCGCCGAAGACGCCGACCTCATCGGCGACCTGCGCGAGCGGCTGTGGAGCCGCGGCCGGCTCGTGTCGAAGGTGCGCGAGGGCAAGCAGGAGGCGGGGGCCAAGTTCTCCGACTACTTCGACTTCACCGAGCCGTTCACCAAGCTGCCCTCCCACCGCATCCTGGCGATGTTCAGGGGCGAGAAGGAGGAGGTGCTCAACGTCGCGCTGGAGCCCGACGAGACCGCCGACTACGAGCTGCGCATCGGCGCCCGGTTCGGCATCTCCGACAAGGGGCGCCCGGCCGACACGTGGCTGGCCGAGACCGTGCGCTGGGCCTGGCGCACCCGCATCCTCGTGCATCTCGGCATCGACCTGCGCATGCGCCTGTGGCAGGCCGCCGAGGACGAAGCGGTGCGCGTGTTCGCCGCCAACCTGCGCGACCTGCTGCTGGCCGCCCCGGCCGGCAGCCGCACGACCATGGGCCTCGACCCCGGCCTGCGCACCGGCGTGAAGGTGGCCGTGGTCGACGCCACGGGCAAGGTCGTCGAGACCGCCACCATCTACCCCCACGAGCCCAAGCGCCAGTGGGACCAGTCGCTGGCCGTGCTCGGCGCGCTGGCCCAGAAGCACGGCGTCGAGCTGATCGCCATCGGCAACGGCACCGCCTCGCGCGAGACCGACAAGCTGGCCGGCGACCTGGTCAAGCTCATGCCGTCGATCACCAAGATCGTGGTGTCGGAGGCGGGCGCCTCGGTCTACTCGGCCTCGGCCTACGCCTCCCAGGAGCTGCCCGACCTCGACGTGTCGCTGCGCGGCGCGGTCTCCATCGCGCGCCGGCTGCAGGACCCGCTGGCCGAGCTGGTCAAGATCGACCCCAAGTCGATCGGCGTCGGCCAGTACCAGCACGACCTGGCCGAGTCCAAGCTGTCCCGCTCGCTCGACGCCGTCGTCGAAGACTGCGTCAACGCGGTCGGGGTCGACGTCAACACGGCGTCCGCGCCGCTGCTCACGCGGGTGTCGGGCATCGGCGCGACGCTGGCCGAGGGCATCGTGCGCCACCGCGACGCCAACGGCCCGTTCCGCACCCGCACGGCGCTGAAGGACGTCTCGCGGCTCGGGCCCAAGGCGTTCGAACAGTGCGCCGGCTTCCTGCGCATCCCGGGCGGCGACGACCCGCTCGACGCCTCCAGCGTGCACCCGGAGGCCTACCCGGTGGTCCGGCGCATCCTGAGCTCGGTCCAGACCGACCTCAAGTCGCTGATCGGCAACACCTCGGCCCTGCACACGATCCGGCCCCAGGACTTCACCGACGACACCTTCGGCCTGCCGACCGTCACCGACATCCTGCGCGAGCTGGAGAAGCCGGGGCGCGACCCGCGTCCGGCGTTCAAGACGGCGGCCTTCAAGGAGGGCGTGGAGAAGATCTCTGACCTGGTGGCCGGGATGATCCTGGAGGGCGTGGTCACCAACGTGGCCGCCTTCGGCGCGTTCGTCGACGTCGGCGTCCACCAGGACGGTCTGGTCCACGTGTCGGCCATGTCCCACACCTTCGTCAAGGACCCGCGCGACGTGGTCAAGCCGGGCGACATCGTGCGCGTCAAGGTCCTTGAGGTGGACATCCCGCGCAAGCGCATCTCCCTGACCCTCCGGCTGGAGGACGACGTCACCCAGCCGTCCTCGGAGGGCCGCCCGCCCCGCAAGTCGGGCGCCCGTCCGGACGGCTCCCGCAACGAGCCCCGCCGCGACGGCTCCGCTCGCGACGGTAGCGCTACCCGTGGCGAGGGCGGCCGCGACGGCGGCTCACGCGGCGACGGCCGCGACGGCGGCCGCGACGGCGGCCGGGGCGACGGCGCCCGCGGCGGTGGCGGTCGTGACGGCGGTCGTGACGGCGGTCGCGGTCAGGGTGGCCGTGGCGACGGCGGGGGGCGTGGCCAGGGCCGCGGCGACGGTCAGCGCGGCGGGCAGCGCCGCCAGGACCGTCCGGCCCCCATGGGCGCGATGGCCGAAGCCCTCCGCAAAGCGGGCCTCGGCGGCGACAACCGCTGACCTCACCCCTGACGGGGGCCGGCCCCAACCGGCCCCCATCAGGGCTGCCCCTCCCAACAACCCACCATCAGGGCTGCCACCCTGCCACCAGCCCACCGTTCAGGCCGGCTCAGCCACCGCCCCACCCATCAGGCCTTCTCAGACACCAGCCCACCGCTGACCCCGCCGAGCCGCTGGCCCGCTGATCAGGCTGCCCTCACCACCAGCCGACCGTTCAGGCTGGCCCAGCCGCCGATGCGCAGTTCAAGCCGGCTCAGTCACCGACTGGGCGGGGGGTTCCCTGGTGGGGGGCGATACGGTCGGAGGGTGAGGACATCTGTGTTTTCCATGGCTGTCGGCCAAGCCCGCGACCTGCTTCGCTGGCGTTCGCCGCTGCGGACCGAGCTCTGGGCGGCCCGGCTCACCGCCGCTCTCGAGCCCGATGAGGTGGGGCCGTTCCTGCGGGAGCTGGCCGAGGACGGCAGCGCCGAGTCGCGGCTCACCCTCGCCGCCCTGGCTGCGGTCGACAGGACGGGATGGGCTGGGGCGGAATCCTCTCCGGAATCCGAGGCGGGAGCGGGGGCGGAATCCTCTCCGGAATCCGAATCGGCAGCTGGGGCGCGGCCGGGGGTGCTGCGGGTTCTGGGGCTGGAGGTTCCCTGGACGACGGAGGCCGATCTCGAGCTGCCCGGCTGGGTGCGCCGCATGGGCCAGGTGACCTGCGAAGGAGCCTGGTACGGCAAGGCCGACCCGTACGGCGAGCAGACCCTGGCCGTCCTGTCCTTCAGGTACGCGAACGGCAAGGAGCCGCACATCCTCGTCGTCGGCATCGACCAGCCCAACGGCGGCCTCGCGGTGGACGCCGTCGTCGAGGAGGTCAAGTTCCTCGACGACCTGGGCCTGAGCCCGGCCGAGCCGGGGGTGGTGGCCGGACGGGTGCTGGACGCGTTCGAGCTGGGCGACCGGATCATGGGGACCCAGGTGGCCGACACGCTGCCCGCCGTCCGTCCGCTGGCCATCGCGCGGGCCCTCGCCGTGCCCGGGCTCGTACGGCAGGCGCCCGACGGCACGATGGCCGGCTTCCACGATCTGCCCGATGTGCCCGGGGCGCGGGAGGCGTTCGAGAAGTTGGCGGAGTTCGTGGGTGAGCGTCCGCTTTGGTGGAGTCCGGCGCGGGTGAGCCAGTTCCTGACGTCGTGGCTGCCGAGGGAGGCCATCCTGTCGGACACGGCGGTGGCGGCGATGCCGGAGGTGGTCCGGGCGTGGAGCCGGTTCAACGGCGCCCATCCCGCCGTACTGCACCAGATCGACGTGGACGCCCCGCGCCTGCCCGCCCTGATGGCCGACGAGTCCCTGGCGGGACTCGGCAAACGCATCGCCCGCCGGCAGCTGTGAGCTCCGCCTGAGGGCGTGGGGGGCATCGGCCGGGATGTGGGTGGATCGAGGCGGGGGTGGGGGCGGCTATGCTGCGCAGTGACGTTAGCAGTGCCCCACTTGGGCGTTTCGAGGGAGACTTGCGCGATGTACAAGGAGTTCGCTGTCGAGGCCGTCATGTGGCTCGTCCCGGTTGCGGTGCTGATCGGGGTCGCGCTCCTCGTCACCGCCTGACCCAAGACCCGAGGAGAACGGGGGCCGAGCACACGCTCGGCCCCCGTCCGCTGTCCGGCGGCGGCACGTGAAATGGCGAGGTGGGAGTGCGGCGGGTGGCCGGGCGGTCAGGAGGCCCAGGCCAGCAGGGGTCGGTACTGGCGGAGGCGTTTCAGTGCCTGCTTCTCCAACTGCCTGATGCGTTCCCTGGTGAGCCCGAGGCGGTCGGCGATCTCGCTGTAGCTCTCCGCCTTCTGCCCGCTGAGGCCGTACCGGAGCCTGATGACGAACGCCTCGCGCGGCGGCAGCGACGTGACCACCTCCCGGACGTCGGCGCTCATGGCGCGGCGTTCGGCGACTTCCTGCACCCCTGCCCCGTCCTCGTCGGCGATCATGTCGGCGATGCGGCTCTCGCCGGACTCGCCGACCGGCAGGTCCAGGCTGACCACCTCCTGGCCAAGCCTGCGTAACGCGGCGACCTGCCCGGCGGTGAGCGACGCCGACGCGGCGAGCTCGTCGTCCGTCGGATCGCGGCCGAGGTCGGCGGCGAGTCGCCGCTCGGTCCTGACCAGCCGCGACAGGTCCTCGCCCACGTGGATGGGCAGCCGTACGGTGCGGCTCTTGTCGTGGATGCCGCGTTCGATGGCTTGGCGGATCCACCACATCCCGTACGTCGAGAACTTGTACCCGCGGGTGTAGTCGAACTTCTCCACGGCCCTGATCAGCCCGAGGTTGCCCTCCTGGATGACGTCGAGCAGCGGCAGCCCGCGGAAGGCGTACCGCCGGGCGGCGGCGACGACCAGGCGGAGGTTGGACCTGATCAGCTGGTCCTTGGCCCGCCGCCCGTCGCGCACGACGGCTTCGAGCTCCGGTGTCGCGGCGCCGCGCTCGATCAGGTGACCTGCGTACAGTCCTGCCTCGATCCGCCGGGCGAGGTCGACTTCGTCCGCGGCGGAGAGCAGGGGGTTCTTTCCGATCTGCTCCAGGTACATGCCGAGCAGGTCGGGCTCTGCGGCCGACATGCAGCGGCAACTACCCGGTGAACGGCGGTGAATTCCCGGCTTCGTTGAGTTCGGCGATGGCCAGCTCGGCCGTGCTGCGGATGTCGAAGAACTTGTCCAGCGCGGTGATCGCGAACAGGTGCTTGCACCGGCCGTTCAGGCCGGACAGCAGCAGCTTGCCGCCGGAGGCGGTGACGGCCTTGTGCAGGTAGACCAGCACGGACAGGCCGGAGGAGTCGCAGACGCTGACGGCCTGCATGTCGATGACGAGGAGCGGCGGCTGGGTGAGGTCGAGCGCCTTGGTGACCCGGTCGCGCACCTCGGCCGCGGACCCGAAGTCGAAATCCCCGGTCAGCCGTGCGATGACGCAGGGGCCCTGGAGTCCGAGGCTGATCGACAAAGCCTGCTCCGAAGTCACCCAGCTCCACCTACCCGCGTTGTTTCCCACTTGTCGTCACTTCTCGACCACTTTACGAGAAGTAGCGCCTCGGGTTGAACACCAGCATCTGTTCGATCTGGTCATCGGTGACACCAGAGCCGAGCAGTGCGGCCAGAACGTCATCGTGAATGTGATCGTAGCGCCAGTTCGGCGCGAGCGTGTTCCTGGCCTCGTCCCATGCGCCGCCGAAGTAGTCCATGAAGCAGGCGGTGTCGTGGCTGAGGACCATGCGGTCGGCGTATCCGCGCCGGCACAGGGCCGCGACCGTGGCCACGCGCTGCTCGGTCGGGTTGTAGACGTCGAGGCCGAACCGGTCCATGCCCAGCGTCGCGCCGGTGTCGGCCAGGCGCATCAGGTAGTCGAGGTCGTTGCTGTCGCCCGCGTGCCCGACGACCACTTTCTCCAGGTTCACCCCTTCCTTGGCGAACAGGTCCAGCGCGAGCACCCCGCTCTGGGTGAAGGCGTTCGTGTGGACGGTGATCGGCGCCCCGGTCAGCACGTGGGCCCGCGCGACGGCCCGGCAGATGCGCTCGACGCCGGGCGTCAGCCCCTTGTGCTCCACCACGCATTTCAGCAGCGCGGCCTTCACCCCGGTGTCGGCGATGCCCTCGGTGAGGTCGCGGACGAAGTCGTCGATCATCGGGTCGGGCATGTCGAGGAACAGGCCGGGGCCGCGGTGCTCGTACTGGTGGGGCAGTTCCTCGAAGGCGTACAGGCCGGTGGCGACGACGATGTTCAGGCCGGGCACCTCGGCGGCCACCCGCTGGATGCGCGGGATGTGGCGGCCGAGGCCCCACACCGTCGGGTCGACGATCGTCCGCACGCCCTTGGCCGCCACCGCGCCGAGCTTGGCGATGGCGTCGGCGACCCGGAACTCCTCGTCCCACCAGGCGCCCTTGCCGTAGTTGTCCACGTGCTCGGCGGCCACGACGAACACGTGCTCGTGCATGAGCGTCTGGCCGAGCCGTTCGACGTCGATCGGGCCCCGGACGGTCTCGACGGTGGGCATGGGACCTCCATACCAACTGGTCAGTAAGTGCGCCCAACGTAGGCCGCCCCTGCCGCACCGTCAACCGTCCGGGGCGCGTTGCGATCGGCGCGTCGGCACATGTCGTGATTCACCGGGTCAGGCGCGGGAACAGGGGTTCCGGCCGCGGCAGCCGTTCCCCCGCCACCGCCGCCGCCACCCGGGCCGCCGCCGTCGGCAGGAACGGCTCCAGCTGGACGGCCAGCGTCCGGCACGCCCCCACCAGCACGCCCAGCGACGCCTCCCGCTGCCCGGCCGCCTGCTGCCACGGGCGGACGCGTTCGACGTACCGGTTCGCCTCCTCCACCAGCCGCCACACCGCTCCGGCGGCCCGGCGGAAGTCGAAGTCCCGCAGCGCGCCGTGCACGTCGCCCGGCTCGAACTCCTCGCGCACCTCCGGCACGTTGCCGTCCAGGAACCGGTGGACCATGGTGGCCACCCGGTTGACCAGGTTGCCCACGCCGTTGGCCAGGTCCTCGTCGGCCCTGGCGATCAGGCGGTCCGTGGCGAAGTCGGCGTCGCCCACGCGCGGCACCTCGCGCAGCAGCCACCACCGCACCGCGTCCACGCCGTACGCGTCCACCAGGGCCACCGGGTCGACGGCGGTCCCGGACGACTTGCTGATCTTGCGGCCGTTCGCGGTGAGGTAGTCGTGCACGAAGATCTGCGACGGCAGCGGCTCGCCGGCGGCCAGCAGCATCGCCGGCCAGTAGACGGCGTGGAAGCGGATCACCCCCTTCCCGACCAGGTGCACCTTGTCCGGCTCGGACACCCACCAGCGCTCGTGGTCCTCCCCTTCCAGGGCGGTGACGTAGTTGGCGAGGGCGTCCCACCACACGTACACGACCTGGGTGGGATCGCCGGGCACGGGGATGCCCCAGCCGCGGGCGCGCGCCGCCGACCGCGAGACGCTGATGTCGGCCAGCCCCGCCTCGACGAACGCCAGCACCTCGTTGCGCCGGGCGGCCGGCTCGATGCGCAGGCCGCCGCCGCGGATGAGGTCGAGCAGGGCGTCCTGGTAGCGGGAGAGCCGGAAGAACCAGTTCCGCTCCGAGACCACCTGCAAGGGCCCCTCGTGCCCTTCCGTGCAGGGCCCCTCGGGGTAGAACTGCTCGCAGCCGACGCAGTAGCGCCCTTCGTAGTGCCGCTGGTAGAGGTCGCGTTCGACGGCCTTCCAGATGCGTTCGACCCCGGCGCGGTGCGCGGGGTGGCTGCTCGTCCTGACGAACGCGTCGAAGGACAGGTCGAGCGGTTCGCGCAGCCCTTCGAACGCGGCCGCGTTGCGGTCCACGAACTCCCGTACCGGCAGTCCTTCGGCCTCGGCGGCCAGCACGTTCTTCAGCGAGTTGTCGTCGGTACCGGTCTGGAACCGCACGGGTTCGCCGCGCCGCCGGTGGTGCCTGGCCAGCACGTCCGCCTGGACGAGCTCCAGCGCGTGCCCGAGGTGCGGGCGGGCGTTGACGTAGGGGATGGTCGTCGTGATGTACATCGGCAGCCTCCAGGAAAGGGGCCCCGACACGACGAGAGGCCCCGGGTCACAGGGCCTCAACAGGACGTCGTCGGTGAAACCCCCTACGGGGCCATCATCACCGTGCTGATCGTCATGTCCGCCATCGTACCCGGCCTCAGGCCAGCCCGGCCAGCTTGTAGAGCACGAGCGACCCGGCCACCGCCACGTTGAGGCTGGCCCCGGTGCCGATCATCGGGATCTCGACCACGGCGTCGAGCAGGTCGAGCGCCTCGCCGGGGATGCCGGTGGCCTCGTGGCCGAGCACGACGACGGTCGGCTCGCGGGCCATGGTCAGGTCGGCCAGCCTGATGGCGTTCTCGGCCAGCTCGACGCCCAGCACACGCTCGCGCCGGGAGGCCAGCCACGGCAGCGGATCGACCCAGTGGACGCAGGCTCCGGACCGGAGGGTGTTCCCCCTGGCCAGCGCCTCGGGCACCCAGGGCAGGCGGGGCACGGCCATGCACGCGCCGGCCGCGTCGCAGGTGCGCAGCAGGGTGCCGAGGTTGACGCCGTGCATAGGCCACAAAGGGGCGACGGTGAGGTGGCCGAGGCATCGGGGCCGCCTGCGCCGCCGCTGGGCCTGGAGCTCTCTGGGGGTGCGCACCCGGATGCCGCTCATGCGGCCGGGCGGAGGTTCCTTACGCGGACGTTCACGAGAAGGGCGCTTTCGTCGGCACGCCCGGGCCATCGTCGAGAGGAATCACACTCAGTCTACGCCCGTGAGCCACGCGCGCGACGGCGTACGGCCCAGACGGCCAGCCCCACCGCGAAGACGGCCACCCCCGCGAGCACGGAGGCGAGCGGCAGGGTGAACGCCAGCACCAGGCACAACACCAGCCCGAGCACCGGCACGGCCTTGACCGGCGCGCCCTCGGCCCGGGAGAGGGTCAGCGCGCAGGCGTTGGCGATCGCGTAGTAGACCAGCACCCCGAACGAGGAGAACCCGATCGCGCCGCGCAGGTCGGCCACCAGCAGCAGCACGACCACGGCGGCCCCGACCGCCGCCTCGGCCCGGCGCGGGACCCGGCGCTCCGGGTCGACCGCGGCCAGCACGCCCGGCAGGTCACGCTCCCTGGCCATCGCGAGCACGGTGCGGGAGACGCCGAGCAGCAGCGCGAGCAGCGCCCCGAGCGAGGCCACCGCCGCCCCCGCCCCCACGACGGGGACCAGCCACTGCGCCCCCGCCCGGCGCACGACGTCGGCCAGCGGCGCCGCGGACCCGGCCAGCCCGGACGCCCCGAGCGTGCGCAGAGCGGCCACCGCCACCAGCGTGTAGACGACGAGCGTGACGCCGAGGGCGATGCCGATCGCCCGCGGGATGGCACGGGCCGGATCGCGCACCTCCTCCCCCAGCGTGGCGATCCTGGCGTATCCGGCGAACGCGAAGAACAGCAGCCCGGCGCCCTGGAGCACGCCCCACGGGCCCGAGCCGGGCAGCCCCGCGCCCGGCGTTCCGGGCGGCCGCTCCCCCGCCAGCCCGGCGACGATCACCGCGGCCAGCACGGCGAGCACGAGCACGACGATCACCCGGGCGACCGCGGCCGAACGCTGGACGCCGAACAGGTTGAGCAGGGTGAGCGCGACGACCGCCGCGACGGCCAGCGGCCGGGCCGCGCCCGGGGCGACGTACGAGCCGAAGGTGAGGGCCATCGCGGCGCACGAGGCCGTCTTGCCGACGGTGAAGCCCCAGCCCGCCAGGTAGCCCCACAGCGGGCCGAGCCGCCGCCGGCCGTAGACGTAGGTGCCGCCGGACTCGGGATGGAGGGCGGCCAGCCGGGCCGAGGAGGTGGCGTTGCAGTAGGCCACGACGGCGGCGAGCGCGAGGGCGGCGAGCAGCGAGCCGCCCGCCGCGGCGGCAGCCGGGGCGAAGGCGGCGAACACGCCCGCGCCGATCATCGCGCTCAGCCCGACGACGACCGCGTCGCCGGTGCCCAGCCGCCGCGCCAGGCCCTCGGCCATGCCGCCCCCTCCCACCGGCCCGCACCCTCGATCGGGTCACCGGTCAGGAGATCCCGAGGCCCCCACTCTGCCGCACGCCACCGACATCCTCGCCGCCGGGGCCGTCAGGAGGTCGCCTCGGGGCCCGGGACCACCAGCACGGGACGCCGGGCGTGGTGCAGGACGCGGTCCGAGGTGCTGCCGAGCAGCAACGATCGCACGCCGCCCAGTCCCCGCGTGCCGGTGACGATGAGGGTGGCGTCGATCTCGTCGGCGACGTCCACGATGGTCGACCACACCGCCACCGAGTCCAGGTCGCACCGCGGCGTCGCGTCGAGGCCGGCCTCGCGGGCCAGTTCGGCGCCGTGCCCGGCCAGTTCGGTCATCGCCTGGCCGATCGCCTCGTCCTCGGCCGCGGTGTTGTCGAGGGTCATCATGAGCCCGGCCGAGGCGCGGGCGGAGGTCATCGCCAGCCGCTCCCACACGGTCAGCACGACGGCGGACCTGTCCTGCACGGCCCGTCCGGCGAACTCGATGGCGGCCTTGGAGTCGTCCGAACCGTCGTAGGCGATCAAAATGGTCATCTTCACAGCTCCTTGGGCGAGGTCAGAGCCCTCCCTCTTTCCAGGAGCGGGCCGTTCTCACGCGAAAAGGGGCGGGAAGATCATCCCACCCCTCGCGAACCGGCCAGGCGTCAGGCCAGCACGGCCGACACCCGCCGCGCCGCCGGCCTGAGCATCGACAGGCCCGCCAGCGCCAGCACCCCGATCTCGGTCACGACCACCACGCGCTGGGTCAGGCCCGCCGGGATGTCGTCGTTGCTCAACGGGATGCCGAACATGCGCACCACGTACGGGACCACGACCAGCAACAGCGCCCCGAGGGCCACGCCGCTCAGCACGCGCATCGCTCTGGCGTACCGGATCCTGGCCTTGGCCAGCAGGAACCCCGCCGCGGGCATGACCAGGAAGGCGGCGAAGGCGGCGTAGCGGTGGATGCCGCCGGACAACGAGAGCGGCACCCCGGGGCGGTCGGTCGGGAAGGCCCCGATCAGGAACATGCTCGCCCCCCACGCCACCAGCAGCGCGACGACCCAGCGGTTGGCGCCGGAGCGGCGCAGCGCCTCGGCGATCAGCCCGGACCCCACGGCGAACAGCGTCAGCGAGGCCGGCAGCAGCCAGCCGGACGCCTGGAAGGCGTACTCGCTGATCACGCTGTGCAACGGGTCGAGACCCGCCTCGGCGTGCAAGGTGAGCATCGCGCCGGCTCCGGTGCCGATGGCCGTGAATCCGCTGACAAGCAATCCCCTCATGCCTTAAAGCTCGCGTAAGGCGGCCTTGACCGGCATCGGAGATGAGCCCCCAGCGGGCCCTGACCCGCCCCCTAATACCTTGGTCGAAAGGCTCCGGGGACAGGCTCGTGACCTGCGGAAAGACGACCCTGGGTAGGGCCTGCCTCCTCAGGGTGGGTGCAGTCGGCGGCACCCCCGATTTGACTTGGAGTGCACTCGAAGGGTGACTCTGGATGCATGACGATCCAAGAGGCCGCCCAGCGTACGGGTCTCAGCGCCCACACCTTGCGCTACTACGAGCGCATCGGGCTCATCCACTCGGTCGGCCGCAACGTCAGCGGGCATCGGGACTACGCGGAGGCGGACCTGCGGTGGCTGGACTTCCTCACCAAGCTGCGGACCACCGGCATGCCCATCGCCGACATGTGCCGCTACGCGGAGCTGCGCCGCATGGGCGAGCACACCTCCGCCGAGCGGCTGGCGATGCTGGAGCTGCACCGCGAGCGCGTCCGGGTCAGGATCGCCGAGCTGAGCGCGGACATGGACGTCCTCGACCACAAGATCGACAATTATCGGGAGCGGATGTGAAGACGCGCGTCCTGGGGACCGGCGGCCCGCGGGTGTCGGCCCTCGGCCTGGGTTGCATGGGCATGTCGGAGTTCTACGGCAAAGGGGACGAGAAGGAGTCGATAGCGGTCATCCACCGCGCCCTCGACCTTGGCATGAATTTTCTGGACACAGCCGACATGTACGGACGAGGCCACAACGAGGAGCTGGTCGGCCGGGCCGTCAAGAACCGCCGCGACGAGGTCGTCCTGGCGACCAAGTTCGGCATCAACCGCCACGACGGCACACGCACGGTCGAGAACAGCCCCGAGTACATCAGGGCGGCCTGCGACGCCTCGCTCCGGCGGCTCGGCGTCGACCACATCGACGTCTACTACATGCACCGCCGCAACCCCGACGTGCCGATCGAGGAGTCGGTCGGCGCCATGGCCGAGCTGGTCCAGCAGGGCAAGGTGGGCCATCTCGGGCTGTCGGAGGTGAGCGCGGACACGCTGCGCAGGGCCGCCGCCGTGCACCCGATCGCCGCGCTGCAGAGCGAGTACTCGCTGTTCACGCGGGGTCTGGAGGCCGAGATCCGGCCCGCGGCCAGGGAGCTGGGCACCGCGCTGGTGGCGTACTCGCCGATCAGCCGCGGCCTGCTCGGCGGCGCGCTGCCGAGCGCCGACCAGCTCCCCGACGACGACTTCCGCAAGCACCTGCCCCGCATGTCCGGCGAGCACGCCGAGCACAACGCCCGCCTGGTCGAGCGGGTCCGCGAGATCGCCGCGGCGGCCGGGATCACCCCCGCCCAGCTCGCGCTGGCCTGGCTGCTGGCCCAGGGCGACGACGTGGTGCCGATCCCCGGCACGAAACGCCTGACGTACCTGGCGGAGAACGCCGCCGCGGCCGACGTCACGCTGACCGCCGACCAGCTCGACGCCCTGGCCAGGGCGGTGCCCGCGGACGCCGTCCGGGGCGCCCGCTACCCGAACATGTCGGAGGTCGAGCGCTAGGCCGCGCGCCTGGTCGCGCCGGTCACGACCACCAGCGCGACCAGGACGAGCGCCGTCAGCGGGATCGGCGCCGGCGTCAGGGCCGACAGCAGCACGAGCACGGCCGCGCCCAGGAAGGCGACGCCGTCGGCCGGGCCGTAGCGGTGAGGCCGCACGTGCAGCAGCCAGAGCATCGACAGGAACACCGCGACGGGCACCGACACGGCCAGCGCCGCGCCCGTGGCGGACAGGTGTGACGTGCCCGCCGCGTGGTCGATGCTCACCTCGACCCCGGCGCTGAACGCCCCGACCGCCGCGAAGATCGCGTAGTGGCCGTACCCCCAGAGCAGGGCGCGCCTGGTGGAGTCGAGGATCTCGGCGGTCGGCGGGTCGAAGTAGAGCCACCACATGGCGAAGGCGATCACCAGCGCGCCCAGGGCCAGGACGATCAGCTCGGGCCGCAGGCCGGCGGCGCTCGCCTCGGCCTGGAAGGCGACTGTGGCGGCCAGCACGTTCTCGCCCATCATGATGATCGTGAACAGGCCGTACCGCTCGGCGATGTGGTGCGGGTGCCAGGGGGTCGGGCTGCCCCGCTCGGCCCACACGGGCACCGCGAGCTCCAGCACCACGCCGAGCGCGAACGCCGCCAGGTACCACTCCCCCGGCACGACCAGCAGCGGGATCCAGCCGACCTGCGCGACGCAGATGCCGGCGGCGTACCGCACGGCCGTCCGCCGGCCCGGACGATCGCCGCAGGCCGCCCGCAGCCAGTGGGCGGCCATGGCCAGGCGCATGATGACATACCCGGCGTAGACCACGCGGAAGTCGTGCTTCTGGAACGCCCTGGGCACCCCGGCGGCCAGCACCAGCACGCCCGCCATCTGGACCAGCGTGGTCACCCGGAACAACCAGTCGTCGTTGTCGTAGGCGGAGGCGAACCAGGTGTAGTTCATCCACGCCCACCAGATGGCGAAGAACGTCGTCAGGTAGCCGAGGACGCCCTCGGCCAGGTGCCCTTCGCTGAGCGCGTGGTGGAGCTGGGAGCCGGCGAACGAGACCGCGACGACGAAGCACAGGTCGAAGAAGAGTTCCAGGTTGGTGGCGACGCGGTGGGACTCGCCCGCGTCGCGCGCCCGCATGGGCCGCAGCCGGATCATCCTCCGATGTCTACACCAGGGAGGCCGGCAGGTCGAAGTAGGCGCGGACCGCGGTCGCGCCGGGGCGGCTGTGGACGCGTACGAGGTCGGCGAGCAGGTTGACGATGAGCAGGCCGCGCGAGCCGGAGCGGCGGGCCTCGACGGGCAGGCGCCCGGCCAGCGGATCGGTGATGTGACCGCCGTCGGCGACCTCGCAGACCAGCCGCGCGTCCTCGATCCAGACCCTGATCAGGCCGGCGCCGCCGCCGTAGTCGAGGCTGTTGGCGCCGAGTTCGGCCACCACGAGCCGGATGTCGTCGAGCCGGTCGTCACTGAAGCCCGCCGCCTCGGCCTGGCCGGCCGCCAGGGTGCGGGCGGCGGCCAGGTTGGTGTGGTCGAAGCGCAGCGAGACGCACGTGGCCGGCTCGGCGAGCGGCTGGTTGTGCCGCGCGACGACCTCGTCGGGCGCGTAGCTGGAGCTGGCCCACTCTCCGGAGGCGTCGCGCAGCACCGGGTGGGTGCGCTCGGCCTCGCGCAGCACCTCGGGCGTCAGCCCCGCCAGGTCGTACGGGCACAGGATCGTGACGCGCCGCCCCGTGAACGACAGGTTGATCAGCGCCTCGTGCTGGGCGCAGGCCGGGTATTCGGTCGCCGAGCGGCCGGGCCAGATCGGCTCGCCGATGATCCGCACGTGCTCGCCGGGATGCCGGTCGGCGACGGCCCGCAGCACGGCCGGGATGATCCGCCCCGGGTTGCGGCCCGCCACGCCCATGTCGAGCAGGGTCACCCGGGCCGCGTCGGCGCCCAGCCCCGCCTCGATCTTGGCGAGGTTCGCGGCGGGCACGGCCACCGCCACGGGCTCCCCGGCCGCCAGCCCCTCGCGGACGAAAGCCGTGGTGGCAGCCACATATTCCGGGTCACCTCGATAGAAGAGGGCCGGATGCACGAAAGGGTCCGCCGACATCAGGCACACGGTACCTCCGCATGAGGACTCTTAGACAATCAAATGGGTATTTACGGGGCGTGAAGCGACTTCAGCTCGTGCGCAGGCCCCTGCGGGGGCGCCGGTACTCCCACCTCGATCTGCGAACCCCTTCGGGGCGACGCCTCCCGTTCTGACCGCCGCGAACCTATGCTCGGGACATGTCGGAAATGCACATGCGGGTCTCCGACGAGGACCGGGAGCGCACGGCGGAGCAGCTCCGGCACGCCTTCGTCGAGGGCCGCCTGACGCGTCCCGAGCTGGAGGACCGGCTCGGGCTGGCGCTCGCCGCCAGGACCTACGGCGACCTGCTCGGCCTGATCACCGATCTGCCCGCCCCGGCGCCCCCGGCCGACGACGTGGTCGAGCTGGAGTCCAAGAGCGGGCACGTGCGCCGGTCGGGTGACTGGGCCGTCCCGCGGCGGCTGCGGATCTCCTCCCAGTACGGCGGCGTCGACCTCGACCTGTCCCAGGCCGTCATCCCGCACCCCGTCGTCGACCTCGAACTCGACCTCACGTACGGCTCCGCCAGGATCACCGTGCCCGAGGGCGCCGTGGTGAACGTGGACGCCTTCCGGACCGACTGGGGTCAGATCGCCGTCGGCGACGTGCCGGGCAGGCAGCGGCCCGGCGCCCTCTACCTGGTGGTCGGCGGCCGGGCCAACTACGGCGGCCTGCGGGTGCGCTATCCGCGCAAACGCTGGTTCACCCACTGATGGAAGGCCGAGATGTGGTGCTCGCTCGGCACCAGCACGCCGCCCGCCCGGTAGGCGCGTGACGCCATGCCGAGCTGGGTCCGCTCGCAGGCGTCGAAGTCCTGCTCGTTGACCCGGTGGAACAGCTCGACGGACGGCGTCAGGTCGGCCCCCGAGGCCACCACGTCGGGGTGGTAGAGCCAGTCGCACTCGACGACCGTGCGGTCGGCGGCCATGGGGAACATCCGGTGCAGGATCACGTGGTCGGGCACCAGGTTGACGAACACCTGCGGCTTGACGGTGATCGCGTAGTAGCGGCGGTCCTGCTCCGGGGCCACGTCGGGGAGCCGGCCGAAGCCCGCGCCGCCGTCCACGGTGAAGCCCTGGACGCGCTCGGCGAACTCGGCGCCGTGGCCCACGTAGTACTGGGCGGCGTACCCGCCGGCGAACTCGGGCAGCACGGCCACCAGCTCGGGGTGGATCGTGGCGCAGTGGTAGCACTCCATGAAGTTCTCGACGACCAGCTTCCAGTTGGCCTTGACGTCGTAGACCACCCGGCGGCCCAGGGCCAGCCGGTCGACGTGGTAGTTCTCGATGGCGGCCGGGTCGCCCAGGCGTTCGGTGGCCGCGTAGGTGACGGTGTCCTCGAACGACGGCGGCTCGTCGGCCAGGCAGACCCAGGCGTACCCGAGCCATTCGCGCAGGCTCACCGGGACCAGGCCGTACTCGACGCGGTCGATGTCGGGCATCTTCGCCAGGTTGGGGGCGGCGGCCAGCCTGCCGTCCAGGTCGTAGGACCAGGCGTGGTAGGCGCACCTGATGGTCCGTCTGACCTCGCCCCGCTCCTCCACGCACAGCCGCGCGCCGCGGTGGCGGCAGACGTTGAGGAAGGCGCGCAGCAGCCCGTCGCGCCCGCGGACCACGAGCACGCTCTCCGTGCCCACCTGGACGGTCCGGAACGCCCCCGGTTTCGGCAGGTCGCCGGCGCGCACGGCGCAAAACCACATGGCCTCGAAGATCTTGGCCTGTTCCGCGGCGAACAGGTCGGGGTCGGTGTAGGAGCGGCCGGGAAGCGTGGAGATCAAGCTCGACGTGGTGGTCAACCGACACCCCTTGTTGCGTATTACGCACCGAGTTGCTCTATATGCGACATCGTCCGGCGGCCCTCACAGGCTGTCAAGAGGCAGGCGCCGAACCTTCACGTGCTGTTGCACGGCTTTACGCCCACCTGACGGCCGGAATGTTAGCGGCGTGCAAGCGGAGATCAACCAGAGATCGCTAATGTCCTCCTCGTACGGAAAACCAACGAAGGGCACCAAAAATGACTCCCCCTCGCCGACTCGCCCTCGCAGTCGCGACGATCTCCCTTGCCGCTCTGTCCACCGCGTGCGGTGTCGGCCAGGCCGTTGACTGCAACACCGCCGTCAACGAGCTCTCGAAGATCACCACCGAGTGGAGCGGCGCCATCACGAAGAACGCCACGGACGCCTCGGCCGTCGGCGACGCCTCCAAGGCCGCCGCCGCCAAGACCAAGGAGCTCGCCGGCAAGTACGACGGCGACGTCGCGGCCGCCCTGAACGACTTCGCCGCCGGCTTCGAGAGCCTGCAGAGCGGTGACATCAGCAAGACGACCGAGTTCAGCGGCAAGATGAGCGGCTTCACCTCGAAGATCACCGCCGCCTGCTCCTGACCGGTCCGCGGTCGCCGCACCGCCTGCGGGGGGCAGGCCGGCGCGGTGACCGCCTCATCCGGTCCGCCGGTACGGGGTACGGACAGGACCGGATGATCCCCTTACGCTTGCTGCCGTGACCGACGAAACGGTGATCGCACGGCCTCCGGCAGGCACCGCACTCCCCGCCAGAGTGCTCTTCCGCCACCGCGTGCGGGTCGGCGCGATCGCGCTGCTCGCCGCGGTGGCGTACGCCGTTCTCGGGCTGGTCAAGCTGGCCACCTTCCGGGCGACCACGTTCGACCTGGTGATCGTGGACCAGGCGGTGCGCAACTACGCCCGCCTCCGGCCGCCGTACGTGCCGGTGCTCGGCGTCTTCCACGAGCGCGGCACGGACTACCTCCAGCTCGCCGACCACTTCTCCCCGATCTACGCGCTGCTCGCGCCCCTCTACTGGCTGCACGACGGGCCCGAGACGCTCATCGTGGCCCAGGCGCTGCTGTTCGCGGGGGCGATCCCGTTCCTGTGGCTGTTCACCCGCCGGGTGCTGGGCGTCGGGCCGGCCTATCTGGTCGCCGTGGCGTACGCGCTGTCGTGGCCGATCGCCCAGGCCGTCGCCTTCGACGCGCACGAGGTGATGTTCGTCCCGCTGCTCACCGCGATCATGATCGAGCGCTACCACGCCGGACGGGTGCTGCCGGCGTTCCTGGCGATGCTCGGGCTCCTGCTCGTCAAGGAGGACATGGGGCTGCTGGTGATCGGGGCGGGGCTGTACCTTTTCGTCGTCGGCGACCGCCTGCGCGGCGTCGTGTGCGCGCTGGCCGGCGCGGGGGCCGTCGTGCTCGTCCGGGGCCTGCTGATCACCTCCTTCGGCGGCGACAGCAAAGACTTCTGGGCCTACGGCCACCTCGGCCCCGACGCGCCCGCCGCGCTGCTGGCGATGCTGCGCGACCCGCTCGCCGCCCTGCTGCTGCCCTTCAGCGACGAGGCCAAGGTCGACACCCTGTTCCTGCTGGCCTGGCCGACGTTGCTGCTGTGCCTGCTGTCGCCGCTGTCGCTGGCGGCGCTGCCGCACGTGCTCGAACGCCTGCTGTCCGACCGTCCCCAGTGGTGGCAGGCCGACTTCCAGTACAGCGCGTTCACCGTCATGATCCTGTTCTGCGCCGGCGTGGACGGCCTGGCCAGGCTGCTGCGCTGGACCGGGCGCGCCGACCGGCAGGGGCTCAAGCTGGCCTGGGCGGCCGCGGCCTGCGCCGTCGCCGTCACCCTGGTGCCCAGGTTCGCGCTCGACCAGCTCTACCATCCCGCCTTCTACAAGGAGGACAAGGCCGCCGCCGCGGCCGAGGCGGTGAGCAGGGTGCCGTCGGGGGTGACGGTCGAGGCGGTCAACTCCGTGGGCCCGGCGCTGTCCTCGCGCACCACCGTCCTGCTGTGGAGCGCGGCCCCGCGCGGCGCGCCGTGGATCGTGGCCGACACCGCCCGCTGGGAGTTCCCCTTCGGCTCCGCCGACGACCAGCGCAACCGGGTCGAGCAGCTCCAGACCGAGGGCTACACGAAGGTGTTCGAACGCGACGGGTACGTCGTTCTCCGGCGGAACTGACCGCATCGGCCCGATGCCGCACAATGTCGGCATGGAGATGATCGTGCTCACCGGCGCTGCCGGCATGGTGGGCGGTGCCGTACGCGAGCGGCTCCGCCGGTCCGCCACCAGGCTCGTCCTGGCCGACCGGGTGCCCATGGAGGCCGGGCCGGGCGAGGAGGCCGTCCGCACCGACCTGTCGGACCTGGCCGAGACCGTGGCGCTGGTCAAGGGCGCCGACGCGATCGTGCACCTGGCCGGGGTGCCGGACGAGGCGCCCCTGCCCGACCTGCTCGACGGCAACGTGCTGACCACCCACCGCGTGCTGGAGGCGGCCCGGCTGGCCGGCGTGCCGCGCGTGGTGCTGGCCGGCAGCAACCGCCTGACCGGCATGTACCCGGCCACCGCCACGATCTCCCCCGACCTGCCGCCGCGCCCCGACGGCCTGTACGGCGTCAGCAAGGCCGCCGTCGAGGCACTCGGCCGCCTGTACGCCGACAAGTTCGGCCTCGAAGTGGTCTGCCTGCGCATCGGCAGCCTGGAGCCCGAGCCGCTGGACGTCCGCCACCTGGCGACCTGGCTGAGCCCGCGCGACTGCGCCGGGTTCGTGCACGCCGCCGTCACCACGCCCGGCCTGCGCTTCCTGGCCGCCTACGCCGTCTCGGCCAACACCCGCCGCTTCTGGCTGCTCTCCCCCGAGCTCGGCTACGAGCCCGAGGACGACGCCGAGTCGTACGCCGCCCGCGTGACCGGCACGCCGGCCGCCTTCTTCACCGACGACACCCCGCAGGGCGGCGACTTCGCCGCGCCGGAGTACACGCTGCGCAGGGGCGGGCTGGCCTAACGCGCGATCGCCTGCTCGTAGGCCCGGTCGAACCCCTCCAGCACCCCGGCCCACGAGCCCGCGACGGGCGGCGTCGAGCGGTTGTGGCCGGCGATCTCCCGGCGCAGCCCCGCGTCGGAGCACAGCCGGGCCACCGCCCCGGCCAGGTCGTCCAGGGTGCGGCCGAGCAGCCCCTCGGTGCCGTCCTTGACGAAGTCGGCGACGCCGCTCTGGGCCCTGGCCACCACCGGCACGCCGGCCGCCCGCGCCTCCAGCGCCGCGATGCCGAACGACTCCCTGGGAGCCGGGGCCACGAAGACGTCGGCCGACTCCAGCAGCTTGGCGATCTGCTCCCGCGAGTAGCGGCCGGGCAGCGACACCCAGCCGGTCATGCCGTGCTCGGCCAGGAAACGTTCCATGCGGGCGCGCGCGGGGCCGTCGCCGACGATCGTGGCGCGCATCGGGATCGCGGCGGGCACCCGCGCCCGCGCGGCCCGCAGCAGCCTGAGCAGCCGTACGGGCTGCTTGCGCGGCGCCAGCCGGCCGACGGCCACCACGTGCACCTCCGCCCGCTCGTCCGGCACGCCGGGGGCGGGCGCCCAGCCCGACAGGTCGAGGCCGTTGGAGACCACCCGCACCGGCACGCCGGGCCCGGCCACCGCCCTGATCGGCGCCGCCGCCGCGGTGCTCACCGTGGTGGCCACCAGCCCCCACCGCTGCCAGCCGAACGCCAGCCGCAGCAGCCGGTAGAGCGCCCGCGTGACCGGGTCCCACATGCTGTGCACGGTGACCACGCACGGCACCCCCGCCCGCCGCGCCGCCCGCACCCCCATCCAGGCGAACGGCGAGACCGCGCCGGTGTGCACGTGCACCACGTCGGGCCGGACGACGGAGATGCCCCGAGTGAGATGCCCCACTCCGAACGGATGGACCGGCAGGTCGAACGGCATCCTGGCGACGACCCTGCGCACGCCCGGCAGCGCCTCGCCCCTGGTCGCCGTGGCCACGACCACGTCGTGCCCGGCCTCGCGCTGCGCCCGCACCAGGTCGGCCACCTGGACCTCGATCCCCCCGAGTCTCGGCAGGTAACAGTCACTCACGTGAAAGATCCGCACCCCTCCCAGACTAATCTGGGCGTGTGCCTCCACGTACCGCGGTCTTCTTCCACGCCCATCCCGACGACGAGGCCCTGCTCACGGCGGGCACCATGGCGATGCTCGCGGCCGAGGGCCACCGCGTGGTGCTCGTGGTCGCCACCGCCGGCGAGCGCGGCCTGGCCGAGATCGGCCCCGGCGAGGAGCTGCGCGAGACCAGGCTCAAGGAGCTCTACGAGTCGGCCGCGCTGCTCGGCTGCGCCCGCGTCGAGTGCCTGGGCTACGGCGACTCCGGGCTGAGCCCGAAGGGCGGCGTCGCCGAGGAGCGGCCCGACAACGCCTTCATCGACGCCGACACCGAGGCGGCGGCCAGGGCCCTCGCGGCGATCCTGGAGGAGGAGAAGGCCGAGCTGCTGTCGATCTACGACCCGGCCGGCGGCTACGGGCACCCCGACCACGTGCAGGTCCACCGGGTGGGCAAGCGGGCGGCGCAGATCGCCGGCACGCCGATCGTCCTGGAGGCGACGGTCAACCGCGACCCGCTGGTGCGGCTGCTGCGCATGGCGGGCCGGGTGTACAAGTTCCCGCCGGAGTTCGACGTGCGCACGTTCGAGAGCGCGTACTCGGCGAGCGACACGATCACCCACCGGGTCAACGTCCGCCGCTACGCCCGGCAGAAGCGCGCCTCGATGGCCGCGCACGCGTCCCAGGCCAGCGGCGGCGACAGCGACCGCACCCTCGCCGTCATGCTGAAGGTCCCCGGCCCGCTCTACCGTCTGGTCTTCGGCACCGAGTGGTTCGTACGCCGCGACCTGCCGCCCGGCACTCGTCTCACTCACCCTTTCGACCCATGGCCGAAGTAGCACCTGAGGGTGACGTGCCGGCTCCGGCGACCCGTCAGACTGGTGGGCGATGAAGAACAAGCCGCTCCAGATCACCCTGTCCGTCCTGTCGCTCGGGCTGGCCGTGCTGCTCGTGGTCTACCTGCCGCAGATCGTGCACGCGCTCACCGGCAAGCCGGTCTCCTGGCGCGAGATCGGCGCGGTCTTCGGGGCGCTCAGCTTCGGCCAGATCGCCCTGATGACGGCCCTGTGGCTGCTGAGCCTGCTGGCGTACACGTTCGTGCTGACCAACTCGCTGCCGGGGCTGAACAACCTCCAGGGCCTGGCACTCAACGCGGCGGGCAGCGCGGTCAGCAACCTGCTGCCGTTCGGCGGCGCGGTCGGGGTGGCGCTGTCGTTCGCCATGACCAGGGGCTGGGGCTTCGCCAACCGGCCCATCGTGGTGATGACGCTGGTCAGCGGCATCTGGAACACGTTGTTCAGGTTCATCCTGCCGGCCGTGGGCATCATCGCGCTGCTCATGGCGGGCGAGGTGCTCGACCCGGCGTTCGTCCGGGCGGGCTGGACGGGCGCGATCTCCATCCTGGCGCTGTGCCTGGTCGTGGCGGTCGCCCTCTACTGGGACCGGGCCGCCGCCGTGCTCGGCCGGGCGCTCGACGGGCTCACCCGGCTGCTGCGCCTGAAGGTGCACGCCTCCGAGGCCTTCCACCGGCTGCGCGCCGACACCACGGAGGTCGTCCGCACGCGCGCGCTCGGCCTGTCGCTCGGCATGGTGTTCTTCCTGGGCTTCCAGTGGGCGATCATGGCGGCCTGCATGACGGCCACCGGCGCCTGGCCGGGCCTGGCCCAGTCGATCGCGGTCTTCGCGCTGTCCCGCGTGCTCACCAGCGCCGTCATCACGCCCAGCGGGGCCGGGATCATGGAGAGCGGGGTCGCCGCGATGCTGATCACGTTCGGCGTGCCCGGCACTCCGGCCGTCGCGACAGCACTACTTTTCGGCTTCTGGACTTACACTATCGAGATCCCGTTCGGCGGTCTCGCGCTCGGCGCGTGGGCGCTCCTGCGCAGGCGCAACGGCCGGAACGCCGCCGCGGAACCCCCGTCCGCGATCTCGAAGGCCCCGCAGTGACAATCCCAAAGCCATCAAAGACCTTGTGCGCCCTTCGGAAGCCCGCATAGCGTGGCGGCTGACATGGTGGCGTTCCGGGTTCTGGGGCCAGTCGAGGCGTACGAACACGACGACGAACTCGACCTCGGCGGGTTGCGGCAGCGGGCCGTCCTCGCCCGACTTCTCGTGGCCAGAGGTCAGGTCGTGCCGGTTGACACGCTTCTTTACGACCTGTGGGACGACGACGCCGCCAAGGGCGCCCAGTCGGGCCTGCAGGTCTACATCTCCCGCCTGCGCAGGGTGCTCGAACCGGGCCGGCCACGCGGCGGCCCCAACCGCCTGCTGGTGACCGTCGCCTCCGGCTACGCGCTGCGCGTGGCCGCCGAGCAGGTCGACGCGCTGCGCTTCGAGCAGCTGGTCAGGGCGGCGGGCGAGCACCTCGAAGAGGGCGACCCGCAGTCCGCCCGCGGCCGCCTGGAGAAGGCGCTGGGGCTGTGGCGCGGCACCCCCTACTCCGACTTCGCCGACCAGCCCTGGGCGGAGGCCGAGGTCAACCGGCTGGCCGAGCTGCGCCTGGTGGCCCGCGAGCGGCACGCCGACACCGGCCTGCGGCTGGCCCTGCACGCCGAGACCGTCCCCGACCTGGAGGCGCTGACCACCGAGCACCCGCTGCGCGAGGAGGGCTGGCGGCTGCTGGCGCTGGGCCTCTACCGCTGCGGCAGGCAGGGCGACGCGCTGGCCGCGCTGCGCAGGGCCAGGAACATGCTGGCCGACGAGCTGGGCATCGACCCCGGGCCCGCGCTGCGCAAGCTGGAGTCCGACATCCTGGCCCAGGCCCCCGAGCTGGAGCTGGCCGCGCCGCCGCGGCCCGCCAGGCCCGCCCCGGTCACCGACACCTGGCCGCCCCGGCCGGCCGCCGCGCACGTCGAGCCGCCGCCGCTGGAGCCCGAGCCGTTCGTCGGCCGCGACGCCGAGCTGGCCAGGCTGACCACGGCCGCCTCGCGCACCGGCCGCTTCCAGGTCGCGATCGTGACCGGCGTCGCGGGCGCGGGCAAGACCACGCTGCTGCGCCAGCTCGACGGCAGGCTCGGCGCCGACGGCTGGATCACCGCCTCCGGCGCCTGCCCCGACTCCAGCGCGACCCCGCCGGGCTGGGCCTGGGTGGAGATCCTGCGCTCGCTGATCGGCGCCACCGGCGCCGGCGAATACGCCCAGCTCCTGGCCCCGCTGCTCGACGACACCGCCCCCGACCCCGACGAGGACGAGGTCTCGGGCGGCTTCCGCCTGCACCGCGCGGTCGGCGGCTACCTCGCCGGCGTAGCCCGCCGGGCGCCGGTGCTGCTCACGCTGGAGGACCTCCACTGGGCCGACGACCAGACGCTGGCCCTGCTGCGCGCGCTGCCGAGCCTGCTGGCCACCAGCCGCGTGCTGCTGGTCGTGACGTGCCGGGAGAGCGAGCTCGACGACCGCCAGTCCGACGTGCTGGCCGCCCTGGCCCGGCTTGAGCCGCTGCGCGTGGGCCTGTCGGGCCTCGACCCCAAGGCCGTGGCCGAGCTGGTCAAGGCCACCTGCGTCCGCGAGATCGACGAGGACGCGGTCGAGTCCATCGTCGAGCGCACCGGCGGCAACCCGTTCTTCGTGCGCGAGACCGTCCGGCTGCTCGACGCCGAGGGCGCGGCCGACCGGGCCAGCGCCACGCAGGTGCTCTCGCGGGTGCCCTCGGGCGTGCGCGACGTGCTGCGGCGGCGCATCTCGCGGCTGCCCGCGGGCGCCCAGCAGATCCTGCTCCAGGCCGCGGTGATCGGCCGCGACGTCGACCTCGACGTGCTGGTCACGGTCGCCGGCGACGAAGACGCGGTGATCGAGGCGGTCGAGGCCGCGCTGCTGGCCGGGCTGGTGACCGAGCCGGGGCCTGGGCTGCTGCGCTTCGACCACGACCTGGTGCGCGACACGATCTACTCCGACGCCTCCCGCCTGCGCCGCACCCGCCTGCACGCCGCGGTCGCCGCGGTGATCGAGCAGCGCACGTCCTCCGACGTGGCGGCGCTGGCCCACCACTACTTCCTGGCCGACGCGGCCGAGAAGGCCGTCCACTACGCGGGCCTGGCGGCCGAGCAGGCCGAGCGGCGCTTCGCCCACCGCGAGGCGGCCACCCTGTGGGAGCAGGCCATCGCGGCCTTCGACCGCGGCGGTCCGCGCCAGGACGGCAAGGGCCGCGAGTCCGAGCCGGAGCGCGCCAAGGAGCGGCTGCGGCTGATGCTGCGGCAGATCAAGGCGCTGGCGTTGTGCGGCGACATGACGGCGGCCAGGCTGCTGCGCCGCCAGGCCATGGACGCCGCGCTGCCGCTGGGCGATCTGGAGATCACCGCCAAGGTGGCCGCGTCGCTGGCGGTGCCGCACAAGGGCATGGCCCGCGACTTCACCCGTACCGCGTGGGAGATCGTCGACGTCACCGAGAAGGCGCTCATGGAGCTGCCGGCGGGCGAGCAGCGCCTGCGGGCGAGCCTGCTCACCACGCTGGCGCTGGAGCTGGAGGGCTCCTCCGCGCCCGAGCGCGGGCGGCAGGCGTCGCTGGAGGCGCTGGAGCTGGCCAGGCAGAGCGGCGACCCGACGCTGATCGCGGCGGCGCTGAGCGGCCGGCTGCGCCAGTCCTACGACATCCCGGCCGTCGACACCCGCGAGGGCATCGGCAGGGAGCTGCTGGAGGTCGCCCAGCGCTCGGGCCAGATGGCCACGCAGGCCCTGGCCCACCTGGTGCTGCTGGAGTGCGCGGCGGCCAGGGGCGAGTTCGCCGCCGCCGACGAGCACGCCGCCGCCGCCGACCGCCTGGCCAAGCAGTACGACCTGTCGGCTCCGGCCGCCGTCGTCGTCTGGTATGCCGGTCAGCGCATGATGATCGCCGGCGACTACGCGGGCGCCGAACGCACCTACCGCGAGGCCGCCAGGATGACCGCGCGGGCCGGCATGCTCGAAGGCCGCCAGGACCTCCCGCTGATCACCGCGTTCTGCCTGCACCTGGTCGACGGCCGGGCGGCCGAGACCGTCGAGTTGCTGGCGCCGGCCCACCAGCGCGGCGCCAAGTGGACGCTCGACGCCTACGCCCTCGCCCTGGCCTCGGCCGGGCACCTCAACGACGCCAGGGCCGTGGCCGCCACCCGCCCGCCCGTCCGCCCCGACTTCCTCTACGAGCTGGTGATGACCTGGCGGGCCCTGGCGGGCATGCTGCTCGACGACCGCGAGCGCATGGTCGACTGCTACGACAAGCTCAAGCCGTTCGCCGACCGGGTGGCCGGCGCGGGCACGGGCGTCGTGGCGTTGTGGCCGGTGGCGCTGACCCTGGGCGACCTGGCCATCCGGCTGGGCCAGCCCGACGCGGCGCGCGAGCACTACGAGAAGGCTCTTGAGGTGGCCCAGCGGGTGGGCGTGCCGCGCTGGGTGGAGGCGGCGCGCCGCTCGGTCAGCAGCTCACCTGGAAACGCTCACTCGTGACGGTCCCGCCGGGCCGGGCGATCAGCTCGACCCGGTACCACCCGGCGTTGCCGGAGATCTGCGGCCGCCACTCCACGTTCCGGCTGCCGCCGGCGAACCCGGAGTGGTCCGCCAGGTAGGTGCGCCACGTCCCGGTCGCCGGGCTCCAGCGCGACAACCGCCAGCGGTACAGGACGGTCGTGCCGGGCCGCGGGTTGACCAGCAGGCCGCGGGCCAGGAACGACCTGCCGCAGCCGGGGGCGTCGTCGGTCAGGGCGCTGAGGGCGATCTCGCCCGCCCGCGCGGGGACGCTCTGCCGGGCCGGGGCGGTGATGGGCAGCTCGCGGGCCGAGAGGGTGACGGTCCGCACCGGCTCGGCGGCCGACCCGGCGCTGCTGTAGGCGGAGAAGCCGACGTAGGCGCTGGTGAAGGCGAGCGCAGCCACGAAGAGCTTGACCGCGTTGGCGGTACCGCCGGCCAGGACCACCGCACTTCTCGACGACATGATCAACACCCCTTTTGCTCAGTTCAGGTATAGGGCGGGAGGGTTGAGGGGTGGTTGTCGGCTACTTGCAGCCGGTGACCTGGCCTTGCAAGCTGATGTGGCGGAACGTCTCTTCCTTGACTAAGGTAAGGCTGACCTAAGCGTTGGAGTGGGGGTGAGCGGGCTGATGTGGCATACGGCTGCCGCCCTCCCCGATCCCGCCCGGCCGTTCTGGTTCGGGCTGCCGTACTGGCTGGTGGGGGCCGTTCTCATCCTCGCGCTGTTCGGCGCGTTCCAGGTCTACTACTGGGTCGGCCGCAAGCTCGGCGAGAAGCTCTACGAGTCCAAGGTCGGCGTGCGGCTCGGCCGCGAGCGCATCGCGCGGATCGAGGGCGTCGTCGAGAAGTGGGGCGCGCTGGCCGTCTACGGCTGCTTCTGGGTGCCCATGCTGCGGCACACGCTGCCGTGGGTGGCGGGCGCGCTGCGGGTGTCCTATCCCTGGTACGTGGTGGCGAGCGCGCTCGGCTGCCTGACCTGGGCGCCCATCTGGTGGTTCGGGCTCACGGCGCTGGTGTGGGGCTGGCTGCAACTGGCCGCCCGCTCGCCCGTCAGCGCGCTGGTCCTGCTGCTCGCGGTCGCGGCCGGCGTGGCCTGGTTCTTCGTCCGCCGCCGGCGCAAGGCCCTGGCCTCGTCCTAGACGGTGGGCGGGGCCTGGTCGTCGATGGCGGCGTCGGGGGCGTTCCTGCGCACGGTCTCGATGCCGTTGACGCAGGCGGCCTTGCTCGGATAGCCCTCGCCCACGGCCAGCGTCTGCCCGTTGTTCGCGACGAGCGCGAAACGGAACGTGCCCCGCTCGTCCTGACTGATGATGAATCTGCCTGCCACGGCCTCGTCTCCCCGCAGATGTCGGATCTATCAAGCATTTACCCCCAACTGAGGGCCACTTACGGCCGAGTTTCGCAAACCAACCCTTGATCTCCTGCGAACATGTCTGGCATGCGTATTGGGGGTTTCATCGGCTCTGCCGTACTCGCGTTGGTTGTGGGGATCTCTTACCCGGCGTCCGCCGCACGGGCCGCCGACGTCCCGACCGTGAAAGCGGGGGCGGCATATGTAGTGGACTCGGACGGAACGATCCACTTCGCGAAGCGGGAGACCCGGCGGGTGCCGGTCGCCAGCCTGGTCAAGGTGATGACGGCCTACGTCGTCCTGCGCGAGGGACGCCTGAACGAGCCGATCACCGTCACCGCCGCGGACACGAAGCACGCGACCAGCAACGGCGCGACCACGGCCGGCCTGCGGAAGGGCGAGCGCCTCACGGCCAGGGACCTGCTGTACGGCCTCATGCTCCCCTCGGGCGCCGACGCCGCCAACGCCCTGGCCAGGGAGTACGGGCCGGGCAAGACCGCGTTCGTGGCCAAGATGAACCGGGCCGCGCGCTCGCTCGGCCTCGGCGACACCCGCTACACCAACCCCGACGGACTGCCCACGCCGGGCAACGGCGGCTACTCGACCGCCGTGGACCAGGTCAAGCTGGCACAGCGGGCGATGGCCGACCCGGTCTTCCGCACGGTGGTGGGCAGCAAGGTGTACAAGGTCGCCAAGTCGGCCCTGCACGGGGCGCACACCTGGCGCAACTCCAACAAGCTGCTCGGCCGTTCCGCGGACGTCGTGGGCGTGAAGACCGGGTACACGAACGCGGCGCAGTACTGCCTGCTGTTCGCGGGCGACCGCGGCGGCCGGCGCGTGTTCGGCGTCCTGCTGCACGACGGGGACGAGCGCCGCTTCAGCACCGCCGAGCAGCTGCTGGACTTCGCGGGCGAGCAGATCGCCGGCGGCTGACCCCGAAGACCGAGACCTGCGGGAGATCAGCCGAAGGTGAGGCGGCCGGAGATCGGGGCGGTCAGCCGAAGGTGAGGCGGCCGGAGATCGGGGCGGTCAGCCGAAGGTGAGGCGGCCCGCCGCGGACAGCGTGCCCAGGCCGCCGGTCGCGCAGGCCAGCAGGCCCATGGCGGGCGTGATCGTGCCGTGGACGCGCTCGCGGTCCAGCGGCCCCGACACGACCGTGCCGGTCAGGAAGCTGTCGGCCGGGCTCTGGGTGGCCAGCCGGTCGGCCCGCGTCCGCACCTCCGAGGTGCCGACCGGCCGCCCGTCGAGGCCGAACCAGGTGATGCGGGCGGTGCCGTGGACCTGCCGGGCGCTCGCGCACGAGGCCCGGCCCACGCTCTTCAGGGTGACCCAGCCCGAACGCAGGTAGGGGGCCGAGCCGTCGCCCGACAGGCAGCCGGTGAGCTGGAGGTTCCCGCGGGCCGACACCGGCCTCGCGGTGAGGCCGATGCGCGGGCTGAAGGTCAGCGGCCGGCCGGCCGGGGAGCTGACGGCGCAGGCCAGGGCGCTACGGTCGGCGGTGGCGGCCCGCGGCTGCGCGGTCGCCGCCGGGCGCACGACCGCTCCCGCGCGGGGCACGTGCGGGGTCGTGAAGGCATGCGGGGTCGTGAACGCGGGCGGGGTGGCCGCGAGCGCGGCCGCGATGATCCAGGTCGGCTTCACGGGACCTCCGTCGGTCGCTCTCGGTGATCGGCGCATCACATCTTGCCGCATCCTGGAGTGATTGAGGCCGCCGATCTCGGGTACCGGCTCGTCGCAACCGCCGCCACCCCGGCGGATTTCGGCGGCCGGAAGCCCACCCCGCGGTCGATTCACGCAGATAGGGTGGCGAATGTACCCCTCCGCAATAAGGAAGATCATGGCGGAATTCATCGAAGTCCGCACGACGATCGAAGGCCATGAGCAGGCCGCCGCGCTCGCGCACACGATCCTGCTCGCGGGGCTGGCCACCTCGATCGACATCGCGGAAGTCCCGGCCGCGCAGGCCGGGGTCTCCTGGCAGCTCACCCTCATCACACCGCGCGAACAGGCCGCCGCGCTGGCGGCGCACATCAGCGCGAACGGCGGCGCCGGCCCCGTCGAGACCCAGCCGGTGCTGCACGACGTCGACGCCTACCCCGACTGGCTCACCGAGGACACCGACCTCCCCTGACCGGCTACTCCGGCGGCCGCTCCCAGTCCCAGCGCGGCACCTCGCGCAGCGGGTGGAGCTGGTCGTCGGTCTCGGCGTGGGAGTTCTGCAGCGCCACCTGCGTGCCGAACTCCACGTGCGAGCGGAGCGAGGCCCGGAACGGCTCGTCGCCGGGCAGCCCCGCCGCGTCGGCGGCCTCCATGTACAGCTCGACGAACCGCCGCCGCTGGGCCTCCTCGATGCCCAGCCCGCGGTGCGCCTCGATGAGCAGCGGGAAGCCGCCCATCTCCGCCGAGAACGTGTCGGGGCCGCCGAACGTCTCGACGGTGAAGGCGGTCAGGTTGTCCACGTGGCTCGCCTTGCCCTCGCCGAAGAGCGGCTGGAGCAGCGGGTCGGCCAGC
This sequence comes from Nonomuraea sp. NPDC049637, assembly GCF_040675235.1. Classification (NCBI taxonomy): domain Bacteria; kingdom Bacillati; phylum Actinomycetota; class Actinomycetes; order Streptosporangiales; family Streptosporangiaceae; genus Nonomuraea; species Nonomuraea sp. NPDC049637. The sequence goes on from NZ_JBFAOM010000002.1 coordinate 148,445, forward strand.
AGGCTGCGGTAGAAGATCTCGATGAAGCGGCGTAAGCCCTCTTCGCCGCCGGCGTGCTCGAACAAGGTCTGCATGATTACAGGGTTACCCGCCTGGTCGAAGCGCCACCAGACCCATTCGCGCACTCGGACGTCAGTGCGCGGTGGAGCGCATCAGCCCGTGGCAGGCGATCGCCGCCGCGGCCACCACGTTGAGCGAGTCGACGCCCGCGTCCATCGCGGCCGGGCTCATGGGGATGCACACCGCGTGGTCGGCCTCGTGCAGCCAGTGGGAGGACAGGCCGTCGCCCTCGGAGCCGAGCAGCAGCGCCACGCGTTCGCCCATCGGCACCCGGTCGAGGGGGACCGCGCTCTGGTCGGGGGTCAGCGCCAGGGTCTGGAACCCGGCCGCGCGCAGCTCGCCGAGGCCGGTGTACCAGTCGTCGAGCCGCGCGTACGGGATCGAGAAGACCGCGCCCATGGAGACCTTCACCGCCCGGCGGTAGAGCGGGTCGGCGCAGCGCGGCGAGAGCAGGACGCCGTCCACGCCGAGCGCGGCGGCGCAGCGGAAGATCGCGCCGACGTTGGAGTGGTCGACCAGGTCCTCCAGGACCAGCAGCCGGCGGGCGCCGCCCTTGATCAGGTTCTCGGCCGTGGGCAGCGGCAGGCGTCGCATGGAGGCCAGCGCGCCGCGGTGGATCTGGAAGCCCGCGATGCCGGCCATCAGCTCGTCGCTCACCTCGTAGACGGTGGCGTCGCCGATGACGTCGGACAGCGACTCGTACCAGCGCCGGGTGGTCAGGACCGAGCGGATGGGGTAGCCGGCGGCGATGGCCCGCCTGATCACCTTCTCCCCCTCGGCGAGGAACAGGCCGCGCTCCGCCTCCAGGCTCTTGCGCAGCTCGACGTCCCGCAGCCGGGTGTAGTCGGCGATTCGGGGGTCGTCGGCGTCGAACACGTAGTCAGGCACCTTCCGATACTGCCATGCGCCGCCTGACCTGCCAGACGACCGCGTAGCAGGCCAGGACGGCCGACAGCCCGACCACGGTGCCCGCGCCCGTCTTGGTGAGCACGCTCCGGAAGCCGAACGCGGGGTTGGGCTCGTCCACCAGCGGCCACAGCAGGGCGCCGGCGACCGTGCCGAGCGCGCAGGCGGCCAGCACCGCCCACCGCACGGCGGGCGCGAGCCGCAGGCGGCCCGGCACGCCGGCCGCCTCGGCGCGGGACAACGCGCGCCAGGCCCACCACACCACCACGGCCAGCCCGACGGCCGAGGAGGTGTACTGCAGCACGCTGAAGAGCCTGGTCGTGCCGAAGACGGGGGTGTCCGGCCAGGCGCCCCAGCGGGCGGAGGCGTAGGAGTGGGTGAAGGAGTCCCAGAACAGGTGGGTGGCCGAGCCGATCACGCCGCCGGCCACCACCGGCAGGATCCTGAGCCGGCCCGGCCGCAGGAGCGCCGCCGCCGGGCCGGCCAGGGACGGCGGCAGCAGCGAGATCAGCGGATCACGCAGCACGAGGTGGAACAGCGGCAGGAGCAGCAGCACCGCGGCCAGGTCGAGGGTGAGCACGCCCTGCCAGGAGTGCCAGTCGCCGTAGACCGGCAGGAACGGCAGGAAGATCGGCAGATCGGGCACCATCGCCCCGAGCGCGAGCGCCCACGGATCGGCGAACCGCCGCGCCCGGCCGGACGCCACGAGCGGCAGCACGGCGGCGATGTGACTGGGCGTGAACGGCACGATCCCTCCCCCGGACGATCACCGCCATTATCCGGTGAATCTTGAACATCCTTTGCCGCACAAGGCTTAAGGTCACCATGGGTCATGGGTACGTTACGTAACGCTGTCGCCGGCCGGACAGCCGGGAGTTCGGGGGTTCATGGTGTCTGACCAGCGGATTCATGAGCATCCGGCCGCGACGGCCGACTGGCTGCGGGCCGCCCGCGCCGCGCGTGCGCTGTCGGTGGCCACGCTCGCCTGGCTGGCCGTGGAGAGCACGCTGGGCCTGGCCGCCGGGTTGTCGGCGCATTCCGTCGCGCTGATCGGGTGGGGGCTGTCGGCATTCGCCGAGGCCGGGGCGAGCCTGATCGTGGTGTGGCGCTTCACCGGCGCCCGCACGCTCTCGCCGCACGCCGAGACCACCGCCAGGCGCGCGGTGGCGGTGAGCTTCTGGCTGCTCGCGCCCTACCTGGTCGGGCACGTCGCGCACGACCTCGACGCCGGCCACCGGGCCGTGCCGACCGTGCTCGGCATCGTGGTCACGACGGTCAGCCTGGTCAGCATGCCCGCGCTGGGGCTGGTCAAGCGGCGGCTGGGGGCGCGGCTGGCGTCGGCGGCGACGTCCGGCGAGGGCACCCAGAACCTGATCTGCGCCGCCATGGCGGCCGGCGTGCTGGCCGGTCTGTGGCTGAACACGCTGGGCTGGTGGTGGGTGGATCCGGCCATGGCGGTGGCCCTCGCGGCGGTCGCGGTGCGTGAGGGAGCGCGCGCCTGGCGCGGTCACGCCTGCTGCCATTGACCGCCACTCTCCGTAATAGGCGCACCAAAAGAGCGGTTTTGCCACACAGAGCCCACCGAGTAGTGTTCCCGGAGTATTGCGGAGCAACTCCCGCTAGGGTCTCCGGAAGGTCTCAACACACCTAAGAGGACATCGTGGGGCGACACCGGACAGACGAGCTCGACGGCGGCTACCGAGCCCAGGAACCACCCTCCCGCAGGCGGTCGGTCAGCGGGCGTGGCAGGGTGCTCGTACCGCTGGCCGGGGCCGTCGCGCTGGCCGTGCTCCTCGGTGTCGCGGCGTTCGTGATCTTCAACCGGGAGCACGACTGCTCGGCCGGCAAGCTGCCGCTGCGCGTCGTGGCCACCCCCGACATCCACCCCGCGCTCAACAAGATCGCCGCCAACTACACCAAGGCCCTGCACTCGATCGACAGCAAGTGCGTCGAGGTCACCGTGACCAGGGAGGCGGCGGCCAAGACCGCGAACGGGCTGGCCGCCGGCAAGTCCGCCGCGGACGTGTGGGTGGCCGACTCCAGCCTGCTGGTGGGCAACCTCCGCAACTCCCCCGCGGGCTCGGCGCTGCCGCAGCCGGCCGGCTCGATCGCCGTGTCGCCCGTCGTGCTGGCCGCGGCCAAGTCCGCCGCGGCGAAGCTGTCCGCCAGCCTCACGCCGAGCTGGGCGGGCATGATCGCGGCGGCCAACGTGGTCAACCCCGACGGTCCCGGCCGGAAGGTCCGGGTGCTGGCGCTCGACCCGCAGAAGAACTCCGCCGGGCTGGCCGCGCTGCTGGCCGCCGCCACCTCCGCCAAGGAGGCCGGGCAGAACAAGGCGCTGGTCGGCGCGCTGAAGGAGATCTCCGGCCAGCTCGCCTCCGACCCAGCGGCGCTGCTGGCCAGCCTGACGGTGAAGTCGGGCAGCAAGGTGCCGGTCGGCGTCGCCTCCGAGCAGGCCGTCTACGCCCACAACGCCAAGAAGCCCGAGGCCCCGGTGGTCGCCCTCTATCCCAAGGAGGGCACGCTCAGCCTCGACTACCCGATCACGATCGTCACCAAGGACCCGGCGATCCAGAAGGCGGCCGCGGACTTCAGGCAGGACCTCGGCACGGACGCGGCCAAGAAGATCCTGCGCGACGCCGGCTTCCGCAGCCCCGACGGCAAGGCGGGCGAGGCGCTGACGAAGGAGAAGGGGTTCGTCCCCGACAAGCCGGAGGCGCTGCCCAGGCCCGACGCCAAGAGCGTGGCCTCGATGGTGCAGACCTGGTCGCGGCTGAACCTCGGCACCCGGCTGCTCACTCTGCTCGACGTCTCCGGCACGATGGCGCTGCCCGTCCCCGGCACGAACATGACCCGCATGCAGGCCATCAACAAGATCGCCATGGAGGGCCTGGGGCTGTTCCCGGCCGACTCCGAGCTGGGCCTGTGGACGTTCTCCACCCACATGGACGGACAGGGCAAGGACTGGCAGGAACTCGTCTCCGTCGGCCCGCTCGCCGAGTCCACCAACGGCGTGCTGCGCAAGCAGGCATTGGTCCGGCAGTTCGGGCAGATCCAGGCCAAGGCCACCGGCGACACCGGCCTGAACGACACCATCAAGGCCGCCTACGCCGAGCTGACGAAGACGTACCAGGAAGACAAGATCAACACGCTGCTGATCCTCACGGACGGCGCGGGCAACGACGACCCCGACGGCGGCGTCTCGAACGCCCAGATCCTGCAGTACCTCAAGAAAACCTACAACCCGAAGCGGCCGATCAGCATCCTGCTCATCGCCTTCGGGCCGGAGGCCGAGGCGGGCCGCAAGCAGATGGACGCGCTGGCCGGCACGACCGGCGGCGAGGCCTACATCGCCAAGGACGTGCTCCAGGTCCGCGACTTCTTCCTCCAGGGCATGGAACGCCGTCTCTGCGCCCCCGACTGCGACGGCTGAGCCACTCCTGTCACACGGATCACCAGCTCATGCCGGTTCGGCATGACCGCGGCCGCGCCGGTCAACCTGGCCGATCGAGGCGGCGTCCTCTCCCGCGTGGGGGCCTGAGCGCCCGTTCCACCCGCGGGGAGGGGAATCCGTGCCTGGATGGCCGACGGTCGGCCGCGCCGACGATCAGGAGCTGGTCGCCGCTCTGCGGCGGGCCGACACCGACGCCCCCGCCGCCCTGTACGACTCCTACGGCGAACGGCTCTACGACTACGCCCTCACGCTGATCGGCGACCGGGACTCGGCCGGCGACGCCGTGCACGACGCCCTGGTGACCGCGCAGGGCTGCGTGGACCGGCTGAAGGAGGCCGGCCGCCTGCGCGCCTGGGTGTACGCGCTGACCAGGTTTCAGGTCCGGGCCAGGATGGCGCATCGCGGCACGCCCGCCGGGGGCCTGCCGCAGGCGCCTGGGGAGCCCGACTCCGAGCTGGCCGGGCTGGTCCGCGAGGCGCTGGGCGAGCTGAGCGGGAACGAGCGCGAGATCGTCCTGCTGTCGCTGCGGCACGGCCTGACGCCGGTCGAGGTCGCCTCGGTGCTGGGGCTGACCTCCCGCCAGGCCGCCACCCGGCTGGGCCGGGCCCGCGACCAGTTGGAGAACGCGGCCGCGGCGGTCGTCCTGGCGAAGACGGGCCGCGCACACTGCCCGGACCTGTCGGCGATGGTGGACTCCTGGGAGGGGCCGCTCACGCCGTTGCTGCGGCGGCGGCTGTCGGGGCACATCGCCGGGTGCGAGGTGTGCACCGAGGGCAAGCACCGCCAGGTGTCGGCCTCGCGCCTGCTCGACCTGGTGCCGGTCGAGTTCCCGCCGCTCTCGCTGCGCCACCGGGTGGTGGACACCTGCGTCGACCCCGGGCGCGACCAGACCAGGACGCTGATCACCGACCGCGGCGACAACTTCGACCGGACCGGCTTCCCGGTGGCCGCCGAACGGCGCTCGCGCCGCCGCCGTCCGCGCCGTCTCGGGCCGGTGGTGCTGGCCGGGGCGTGCGTGCTGGCCGCGACCGGGGCGGTGGTCGTGCTGAACGGCGGCGACGCCGCGCGGACCGCGCTCACCCGGACGCCCACGCCTGCCGTCTCCCCCTCCGCCGAGCTCACGCCGGCGCCGGAGGAGGACGTGACGCCCGAGCCCACGCCGAGCGCCGACGCGCCGGAGACGTCCCCGTCCGCCACGCCGACGGTCCGGCGGCCCGCCCGGCGGCCCAGCGGCGGGCCGGCCGCGCCCACGGTGAGCCGCCGCCGGCCCGCGCCGGTCGCCCGGCTCGGCACGACGTGTCCCGCTTCGATCGCGGGCGCCGCCAAGATCGGGCTGCGCGCCCGCAACGCCGCGGTCTCCTGGGTGGCGACCGCGTCACAGGGCCTCGACGTCTTCCCCGCCAGCGGTTCGGTCAAGGCGGGCGGCTCGGTGTCGATCTGGGTGACCGTCGTGGACCCGAGCGCCGGCGGCCGCGGCCGCGTCTCGTTCACCTCGAACGGCGGCGCCGCCAGTTGCTCGCTCGCCTGGAACGCCGACCGCGCCCCCGAGACCGATCCCCCTTCCGATCCGCCCACGCCCACCGCCGACCCGTCCGAGACGCCGAGCGAAGGGCCGAGCTCGAATGTGGACGCGGCACCACAAGGGTGACGAACACTTCCCCAGGGAGAGCGGACATAACGGGATAAACAGGACCCTGGCTCGAACATCATAGGCCACATAGGGCATTCTGGTTAGCTTGGGGAACACGCCCGGAAACCCGGAGTCACCACGTCATGTGGCGGACGTCACAGGAGAAACTTCGCCATGCCGGTGAACCTCAACGGCTCACCAAGCGTCGGCATTGACGTGCCCGGACCAGGATTGGTCCCATGAAAATCGATCAACCATGTCTTGACCGGAAAGAGCAGGAGAGAAACAGGAGATGCTCAAGCACCGCAGAGCGCTGGCATGGCTGCTGGCGCTCGCCTGCATAGCGGGGGCCGTGGTCGCGCTGTTCGACCTCGACACCCCGCTGCGCCCGTTCTTGATCTCCCTGTTCCTCATGGTGGTGCCGGGGGCGGCGGTGGTGGGGCTGTTGCGCGATCGTGACCCCCTTGCCGCACTATCAGTAGGAGCCGCGGCCAGCCTCGTCCTGAACGTGCTCCTCGCCGAAGCCATGCTGCTGTTCAACGCATGGTCGCCCAGAGCCGGCGTGGCGACGGTCGCCGTGCTCGGCGGGTTCATGTACGTGCTTCGCGTGTTGTACCGGGGGAAGAACATGCAGACCGAACAGGGGGCCAGGGCAAGGTGAACATCCAGGTAGTGCGCCCGAGAGACCTCGGAGACGCCGAACGCGCCCGATGGCGGGAGCTGCAGAAGGCCGATCCGAGTCTGGACAACCCGTTCCTCTCCGTCGAGTTCGCCGTGGCGATGGACCGCTTGCGTGACTACGTGAGGGTGGCGGTCATCTCCGACGGCAACCGCATCGCCGGGTTCTTCCCGTACGAACGGCACAGCTTCGGCATCGGCAAGCCGCTCGGCGGCTTCCTGACCACCTGCCACGGCCTGATCGCGCTCCCCGACCTGCGGCTCGACGCCAAGCAGCTGCTGCGCGCCTGCAAGCTCAGCGTGTTCGACTTCGACCACCTGGTCGCCGGCCAGCCGACGTTCGCCCCGTACGAGGCCGACGTGCGCCCGGCCCCCGTGATGGATTTCACCTCCGGCTTCGACTCGTGGCTGGAGCAGGTCAAGGCCAACTCCCCCAAGAACCTCAAGACCGTCCGCTACAAGGAGCGCAAGTTCGGCCGGGAGCAGGGCGGGCTGCGCTTCGAGTGGAACGCCACCGACCCCGAGGTCCTGCGCACGCTCCTGGCCTGGAAGTCCGACCAGTACCGGCGCACCGGCCGGGTCGACCGGTTCGCCCAGCCCTGGATCGTCGAACTCATCGACATGATGCATGCCGAGAAGTCATCGGACTTCTCCGGCATCCTCACCATGCTTTATGCCGGGGACGTGCCTGTTGCCGGGCATTTCGGTCTCCGTACCGCCACAACGCTTGTAGGGTGGTTCCCCGCCTACGACACCGAGTACGCCCGCTACTCGCCCGGCATCGTCCACCATCTGCAGATGGCCGAGGCCGCCGCGAACGACGGGATGCACATGGTTGACATGGGCAAGGGCGGCAAGGAGTACAAAGACTGGCTCAAGAGCGGGGTCCTGTACGTCGCCGAGGGCCGCATCTCACGACCGTCCGCGACAGCGGCCGTCCACTGGATGGGCCGAACTCCTTTCAACAAAGCTCGAACAATCGTGTTGGATCGACCGTCTCTTTATAAGGCGGCCGACCGCGTCCTCAAGGGTTTTGGTCGGGTGCGCACCTCGATGCAGCAGCAGCAGGAGTCACCCAATGTAGTCAAGGAACCAACGGGAGCCGGCTGAACGCTCCCGGCATCACCCCCCGGCACCAGCACACACCCTCACTCCACAGGACCCAACAATGCACCGCTCGTCGGCTCCGTCATTCCCGCAGCACCCGGGGATGACTCCGTGCGGTGAGCAGGGCCGGGTCCCGGAAGGATATCCCTCGTCATGAGTCCCGAGATCACCAAGCACAACGGCAAGGTTCAGAAGTCCCCCTTGCGTTCCATGCCGCCCCCTTCGAGTTTCACGCCCGTCACCCCTCACCTGGCCATTTCCCCGACGGTGAGCGTGGTCGTGCCGGCGATGAACGAGGCGGAGAACCTGCCGCACGTCTTCGCGACGATCCCCCAGTGGGTCGACGAGATCGTGCTCGTCGACGGCAACTCCGTCGACGACACGGTCGAGGTCGCCAGGCGCCTGCGGCCCAACGTGAAGATCGTCACGCAGACCGGCAAGGGCAAGGGCGACGCCCTGGCCGCCGGCTTCGCCGCGTGCACCAGCGACATCATCGTCATGATCGACGCCGACGGCTCGACGGACGGCCGCGAGATCATCTCGTTCGTGGGCGCCCTCGTGACCGGGGCCGACTTCGTCAAGGGCTCGCGTTACGCCGCCGGGGGCGGCAGCGACGACCTGACGCTCAACCGGCGCCTGGGCAACAAGGTCCTGACCGGCATCGTCAACGTGATGTACAAGACGAACTACACCGACCTGTGCTACGGCTACAACGCGTTCTGGGCGCGTCACCTCGACGTGCTCGACCTCGACTGCGACGGCTTCGAGGTCGAGACCCTGATGAACGTGCGGGCGGCCAAGGCCGGGCTGAAGGTGCACGAGGTGCCCAGCCACGAGCGCAACCGCATTCACGGCGAGAGCAACCTGCGTGCCGTACGAGATGGCTTCCGTGTGCTCAAGACGATCCTGAAGGAGTGGCGCCGCCAGCCCTCCGCCCCTCAGCCTGAGCCCACCGCCACTCCCGCCGCTGACCGAGGCGTCGCGTAAGAGGAACCGTTGTGAACACGTCTGTTGTCATCTGCGTCTACACAGAAGAGCGCTGGGAGGACATCAGGCAGGCAGTCGAGTCGGTCGAGAACCAGAGCCGCCCGGCACACGAGCTGATCCTGGTGGTCGACCACAATCCGGACCTGCACCTGAAGCTCAAGCGCGCCTATCCACAGGCCATTGTGGTGGAGAACACGCACGAGCAGGGGCTGTCCGGCGGCAAGAACACCGGCGTGGCCACGGCCACCGGTGAGATCGTCGCGTTTCTCGACGACGACGCGGTCGCCGACGCGGGGTGGCTGGAGGCTTTGGAGGAGGGCTTCCAGGAATCCGGTGTGGTGGGCGTGGGCGGGCGTACCGACCCCTTGTGGGCGTCGAAGCGCCGGCCCCGCTGGTTCCCGTACGAGTTCGACTGGACGGTCGGGTGCACGTACCGCGGCATGCCCGCGGTACGCGCGCCGATCCGCAACGTCATGGGCGGCAACGCCGCCTTCCTGCGCGAGGTCGTCGCCGAGGTCGGCGGCTTCCACAGCGGCATCGGCCGCAGCGTGCAGGGCCGCAAGTCGCGCCCGCTGGGCTGCGAGGAGACCGAGTTCTGCATCAGGCTGAGCCAGCGCAAGCCGGGCTCGGTCATGCTGTTCGAGCCCCGCGCGGTCATCGGGCACAAGGTGTCCAGGCAGCGCGAGGGCTTCGCCTACTTCAGGTCCAGGTGCTACGCGGAGGGCCTGTCGAAGGCCCTGGTCACGCGGGAGGTCGGCACCCAGGACGGCCTGGCCAGCGAGCGTGCCCACGCCATGAAGACGCTGCCGCTCGGCGCGCTGCGCGGCGTGGGCGACGCCCTGCGCGGCGATCCGTCCGGGCTCGGCAGGGCCGCCGCGATCGTCGTCGGCCTGGCCTGGACGACCTGGGGTTACGTGGTTGGCACGGCACGGCTGAAGGTGGCACGCTCATGATCCGCATTCCGATCCTGATGTACCACTCGGTCAGCGACAGCCCCAACGACGAGACGCGGCCGCACGCCGTGCGGCCGTCCGACCTGGCCGAGCAGCTCGCCTACCTGTCGGAGAGCGGGTTCACCCCGCTCACGCTGGGCGACCTGGTGGCCGCGCTGAACAAGATCGACGGCCGTACGGTGCCGGCGAAGCCGATCGTGCTGACCTTCGACGACGGCTACGCCGACTTCCACAGCCAGGCGCTGCCCCTGCTCGACCGCTACAACTTCCCGGCCACGGTCTTCCTGACCAGCGGCTGGGTGGCCGACGCGGGCAAGGACGCCGCGGGCCGTCCGCTCGACGACATGCTGTCGTGGGGCCAGGCCCGCGAGGCCGCCCAGAACGGCATCGAGATCGGCGGCCACAGCCACAGCCACCCGCAGCTCGACCAGCTCCGCACCGACGACCTGCGGCAGGAGCTGCGCAGGAACAAGGGGCTGCTGGAGGAGAAGATCGGCGCGCCGGTCGCCACCATGGCCTACCCCTACGGCTACTCCAGCGCCCGGGTCCGCCAGGAGGTGCGCAAGGCCGGCTACTTCGCCGCCTGCGCCGTGAGCAACACCATCGCGGCCGACCGCCACGACATGCTGGCCATCCCCCGGCTGACGGTCGGCAAGCCGACGACCATCAGCATGTTCAAGCGCGCCGTCGAAGGCAACGCCGTGCCTCTCATCTACCTGCGCGAACGCATCCTCACCAAGGGGTACGCGGTCGTCCGGCGGACGAGGTACGGGCTGCAGCGGGTGCGCGGAAATGTCTAGCCTGCGGGAAAAGCTCCTGCGCGACCTCAGCAATCCGCTCTTCCGCCAGGGTTACGCCCTGATGGCCAACACGGTCGTCACGGGCACCCTCGGCATGGGCTACTGGCTGCTGGCGGCGCACTTCTACACCCCCGAGGAGTTCGGGCGCGGCCAGGCGGTGATCACCGCGATGCGGCTGTTCGCGTCGCTGACCGCGCTCGGCTTCGTGGGCGCGCTGGCCCGCTTCCTGCCGGTGGCCGGTCGGCGCACGCCCGAGCTCATCCTGCGCGGCTACGGCCTGGCCGCCGCCACGGGCGGGGTCGCGGCGCTCGGCTTCCTGCTGACGTTGCCGCTGTGGGGGAAGACGTACTCGGTGCTGGCCGGGTTCGGGCCGGGGTTGTTCTTCCTGGCCTCGGTGCTGGTGTGGGCCGTCTTCACACTCCAGGACGTCGTGCTCACCGGGTTGCGCAAGGCCACCTGGGTGCCGGTCAACAACCTGGTGTTCGGCCTGGTCAAGATGGGCCTGCTGGTCGCGCTGGCCGGCGCGCTGCCCGACGGCGGGATCTTCGTCTCGTGGATGATCCCCACCGCGCTCGCGCTGATCCCGGTCAACTGGCTGATCTTCGGCTTCGTCGTGCCCCGGCACGTCAAGAGCCTCGGCACCGCCCACGAGCCGCCCGGCCTGCGGCAGATCGGCCGATTCCTGGCCGGTGACTTCCCCGGCACCCTGTCGATCCTGGCGATCGTCTACCTGGTGCCCGTGGTGGTGGCGACCAAGGTGGGCGAGGCCACGTTCGGGCGCTTCTCGATGGCCCACACGCTGGCCAGCATGATCGAGCTGCTGGCCATGAACATGGCGGTGTCGCTGACGGTCGAGGGTTCCTTCGATCGTTCCAAACTGGCTCTGAACTGCCGGCGGGCGCTGCGGCGCGGCTTCATGATCGTGACGCCGATCATCGCGGTGGCCATCATCGGGGCGCCGCTGATCCTGACCGTCTTCGGCGCCGAGTTCGCCGACGAGGGGTCCACGCTGCTGCGGCTGATGGCGCTGGCCGTGCTGCCGCGGGTGCTGATCGAGGTGTACCTGAGCGCGTTGCGGGCACAGAGCCACGCGCGCACGCTGGCGCTCGTGCAGATCGGGCTGGCGGTGCTGGTGCTGGTGTCCACGGTGGCCCTCTTCCCGCACTTCGGGGTGAACGCGGTGGGTTACGGGCTGCTCTTCAGCGAGCTGCTGGTGGCACTTCTGATCTTCGGAAATCTACGCAAAATACTCAATTTTGGTGAAACTGGGCAGCCGACTGTCACTCAGGGGTCGTCCGGGGCCGCATGATGGTCAACGTGAGGCAACGGGACGGCGATGGCATGACTAAGGGGAAGACCGGCTCCTCCGACGTTCGCAAGGACGCCGGGGAGGAGACAGAGACGCCCTTCGATCCGGAGGCCACGGGGGTGATCCCGCGGCTGACGTTCGACGACGGGCAAGGAGGCGCTCCGGCGTCCCCACCGGCGTCGGACGAGGAGGCGCCGGCGGCGTCCGGCTCCCCGGCGGAGGTGAACGCCGAGACGACGACGGCCTTCCGCGTCCCCGCACCCCTGCACATCGGCCACCCGCCCACGGCTGACGAGCCCGCTTCCGGGCCTTCGCAGGCGTTCGCGGAGCGCGACGGCGAGGCCCGGCCCAAGACGGTGGGGCCCAACGCGTTCACCGCCAGGGCGCCCCACGCCCCGGCGGCCGAGCCGTCCGGCCCTGAGGGGGCGTCCGGTCCCGAGGGGGCGTCCGGTCCCGAGGGGGCGTCCGGTCCCGAAGGGGCGTCCGGTCCCGAAGGGGTGTCCGGGGAGGGCGCGGCTGCGGAGTCGAAGGGCTCGCCGGCCGCCGGGACCATGCCGATGCCTGTGGCGCGGCCTCCCCAGGCTCCGCCCGCCGAGGCCGCCGAGGGCGGCTCCCCCACCCCTGCCGCCGGCTCCTCGAAGAGCTCCGCGGCACCCGCACGTCCGGTCAGTGGCCCGAAGGGCTCCGGATCGGGCGCGACGGAGGGGGCTCGTTCCGGGGCGTCCTCCGACGCGGGTGGCGCCTCGCCGAACGGGGAGGCGGGCGCCGGTCGTACCGGGGTCGCCGACGCGGGGAGCGCGGGCGCATCCGGCACGGACGCGTCCGGCCCCGAGGGGGCCGGCGCCGCCGATGACGGCGAGGGTGATGGTGACGGCAGGACCGTCGCCTTCAGGGCGCCTGCTTCCCGGACGGCCGGTGCCGGTGCCGTTGCGGCGTCCGGCGCCGGGGCTCCGGTCGTCGAGCGGGCTCCGGCCGTCGAGCGGGCGCCGGTCGTCGAGCGGGCTCCGGCGGCTTCCGGCGACGGGCAGGGCGTGGGCGGCCCGCGGGGCGGCGAAGGCGCGCCCGTGGCCGCGGGACAGCAGGGCCGGGCCGCCGGAGGGCGGCTCGCGGCGCTGATCGCCGGCGCGCCCAAGTGGTTGCCGGTCGTCCTCGTGCTCGAGGGCCTGCTCATGTACATCCTCGCCCTGCGCGTGCCCCCGGGGCCGCTGCGGGGTGTGGACCCGGACAACATCAACGGCCTGGGCCTGATCTCGGCGCTGCCGGCGACGGCGTTCATCGCCATCCTGATCATGATCGTGTCGTTCTTCGTCACGGTCGCCCAGAGCACCGACCGCAAGTTCCTGCTGCTGTTCCAGATCGCCGCCATCACGTTCGCCCTGCACGGCGCGGGCGCCCTGGTGGCCACCGAGCCGCGTTTTCCCACGGCGTACATCCACGCCGGTTTCGTGGAGTTCATCTCCAGGACGGGCGAGACGGCGATCAGCATCGACGCCCGCATGGGCTGGCCGGGCTTCTTCGCGTTGTTCGCGTTCGTCACCAAGGCCGCCGGCATCACCGACATGACGACGATCCTGCAGTGGACGCCGCTCCTGTCGAACCTGCTCTACCTTCTCCCGTTCGTCCTGATCCTGCGCCAGGTGGTGGCGACGACGCGGGCCCGCTGGTTCGCGGCGCTGCTGTTCATCCTCGTGCAGTGGATCGGACAGGACTACTTCTCGCCGCAGGGGTTCACCTTCGCCCTGTATCTGGCGTTCGTGGCGATCCTGTTGCGCTGGTTCGGATGGGTGGAGCCGCGTACCAAGCCGATCCCGCCCAAGGGGCTGCGCAAGCTGCTGGGCAGGCTCGACGCGATGACGCCCGGCGAGATCGTGAACACCGGCACGTACCGGGCCGACAAGCTGCTGATGTTGCTGATGTTGCTGGCGTTGTTCTTCGCGTCGGTGGCCTCGCACCAGATCACGCCGTTCATGATGATGGGCGTGGTGACGGCCTTCCTGATCTTCAAGCGGACCTCGCTGACGTGGGCGCTGCCGTTCTTCCTCGGTCTCGTGACGCTGGCGTGGATCAGCTACATGACGGTCGGGTTCTGGGCGGGCCAGATCGACGCGATCTTCGGCGGCCTGGGCAAGATCCTGCAGAACATCGGCAGCGCCACCTCCGACCGCGTCGAGGGCAGCGACCCGGCGCACGCGCTGGTGTTGCAGGCGCGGCTCGGCATCCTCGGGGTCATCCTCTCGCTGGCGGCGGCCGGGCTGTTCCGGCGGCTGCGCCGCGGGGTGTTCGACCGGTCCGCGCTGATCCTGCTGTGCGTGCCGGTGCTGGCGCTGGGGTTGCAGAGCTACGGCGGCGAGATCGGCCTGCGCATCTACATGTTCGCGCTGCCGGGCTCCTGCCTGCTGGCCGCCTACGCGTTCTTCCCGAACCTGCCGGCCGACAGCGCGGACGTGCGCGAGGAGACCGTGCCGCTGCGCAGGCGGAACGTGCGCTTCAACCCCGAGCTGACCAGGAAGATCTCGGTCGTGCTCGCCGCCTGCTTCGCGGTGCTGTTCGCCTTCGCGTTCCTGCTGGCCCGGTACGGCAACGAGAAGTTCGAACGGGTCACCACCGGCGAGGTCGCCGCCCTGCACTACGTCTACGACCACGACAAGCCGAGCGCCAAGGTGCTCTACCTGGTGCCCAAGGAGGGGCCGGAGGTCACGCCGACCCTGCCGTGGGGCGAGCGGGACGTCGAGCTGGTCAACTTCGGCGTGCAGGCGCTGGTGCACAAGGACCCGACGCAGATCGCCGACGCGGTGGCCAAGCTGAAGGAGCAGCCGCGCAACTCGTACCTGATGGTGAGCCGCGGGCAGGTCAGCTACCTGCAGCTCAACGAGGGCTTCCCGGAGGACTGGGGGCAGCGGTTCCGGGCCGCCCTCGACGCCTCGCCCGACCTGAAGAAGGTCTTCTCCAACGACGACGCCGCGCTCTACACCTGGAAGAAGTTCGTGAAGGGCACGGAGATCCCCGATCCCAACCCCTACAAGGGCCGCGGCGACCCCACCTCGCCCTGGACGCCCGTCGGCATCGGGGCGCTGGTCGTGACGTGGGTGGCGCTGTTCGGCTACGAGGTCATCGGGCTGAACGGGCCGAACCGGGCACGACGGGCGCGCAGAGGGCTGATGTTCCTGGCCATCCCGTCGTTCTTGATCTCTATAGCAGTGATCGTGGAGAGATTTATCCACATCGCACTAAATAACTGAATTCACAGGAAACGCTAAGGTTTTGCGGGATGATGTAGGCCTGATGAGGACACAGGAGACACTTCCCGCCATGCCCGATGCACGACTCGCGGCTGCGAGGATCACTTCTGTGGACGCCCTGCGCGGCTTCTCGCTGCTGGGCATCCTCGTCGTCAACATCGCCTTCCTGGCCTCCGGTTTCCGGATGGCCGGGATGGCGGAGCCCGGCTTCGACTCCTCCCTCGACTGGGTCGTGCGCTGGACCGTGACGCTGTTCATGGAGAACAAGTTCTACCTGCTGTTCTCCTTCCTGTTCGGCTACAGCTTCACGCTCCAGCTCGACTCGGCCGTCCGGCAGGGGCGGGCGTTCGTGCCGATGTTCCTGCGCCGCCTGGGCGGGCTGCTGCTGATCGGCCTGGCCCACGCGGTGCTGCTGTTCCCCGGCGACATCCTGACCACGTACGCGTTCGTCGGGATCGCGCTGCTGGTGCTGCGCAGGATCGGCCCCAAGACCGCGATCGTGCTGGCCGGGCTGCTGACCCTGATGCTCGCGTTCGGGTTCCTGATGCTGGCCCTGCTGGCGATGGTCGGCCTGGACGCGTCCGGCACGGTCGCCGAGGGCACCGCCGAGGCCGCCAGGTCCGACACCGCACTCGGCGGGGTGTTCTGGCAGATCATCTCCGAGCACATGCGCAAGCTGTCGCTGATCGTCCTGCTGCGGGTGCTGTTCCAGGGGCCGGCGGTGCTGGCCGCGTGCCTGATCGGGCTGGCGGTCGGCAAGCTGGGCGTGCTGCGGAACCTGTCGGCGCACAAGGTGGCGCTGCGCAGGTTGCAGTGGACCGGGTTCACGGTCGGGCTGGCCGGCGCCTTCGTCTACACGCAGTCGGCCTGGAACGGCACGGTGAACAAGTTCCTGGGCGAGGCCATCGACCTGGTGACCGCGCCGCTGCTGGCCGCCGCGTACGCGGCCACGTTCCTGCGGGTGCTGCCGTACCTGCCGCGGGTGGGCCGGGCCCTGGCCGCCCCCGGGCGGATGGCCCTGTCGAACTACCTGGGCCAGTCGCTGATCTGTTCGCTGATCTTCACCGGTTACGGCCTGGCCCTGGTGGACCGGGTCAGCCCCGCCGTCGAGGTGCTGATCGCGCTGGCCATCTTCACCGTCCAGGTGCTCTACAGCCACTGGTGGCTCAAGGGACACCGGTACGGGCCGGTGGAGTGGGTGCTGCGCTACCTGACGTACTGGCGCAGGCCCACGGGCCAGCGGCACAAGGTTCCCGATTCCGCGCAGGCCGTCTGAAATCGTCTGTCCAAATGTCCCTTGGGCGAGGTACGCTCTCATGTGTAAGGAAAATCTTTCACGTGACGGGAAACCATGACCGATGCCGCGCCGACCGGTGACGAGCTGGTCGAGATGCTGGCGGCGCTGGGCAACCCCCTGCGGGTGCGCATCGTCGCGACCCTGGCCGCCGGCCGCGACTATGTGAGCCACCTGGCCCGCGAGATCGGCGTCAGCCGTCCGCTCCTCCACATGCACCTGCGGCGGCTGGAAGCGGCCGGCCTGATCGTCGGCACGCTGGAGCTCTCCGAGGACGGCAAGGCCATGAAGTACTACGAAGTCACCGACTTCGACGTCCACCTCACCGCAGCGGCGCTGGCCGAGGCGGCCAAGACCCTCACCGCGCCCGACCCGGAGCCCAAGGAGCGCCCCTGATGCCCACCGCCTGGCCCGAGGTGATCTTCATCCTCGGCGTGCTGCTCGTGACCGGCTTCCTGATCTGCCTGGTCATCGTCGGCCTCTTCGACTTCCGCAAGGCGAAGCTGGAGGCCCTGCAGAAGGACGACCTGCGCCGGCTCGTGCACAGGTTCGAGCAGCTCGCCGAGAACACCCTCGACGCCCAGCAGCGCTCGGCGGCCGACCTGGCCGAACTGCGCGCCCGCACGGCGTCGATCGAGCAGATCCTCAGAACCGTCGAGTAGGAGCGTGCCATGAAAGCCATCCGTTACGCCGCCTACGGGCCGCCCGAGGCCGTCATCGAGCTGCGCGAGGTCGACCCGCCGCCGGTCGGCGACGACGACGTGCTGGTCCGGGTGCGGGCCGCGTCCGTCAACCCGGGCGACTGGCACTTCGTGCGCGGCCTGCCGTACGTGATGCGGGCCGTCTCCGGGCTGCGCCGGCCCACGTTCGACGGGCTCGGCATGGACCTGGCCGGGCAGGTCGAGGCGACGGGCCGCAACGTCACCCGGCTGAAGCCCGGCGACGAGGTGTTCGGCCACTTCCGGGGCACCTTCGCCGAGTACGTCGCCGTCCCCCAGGACAAGGTGCTGCTGGAGAAGCCGGCCGGTTCTACGTACGAGCAGGCGGCGGCCGTGCCGCTGGCGGCGCTGACCGCCTACGAGGCCCTGGCCGTCAGAGGTGAGGTCAAACCAGGGCAGAAGGTCCTGGTCGTCGGCGCGGCGGGCGGGGTGGGGACGTTCGCGGTGCAGATCGCCAAGGCGCTGGGCGCCGAGGTGACCGGCGTGTGCAACGGCGGCAAGGCGGAGCTGGTCGCGTCCTTGGGGGCCGACGAGGTCATCGACTACACCAGACAGGACTTCAGCCACAACACCGGCCGGTACGACCTCATCCTCGACAACGTCGGCGACCGGCGTCTCGCGGACTACCGGCGGGCCCTCACCCCCACCGGCACCTACGTCCCCAACGGGGGCTCCGGCGGTGGATCGCTGCTCGGGCCGGCCGGGCGCATCCTGCGCGTGCTCGCGACCAAGCCGTTCGTCCGGCAGCGCATGGTCAACTTCGTCACCGCCCCGGACCGGGACACGCTGGCCGCCGTGCGCGGGCTCGTCGAGGCGGGCGAGGTCGTCCCGGTCGTCAGCCGGACGTACCGGCTGGACCAGGTGCCCGAGGCCATCGCCCACGTCGAGCAGGGCCACGCCACGGGCAAGGTCGTCGTCACCCTGTAGGCGCACCCAGGCGGCGCTGGGCGGAGCGCAGCATGGCCCGGACGATGATCGGGTGCACGAGGCGTACCGGCCAGAAGTAGAGCCGGCCGCGCCGGCCCTTCAGCCGGACGGTGGTCGTGACCCGCACGAGCCGCGCCTCGCGGTCGACCCCCACCCCGCAGCGGAAGTCCAGGTGCCGGTCGTCGGCCACGATCAGCGCCTCCTCCCCCTCGACCCGGGCGACCTGGAAGACGTCGCGCGGCGCGCGCGGGATGCCGGCCAGCGGCACGACCGCCTGGCGCAACCACAGGGCCGCGGCGATCCAGCGGGGCATCGACGCGACCGAGAAGACGGCCTTCGCCCAGGCCCGCGGATCGGCGGTCGCGCGCGGCGGCAGCACGCCGACGACCACGTCGGCGTAGTCGGGCGCGGGCATGTCGTCCAGGGCGGACGACCAGTAGACGGGTGTTCTCATGACGCCTCCATACGGTGCCGTAT
Organism: Nonomuraea sp. NPDC049637; assembly: GCF_040675235.1. Taxonomy (NCBI): domain Bacteria; kingdom Bacillati; phylum Actinomycetota; class Actinomycetes; order Streptosporangiales; family Streptosporangiaceae; genus Nonomuraea; species Nonomuraea sp. NPDC049637. Next base: position 166,985 of record NZ_JBFAOM010000002.1, read on the forward strand.
GGTGAGGACTATACGGTACCGTATGGCGAATGGCGCAAGGGGGCCGGATCACGGCGGAACAGTGGGTGGACGCGGCGTACGCGCGGTTCACCAAGATCGGGCTGGACTCGGTGCGGGTCGAGGCCGTCGCCCGCGACCTCGGCACCACCAAGGGCTCCTTCTACTGGCACCACGCCGACCGCGGCGCGCTCGTCCGGGCGGTCATGGAGCGCTGGGAGGCAGAGGAGACCGAGCACATCATCGCGGCCGCCTCCGCCGAGGCCGAGCCGCGCGCCCGGCTGCGCGCCCTGTTCGGCACGGTCGCGGCCCGCGCCGGGCGGCGCGGCGGCGAGAGCCGCCTCTACCTCGACGCCGAACGCGAGGGCGTCGCCGACATCGTCACCCGGGTCACCCGCCGCCGCGTCGACTTCGTCGCCGGTCTCCTGGTGGGGCTGGGCTTCGACGAGGAGGAGGCGGAACGCCGGGCGCTGCTCGCGCTGGCGGTGGTGCTCGGCCTCCAGCAGCTCGAACGCGGCACGCGGCCACACATCGTGCTCGACCAGACGCTCCTCACCGAGACGGCTTTCACGATGGCCGTCACACCGCCCCGGTCCCAGGGCGAGTGAGGTCCGACCGCGGACGTTCGTCAGGCCCGACCGCGCAGGTCCGTCAGGCCCGATCGCGCAGGTCCGCCAGGCCCGATCGCGCAGGTCCGCCAGGCCCGATCGCGCAGGTCCGCCAGGGCCGGCTTCGGGGGTGAGGGGCGGTCCGGGCCGCATCCCGGAGCCGCCGGGACGCCGCTGGGCTGTTCGGACGGACGGTTGTCAGGCGTCCGGGCCGTTGCGCCGGAGTTCCAGGAAGTCCTGGTCGCAGCTCAGGCGGTAGCCGTCCGGGGTGCGGAAGTTCTCCTGGAGGTAGGCGGCGACCTCGTCCATGGCGGGCGGCTCCGGCAGCGGGACGACGTTCAGCATGAACTGCGCGACCGCCAGGGCGGTTTCCAGGTCGGGCATGGTCACGGAGGCCGGGTCGGTGCTGATGCCGATCTCCCACTCGGTGCCGGCGGTGGCGGCGAAGGCGCGTCCGAGGGCGTCCAGGTCGTAGCGGTGGCCGGTGAAGCGGCGCAGCAGGCGCATGCAGTCGCTGTCGGGGTTCTGCATGACGACCACGGCGAAGCCGCCCTCGGCCGTCCAGGAGGCCAGCCTCTGGAGCTGGCCCAGCCACGTCTGCTGCGGCACGTAGTACAGGACGTGCGCGCACAACACCAGGTCGGCGGTCTCCTGCGGCTCGGCGGTGGCGATGTCCTGGCCGAGGATCGTGGCCCCGGGACACCGGCGGGCCAGCTCCGCCCGCAGGTGCTCGTTCGGCTCGATGGCGATCGTCCGGTCGAACCTGGGCTCCAGCCACGCGGTGGTCTCGCCCGTGCCCGCGCCGGCGTCGATGAACGTACGGCGGTGGGGCAGCCGTCCCACGATCCGGGCCAGTTCTTCGCGGGCCCGGATCTTCTGGTCGGTGTGGGCCAGGAAGGTGGCGAAGGCGGCGTCGTAGGCCGCGCTCATCGGGTCGAGGATGTGCACGATGGGCGGCTCGGCATTGCTGTCGGTCATCACGGTCCCCGGCGTCACAAGTCAGTCACTTTCAGCTTATGGAGGACCACTCTACGTTCATGCGTATCTGGATCGGTGAAGCGGTGGACCGTGCCGAGGGGGCTGGTCTGGGACGGGTCCCAGGGTTTGGGAAGCTGGGGGGTCGCTGCGGGAGGGCGGCGGCGAACCCCAGGAGTCGAGGCAGAAGCTGAACGCAGTACTTCGCCGGTAACAGAGCAACGACGCGCCAACCGGAGGGGACTGAAAGCGCCCTTCCGGGATGGCCGAAGGGGCGCTTTTCCAGGGGCGAGGTGCCCCTCCAGGGGGTCCCGAAGGCGTCCGACGGTGGAACCGTCAGCGCCGAAGGCGCCCCCACCAGGGCGGGCTCCAGCAGACCCACCCGGCAACCAGGCAACGGGCTGGGTGGACCATGGGCGCCGAAGGCGCCGGGGCCGTCAGGTGCCGCCTCTTCCCGCCCACTTGATCTCGTACGCCCTCAGCGTCACCGTCTTGCCGTCCACCGTGGCCGTCACCTCCCGGTCGGACGTGTTCACCATGACGACCTGCTGCTCCTGCGCCAGCACCTTCACCTTCGGGTCGGACGACGTCACCGCGCTGTCGAGCCGCGCCCCCGCCGGGAACCACCGGGTGAACCCGCTCAGCAGCCCCGCCATCGGCATCTCGTCCCCCCGCCCGGGCGCCCAGAGGCAGCCGTCACACTGGCCCGTCCCCTTCACCTGCGGGTTCCAGTACAGGGCGGTGGTGACGCCGCTCCTGGCGAACTCCATCATCGCCGCCGCCTGGACGGCCGTGCGCCGCTCCTCGCTCCACCCGGAGTTCTCCGGCTCGACGTACCACTCGGCCCACCAGACGGGCAGGTCGCCGCTCTTCTCCCGCAGCCACTTCGTGATCGCGCCGAACTTGCCGAGCGCGCCGAAGTCGTCGGGAATGTTCCCCTTGTCGGTCGTCATCGAGGCGCCGTCCACGACGATGAAGTCGGCGCCCTTCTTGTGCTCGATCCAGTACTCGATGGCGTCGAGCGCCCGCTGGTCGACGGTCCCCCAGGGGCCCTTCAGCTCGGAGGGCCCGCCGCCCGAGCCGGTCTCGATCGGCATGTACGGCCCGCCCACCTTGATCTGCGGGTCGACCTTCTTCAGCGCCGCGTAGACCTTGTTGTAGAGCTGGGTGTACCCCTCGGCGTCCCAGCGGTTGGTCGAGGGGTCCCAGAAGCCCTTGAACTCGTTCCACACCATGTAGTACTTGACGGTCGGGTACTGCCGGGCCACCCGCGCGGCCAGCTTGGCGTAGTCGTCGAAGTGCTCCGGCTCGGGGGCGACGGTGTGGTTCTTGCTCCAGTCGGTACGTCCGGGCTGCCCGCCCTTCATCCAGTCGGGCGCGCAGCACAGGGTGATCACCGGCACCGCCCGCGACGACGCCATGAACGTCAGCCGCCGGTCGAGGTCGCGGAAGCTGAACTGGCCGGGGCTCGGCTCGGGGTTGCCCACGCCCCACCCCATGATGTGCTGGTTCTGCAGCATCGGCACCCGCCCGAGCAGGCCCCTGGCCTGGTCGACGACCTGGCGCGGCTCCGTCTCGGTGCTGTACTGCGTGTGCGTGACGCCCCACCGGGGCCAGTCGTTGAGCACGGGCGGCTGTTCGAGCCGCGGCGGCGCCTGGGTGGGCCCGACCTCGGCCACCTCGCCGCCCTTGAAACCCTCGCGGGGGCTCGACCGCATGCCCGCGTAGACCATGATGCCGACGACGAGCACGACCGCGAGGACGCCGGCCCCCAGGGCGATCGGCCATGGCGACCGTCTGCGCGCGTGTCTGCCCTCGGTGGGAATCACGGAACGCTCCTTACCATCACGCAACGTACAAGGGCCAGGCAGTGCCCGGCCCTTATGACGGTAATCGTTCCGCTTGCAGCAGACTTGATGTCAATCGGAAGCGGGTGGGCGCTGACCGCCCGCGGGCCCGGGAACCCCTGAGTAACGGTACGCCACCGGCTGCCTACCCGGCTGCACGACGAGCAGGGTGCCCGGCGTCTCGGCGTAGAAGGCGGACTCGACGGCGGCGGCGACGTCCTCGGCGGTGAGCAGCGGGAATCCGGCGTCGACGAACATGTCCCGCGCGGCGGCCACCAGCGGAGTGTCGGTGAATCCGGGGCAGACGGCGTTGATCCGGATGTTCTGCTGGGACAGCGGCTCGGCCAGCGCCCGGACCAGGCCGACGACGGCGTGCTTGGTCATGGTGTAGATCGGGTCGCCGGCGAAGGCCACCAGCCCGGCCAGCGAGGACGTGGCCACGATCGCGCCGCCGCCCGACCTGGCCAGCAGCGGCACGCTGGCGCGCACCCCGAAGACGACGCCGTCCACGTTCACGCCGACCACCGCGCGGTAGCGCTCCAGGTCGAAGTCCGCCAGGTCGACGCCCCCGGAGATGCCGGCGTTGAGATGCACCAGGTCGAGGCGGCCGTACCGCTGCTCGGCGAGCGCGACGGCCTCCAGGGAGGCTTCCTCGGTGCTGACGTCGGCGGCCAGCCACGCGCCCTCGACCTCCTTGGCCACCCGTTCGACGCCCTCGCCGTCGCGGTCGACGAGGACGCACTTCGCGCCGCCCGACGACAGCCGCCGGGCCACCGCGGCGCCGATGCCGCTGGCCGCTCCGGTGATGAGTGCAACTGTGCTCATGGGGCTCCTTGCGGGGTCAGGGCTGGTCGAGCATGCGATGGGCGCGGGCGATCAGGGTCGGCACGGCCGCGCCGATGCGGTCGAACCCCTCCCCCACGGTCTTACCCTGCTTGAACCGGGCGTGGATACCCTCCACGATCACCGCCAGCTTGAAATTGCCGAAGGCCACGTAGAACCCGAGGTCGGAGATGTCGCGGCCGGAGACCTTCCCGTAGTGGGCGGCGAACTCGGCGGCGTTCATGAACCCCGGCGCCACCGTCACGTCCCCGGAGACGGGGATGCGGGCCCGTTCGTCGTCCCCGCGGTCGTGCCAGTACGTCAGCGTCAGCCCCAGGTCGGCCAGCGGGTCGCCGAGCGTGGACATCTCCCAGTCGACCACGGCCATGATCTCGATCTCGGCCGGCGGCGGCGCCAGGCGCACCAGCGTGTTGTCCAGCCGGTAGTCGCCGTGCACCAGGGTGCTGTCGGACGCGGCGGGCAGCCGCTCGCGCAGCCGCCGGACGAGGCTGTCGTAGTCGGGCAGGTCGGCGGTCTTCGACCGTTCCCACTGCTGGCACCACCGGTCGAGCTGCCGGGCCAGGTATCCCTCGGGACGGCCGAAGTCGCCGAGCCCGACCTCGCGGTAGTCCACGGCGTGGATGGCGGCCAGCACCTCGGCCAGCCGCTCCGACAGCCGCCGCGTCTGGGCCGGCGTCGGCCGCCCCAGCTCGTCCTTGGTCTGGACGGCGGCGCCGGGCACGTACCCCATGACATAGAACGGCGCCCCGACCACCTCCTCGTCGGCGCAGAAGGCGACGGGCTCGGGCACCGGGACGGGCGTCGGCGCCAGCGCGGAGATGACCCGCCACTCCCGCCGCATGTCGTGGGCGGTGGGCAGCACGTGACCCAGCGGCGGCCTGCGCAGCACCAGCCGGCGCTCGCGCGCCTCCACCAGGTAGGTCAGGTTCGACCTGCCTCCGGAGATCAGCGAGACGGACAGCGGCTCCCCGGCGTCCGGCACGTTCCTGCCCAGCCACGAGACCAGCCGCGGCCAGTCGATCCCTGGTACGGTCATGGACACACATTAGAACGCCACTCGGTCCTGAAAGCCAGCTGAGAGTTGCATAACAGTAGGCCCGGCACATCCCAGGCATGGACGCCCATCCTTTAACCTGGCCATACACCTCTGACCGCATGCTGGTCAGATTGTGGTAAGCCGACAGTAGGAGCCCATGCGCGTCACCGTTGCCCACCCTCGTGATCTGGGACAGCCCGAACTCAGCCGATGGCGCGCCCTGCAGGAGTCCGACGCCGCCTTCGACAACCCCTTCCTGTCCCCGGAGTTCACGGTCACGGTGGGCGAGCTCCGCGATCTGGTCCGGGTGGCCGTCCTGCACGACGGGCCGGACATCGTCGGCTTCTTCCCCTTCGAACGCCATCCGCTGGGCATCGGCAAGCCGGTCGCCGCGGGCCTGACCGACGCGCAGGGCCTGGTCCACGCCAAGGGCCTCGACCTCGACCCGCACCGGCTGATCAAGGACTGCGGGCTGTCGGTCTACGAGTTCGACCACCTGGTCTCCGGCCAGCCGCTGCTCGACGGGCGATACACCACGCACCCGTCGCCGATCATCGACCTGCGCGACGGCTACGGCCCCTACACCGAGACGTTGCGGGACCGGTCCGGCAAGACGTACAAGTCGACGCTGGCCAAGTCGCGCAAGCTGCAGCGCGAGTCGGGGCCGCTGCGCCATGACTACGCGATCACCGACACCGGCCCGCTGCACACGCTGCTCGGCTGGAAGACCGACCAGTACCGGCGTACCGGGCGCACCGACCGGTTCTCCCAGCGGTGGATCGTCGAGCTGGTCGAGCGGCTGCTCGCGACCCGGTCCGACAGCTTCGCCGGCGTCCTCGACATGGTCTACGTCGACGACGTGCCGGTGGCCGGGCACTTCGGGGTGCGCACCCGCACGACGCTGGCCGGCTGGTTCCCGGCCTACGACACCGCCTTCGCCAAGTACTCCCCCGGGCTCATCCACCACCTGGCGATGGCCGAGGCGGCCGCCGCGTCGGGCGTCCAGGTGATCGACATGGGCCGGGGCGAGAAGGAGTACAAGGAGAAGCTCAAGAACGGCGAGCTGGAAGTCGCGGAGGGCCGCGTGGCCAGGGCCGGTGTGGCGGCCGGGGTCCACTGGATGATGCGGGTGCCGGTGCGCAAGACACGCGCCACGGTGATGGCCAATCCGCTGCTGCTCAAGACCGCCGACAAGGCGTTGAAAACTTTTGGGCGCTTGCGTACCGTCCTACAAGGGTGAGACTCATCGCGGAGCGCACCGGGCGGCACTGCCTGTGGCTCCCATCCAACCGCCTCGGCCTCTACCTCGCGCTGCGCCACTGGTGCCTGCCGGGTCAGCGGCTGCTCATGTCTCCGGTCTCGGCCGACGAGATCCTCTTCCTCGTGCTGGCCGCCGGTCTGCGCCCGGTGATCGCGCCGCTGTCCCCGCGTGACGGCAACATCGACGTCTCCCGTGTCGATCTGTCCACGGTGGACGCCGTCCTGACGACGAACCTGTACGGCCTGCCCGACCAGGTGTCCGCCTTCACGGGAAAGATCCTGATCGAGGACGTGGCGCACGCCCTGGAGACCGCTCCCGGCGGGCGCCCGCTGGGCACGTTCGGCCAGGCGGGGGTGTTCAGCCTGTCCAAACATCCGGGCGCGGGCTCGGGCGGCGTGCTGGCGGTGACCGACCGCGCCGACCTCGAAGCGCTCGAACGCGCCCGCGACGAGCTGCTCGTCCCCGGCGCGCTGCGCGCCGACCTGTTCAGCGTGGCCACCTCCATGGCCCGGCAGGCGGCGCTCAGGCTCGACCTCGTGCGCCCGGCGCTCGCGCTCATGCGCGCCCTCGGCATGCAGGAGGAGCGCGAGGGCTACCGCATCGCCCTGGAGCCCGACGCGCTGGAGCTGGCGCTCAAGCAGGTGCCCGCGCTGCCGCCGTTCGACCCGTGGGTACGCGCCGACCTGGCGGCCTACCGCGCCCGGCGGGGCCGGCTGGTCCGCTGGTACCAGTCCAGGCGTCTGGCCAAGGTGCCCGGCGAGCGGGCGCGGCGGCTGGCCGGGATCGCCCGGCTGGCCGAGCTGCCCACGGTGGCGCCGGCCGTGCTGGACCACCTGGACCAGCCGCTGTTCCGCGTCCCGCTGCTGGTGCACGACAGGGACGCGGCCGTCGCCGAGCTGGAGCGCCGCGGGGTGGCCACCGGCTACCTGTACGACCCGCCGTACGACGAGTACGCCCTCGGCTTCACCGACGCCTCGCCGGACCCGGGCCCCGCGCGCTGGTGGGCCCGGCACGTGCTGCCCGTGGACCCGCTGTACGCGGCCCGCTCGCTGCCCGTCCTGCGCGGTCTGGAGCCGCCTATGCGGGGTCCGCGCGAAGCAGCCTGAGGAACGCGCGCAGCCCGGTGATGATCTCCTGGTTGTCGTTGAGGCCGTCCACGGTCTCCTCGAAGCGGCGGGCCGTCAGCGTGATCCGGCGCTCCAGGTCATGGTCGGCCCGTTCCAGGCCGGCCCGGGTGGCCGCGAGCTCGCCGCCGAGCTCCTCGACCTGCCGGGTGAGCCGTTCGGCGGCGGCGGACAGCGTCTCGACCTGGTCGCGCAGCGCGATCACGTCGAGGCGCGGGTAGCGGACCTCGCGTCCCAGCGTCCTGACCCGTTCGCGCAGGTGCCCGACGTAGGCCCCGGCCGGCCGGAACGCGGTGGCCAGCAGGTAGAACCCGGCGAAGTAGTAGCCGATCTGCCGCCCGGAGAAGAACGTGACCACCGCGACCACGACGGCCGAGACCACGTGCCCGGCGACCGCGAGGACGAGCATGCGGCGGGCGATCGTCCTGGCCTCCTGCTCCCCGCGGGCCGGGACGTCGATGCCGGTCTCGCGGGAAACCGCGATGTCGTGCACCACCTGCCGGGCGGCGAAGGACAGGTTCCACGGGAAGGTCAGCAGGACGACCAGCCAGACCAGGCAGACCGCGCCCAGGCCCAGCGACAGGAGGGTGGACAGGGGCACGCCCGCGTACAGGACGAGCCACGCGGTGACCGCCGTGACGATCAGCGAGGCCGGCAGGAGCCAGGGTTTCATGCCCGCCACCCTGCAGGCGGCGGCCCGGCGGGCGCCAGCGCTCAGATACTCAATCCGGTCTGAGCATCCCGGATCAGGCCGGCCAGCACCGCGCAGCCGCGCCGGACGTCCCTGAGCGAGGCCGAGCCGTAGCCGAGGACCAGTCCGTGCAGGCGGGCGCGGTCGTGGTGGTGGCGGTCGGCGGGGTCGAGCAGCACGCCGCGTTCCCTGGCCCGCTCCACGACCTCCTGGACGTCGCCCGCGGGCAGCTCGGCCAGCACGTGCAGCCCGGCGGTGTCGCCGCGCAGGCGGCAGACCGGGCCGAGGATCTCCACCACGGCGGCCCGGCGGCGGGCGTACTCCAGGCGCATCCTGCGCAGGTGGCGGTCGAGGTCGCCGCGTTCCAGGAGGGTGGCGACGGCCTGCTGGACCGGTCCGCTGGTGCGGTCGGAGACCGCGGCGCGGATGGCGGCGATCCGGCTCACCAGGTCGGGCGTGCCGACCAGCCAGCCGACGCCGACGTCGGGGGCCAGGGTCTTGGACAGCGAGCCGAGCAGCACGACGCGGGTGGGGTCGAGGCCGTAGAGGGCGGGCAGGGGGGCGACGTCGTAGCGGAACTCGGCGTCGTAGTCGTCCTCGACGATCGTGGCGCCGGTGCTCCTGGCCCAGGACAGCAGGCGTTCGCGGCGCGGGATCGGCAGCCGGCCGCCCAGCGGGTACTGGTGAGCGGGGGTGGTGTAGAGGACGCGCAGGTCGCGGGGCAGGCCGTCGACGATCACACCGTCCTCGTCCACCGGGCAGGGCACGACCTCGGCGCCCCTGGCCGCGAACACCGTGCGGGCCACGTGGTAGCCCGGGTCCTCGACGCCCGCCCGTCCGCCGCCGGCCAGCAGGGCCAGCGCGCACAGGTCGAGGCCGTTGCCGGTGCCCCTGGTGACCAGGACGTTCTCCGGGCCGACGGCCATGCCCCTGGCCCTGCGCAGGTGGTCGGCGAGCAGCTCGCGCAGGCGCGGCAGGCCGTGCAGGTCGGGCGAGTCGCCGGGCGGCAGCTCGCCGGCCCGGCGCCAGGCCCGCTTCCAGGCGGCCCGGTCGTAGTCGCGCACCCACGGGTCCCCCGGACGCAGGTCGATCCACTCGCCCTCGGGGCGGCGGGCGGGCGGCGCCGGTTCGTACGGGCTCTCGCGCGGCGGGACGTGCGACTCCATGGCCGCCACGAACGTGCCGGACCCGTGGCGCCCCTCCAGCCAGCCCTCGGCGTAGAGCTGCTGGTATGCCTCGGTGACGACCGTCCGGCTGACCTTGAGCTGGTCGGCCAGCGCCCGCGTGGACGGCAGCCGCTCGCCCGGCGCGAGCGCGCCGCCCATCATGGCGTGCCGCAGCCAGCCGGCGAGCTGGGTGGTCAGCGGGACGGCCGAGTCGCGGGACAGGGATACCGGCAGGTCAATGTGGGTGCGCACGAAAGTGGTCTCTAGGAAGGGTCGGTTAGTGGCCCTACAGGATAGGTCCACTTCACGAATAGCGTCGAATCATGCTCTCCTCCACCCCGCGCACGGCTCTCGGCCGAGAGAAGCACCGCGGCAGCACCGACCGGAACGACCTCTACGACGTGCTCGACAGCGGGCTCGTCTGCCACCTGGGCGTGGTGGCCGACGGCCATCCCATGGTCGTGCCCACCGGCTACGGACGGATCGGCGACACCCTCTACCTGCACGGCTCCACCGGCGCGCGCTCGCTGCGGGCCGGCGACGGCGCCGAGGTGTGCGTCACGGTCACCCACCTGGACGGCATCGTGCTGGCCCGCTCGGTCTTCAACCACTCCGTCAACTACCGTTCGGCGATCGTCTACGGCCGGGCCCGGCTGGTGAGCGACCCCGACGAGCGGCTGGCGGCCCTGCGGGCGCTCACCGAGCAGCTCGCCCCCGGCCAGTGGGACTACGTCCGGCCGCCCACGCGCAAGGAGCTGGCCGCCACCGCCGTGCTGGCCCTGTCGCTGGCGGAGGCGTCGGTCAAGATCCGCAGCGGGGCGCCGGAGGACGACGAGGAGGACTACGCGCTGCCGGTCTGGGCCGGGGTGCATCCGCTGGTCACGTCCTGGGGCGAACCGCAACCGGATCCGGCACTTCCAGAAGGTATCGATATACCGGTTCACATCCTCCGTCGGGAGTAGTTCCATGAATCCGGAACCACCTGGCAAACCCGACTCCTTGATCACGCGTCTCATCAGGTGGGCCGGCTCCTGATGGGAGAGGGCGATGGAGTGGAGTGCTCCCGGTTACACGGAGATCAGACAGCTCGGCGCGGGCGCGAGCGGGCGCGTCGTGCTGGGCGTGCACGACGAGACGGGCGTGAAGGTCGCGATCAAGTACCTCTCCGAGGCGCTGCTGCGCGACCCCGCCGCCCTGTCCCGCTTCCAGGCCGAGGCGCGGGTGCTGACCTCGCTGCGCGATCCGAACATCGCCACGATGTGGGAGTACATCCAGGAGCCGAACGGCGCCTGCATCGTGATGGAGCTGGTCAACGGCGTCTCGCTGCGCGCCCTGCTGCGTGAGAACGGCACCACCGAGCCCGAGGCGGCGCTGGTCGTGCTGAAGGGCTCGCTGCTGGGCCTGGCCAGGGCCCACGGGTCCGGGGTGGTGCACAAGGACTACAAGCCCGAGAACGTGCTCGTCCGCGACGACGGGACGAGCAAGCTCGTGGACTTCGGCGTCGCGGTGCCGCAGGGCACGGCCACGCATCCGGAGGGGACGCCGCCGTACATGGCGCCGGAGTTGTGGGCCGGCCGGCCCGCCTCGCCGGCGACCGACGTGTACGCGGCCACCGCGGTCTTCTTCGAGTGCCTGACCGGGCACCGGCCGTACCGGTCCACCGAGCCCAGCGTGCTCGGCTACCAGCACGTGCACGCGCCGGTGCCCTTCCACGACGCGCCCGAGCCGGTCCAGGAGCTCGTCCGGCGCGGCCTGGCCAAGGAGCCGCGGGACCGGCCGCCGAGCGCGCTGGCCTTCGTCGAGGAGCTGGAGGCCACGGCGCGGGCCGCGTACGGCGAGGACTGGGAGGAGCGGGGCAGGCGGCGCCTTGCCGCGCTGGTCGCCCTGCTCGCGCTGCTGCTGCCGGCCCCGCCGCAGCCCACCCCCGAGGTCACCACGTCCCTGGCCAGGACGGTCTTCCGCGGGCTGCGGTCCAACGCGGTGCGGGTGGGCATGGGCACCGCCCTGGTGGCGGTGGTGACGGTGGCGGTGGTGGTCGCGCTCGCCGCCCGGCGGCAGCCTGCCGAGCAGCCGGTCGGCGCGGCCGTCGCGGTGCCGCCGGCCACGACGGAGGCGGTGACCGCGCCGCCGAGCACGGCCGAGGCCGTGATCGCGCCGCCGACGACGCCCGAGGCGACGCCGCGGACCTCCGCCGAGGGGCCGCCGTCGCCGGCGTCCCCGCCCGAGCTGCTGCCGCCGCCGACGACCTCCAGCCCGCCGGTCACCACCCGGGCGCCGCGCACGCCGACGGCCGGGCCCACGAGGAGGCCGACCAGGACCGCCACGCCGAAGCCCCCGGTGACGCCCACCCGGACCCCGACGCCGACCCCCACCCCGAGTCCCGAACCGACACCCACGCCGACCCCCACGCCGACGCCCGTCGCGACCGTTCTCGGGGTGAGCGTGGGCGCCGTCACGGTGGACGGCGACGGCGTCGCGCGCGCCTCCGTCACCGTCCGGACCGCCGGGGGCGCCCCCGTCACCGCCACCGGGACGTGGACCGCGCCGGGCGTCGACGGCCGCGTCCAGCGCCTGCGGCTGAGCGGCGCGACATTCTACACCCGCGCCTTCACCTGGGACCTCGGCGAACGGCCGTGCGGCAGGACCGTCACGCTGACCGTCGTCACCTCCCCCGCCGCGCCGGGCGGCGCCCGGTCCTCCTCGGTAGCGGTGCCGGCCTGCCCGACGCGGGTGAACGGGCTGTTCGTCTCGCTGGCGATGCCCGACGCGCCGGGGCTGACCGCGCGCGCCCGGGTCGGCGTGACCGCCGACGGCACCGGCGCAATCCCGGTCGAGGCCGCGTTCGCGGTGGACGGCGAGACCGTCGGCACCCGTACGGCGAGCCTGTCCGGCCGGACCTCCTACTCCCGCGTCCTTACCCACGCCTTCCGCGCCCGCCCCTGCGGCTCCACCCTGTCGGTACGGGTTCGCGCCGGCGACCGCGTCCGGACCGCCCGGGTCGAGGTCACCTGCCCGCCCGCCGTGCGGCGGGTCTCGATCGTCAGGGCCGGTCTGGGCGAGGGCGGCCTGGTGGCGACCGTCTCGGTGGTCACCGCCGACGACCGGCCGGTGACGCTGGACGTGGGGTTCCTGCTCGGCGGCGAGCCGGCCGGCTCGGAGCGGATCACGCTGTCCGGCGACACCGCCTACACCAGGACGGTGAGCCGGGCGCTCAGGACCGTCCCGTGCGGCACCACCTGGACCGTCACGGCGAGCACGACGCCGGAGGCGGCCGGCGGACCGGACCGGGCGACCGGGAAAACCGCAGAATGCCCCAGAGAGACACCTAAGCCCGAAGAAACCCCAAAGCCACAGGAAACGCCCAAACCGCAGGAATCCCCATCATCCGATAGGCCCGGCACGGTGGACTAACCTCGCAAATTCGGCCATATCGGCATATCGGTGGTGGGAAAGCCCTTCCCTCTGGTTAAGCTACGCAGCGTTTGATGCGGGTGGGGGCCCGAATGACTCCAGAGGAGACCGTTTATGTACGGCGAAGGGCAGTGGGGGGTCCCCGGCTACACCGAAGTCCGGGAACTGGGCAGCGGTGCCGCCGGCCGGGTGGTCCTGGCCACGCGCGACCACGACGGCGTGGAAGTCGCCATCAAATATCTGAATGACGAGCTCAGGTCCGACATGGGCTTCGTGGCCAGGTTCCGGCACGAGGCCCGGCTGCTGGGCACCCTGCAGAGCTCGCACCACGCGCGCCTGATCGACTACGTCGAGTCGGGGCAGGGCGCGGCGATCGTCATGGAGCTGGTCAACGGCGTCTCGCTGCGCGAGATCCTGCGCTCCGAGGGGCCGACCGGGGCCGAGGCGGCGCTGGTCGTGCTCAAGGGCTCGCTCCAGGGGCTGGCCGCCGCGCACGCGATCGGCGTCGTCCACCGCGACTTCAAGCCCGAGAACGTGATGGTCCAGGGCGACGGCGTCAGCAAGCTGGTGGACTTCGGCATCGCGGTCCGGGCCGGCGAGGGGGCGAGCGCCGCGGGCACGCCGCCGTACATGGCGCCCGAGCAGTGGGCGGGCGGGGCCGCCGGGCCGGCGACCGACGTCTACGCCGCCACCGTCGTGTTCTTCGAGTGCCTGACCGGCACCCGGCCCTTCCGGGCGCCCAACATCGCCGCGCTGGCCCGCCAGCACCAGAGCGCGCCGCCGCCCGTCGAGGAGGTGCCCTCGGCGCTCCAGAGCCTGGTCGAACGCGGCCTGGCCAAGCAGCCGGGCGAACGGCCGCCGTCCGCCGAGGCGTTCCTGACCGAGCTGGAGGCCATCGCGGCCGAGGCGTACGGCGCCGACTGGGAGGAGCGCGGACGCCGCCGCCTGGCCGCGCTCGCGGGCCTGCTGATCCTGCTGTTCCCGAGCCCCCTGCACGATGCCGCCGAGACGCGGACCGCGCTCACCGAGACCCGTTTCCCCGACCCCGCCCGCCTGCTGAGCAAGCTCTCGGCGAAGATCGCGATCGGCGCGGTCGCCGTGGGCGTGGTGGTGGCCGTGGGCGTGATCCTGGTCAACTCCTCCTCCGACGAGCCGGTGCTGCGGGCCCAGACGAGCGAGGTCACGCCCAGCGCGACCGACCCGGTGATCGACGAGGAGCCCACGGAGGAGGAGCCGACCGCGACACCCGAGGAGACCACCCCGGAGCCGGACCCGACGCCGACCTCGGCGGACCCGGCCGTCTCGACCCCGCCGCCCGTCCTGCCGACGGCGACGGCGACGGCGGCGGCCTCGCCGTCCAGGACGCCCAAGCCGACCCCGACGCGGAAGCCGACCAGGCGGCCGGTCAGGACGCCGAAGCCGACGCCGACCGACTCCCCCGAGCCGGACATCACCGGCCGGAGCAGCACGAGCAGCGACGGCAGCAGGCCCACCTCGGCCGCTCCCACGCCCACCCGGACCTCCGCCCCGCCCACCAGGACGCCTCCGACCAGCCAGCCGCCGACCAGCCCGGCCCCCTCGGAGACATCGCAGACGCCGACAAGGACCTCGACTGACGACGGCGGCGGCGACGACGGCGGCAGCACCCAGACGCCCACCCTGGACCAGGTGGGCAAGGCGCAGGCCGGACTCCTCGCGCTCGGCCTGATGACGTCCGGCGCGGTTCCGGTCACACTTGCGGTGAAACGTCGCATGACAGGACGCCACAGAAAGCAGCGCTAGACGCGCCGGGGGGCCAAGGGGGATGGACAACCACAGGAACGGTATCGCCGGGTTCCGGCTGACCGAGCACACGTGGATGACCGAGCTCGGCAACTGGATCGACGCCATCTCGCCGGATGGCCGCAGGGCCGGGGCGCTGCTGTTCGACCCGCGGGTCATCGGCCTGCCCGGCGTCCGGGAACGCGTGGTGAACACCGTCATGACCGACCAGCACCTCGTGCTGGGCGGCATGGGCGGGCTGATCCCGGTGGCCGACGTCGTCGCGGCGGGCGACCAGGTGTGGCTGCTCACCGCGCAGGCGGTCAGCCCCACGCTGGCCGACCTGCTCGCCGGCGCGCCCGTCGACCCGGCGGGGGCGGCGTCGGTGCTGACGGAGACCGCCCAGACGCTGCTCGCGCTGCACGCCGCCGGGGTCACGCACGGCTCGGTGCACCCGGGCACGGTGGTGATCACCGCCGAGGGGGCCGCGCTGCTGTCGGAGCGCGGCCTGTCCGACGCGATCCGCGGCCAGGTCTCGCCGCGTGAGCGGGACGCGGCGGGCTGGGCGTCGCTGGCCCGCGGGCTGGCCGCGTCCTTCACGCAGACCGCGCCGCGGGCCGCCGGCCTGTTCGAACGGGCCGCGGGCACGGCCGTCACGCTCGGCCTCGAACCGGCCCGCGCCATGCTGAGCCAGGAACGCGCGGCGCTGCCCGGCGGCCTGATCAGCCGGGACTCGCTGGCGCGGGCGGCACGCGGCAGGTCGGCGTTCGCCCAGCCGCCGGCGTTCGCCGCGCAGCCGCCGCCGGCGCCCCAGGACGAGGGCGACATCGTCACGCTGCTGCACGTGCCGGCGTCGGGGTCGCCGCCCCGCCTGCAGTTCGGCCCGGGGGTGGGCGGTCCGGAAGCCGGCCCGGGGACCGGCGCCGGGACCGTGCGGCAGCCCCGCCAGGAGACGACGGCCGAACGCATCTGGCGCGAGGGACGCGACGGCGCCGCGACCGTCCACCAGCCGGACAAGCGCTCCCAAGGCCGGGTGGCCAAGGTGTCGCGGCGACGCCGGCGGCGCACGATCCTGTCCACGGCGCTCTTCGCGGTCGTCATGGCGGGCGCGATCGTGGCCTGGTTCAGGCTGACGGACGCCCCCGAGCTGGCGGTGCGGTCGATCGACGTGGTCGCGCCGAAGAAGACGCTGGGCTGCGGCGGCGCGATCGTCCTGACCGGGACGGTGGTCACCAACGGCGGCGTGGGCGAGATCCGCTACGAGTGGCGCAAGAACCTGGACAAGGAGGTCGTCAAGGGCAGCCTGCGCACGAGCGCCGACAAGACGTCCTACGCGGTGCCGCTGCGCTGGACGTTGTCGGGCAAGAGCAGCGTCAAGGCCACGGCCACGCTCAAGGTGCTCTCGCCGGGCCCGGCGCGTACCGACAAGGCGAGCTTCACCTACAAGTGCTGACCTTCCCTGAATGCGCAACAAAGCGGTTCTTACTAATCTGACGGGCATGACCACGCAGACCCCCGCGGGCTGGTACCCCGACCCGTACGGAGAGCCGCAGCTCCGCTGGTGGGACGGCAACCAATGGACGGACGCCACCCACGCGCAGGAGCGGCAGCCTCAGCCGCAGCAGCCGTCCTCCGGGCCGCAGCCGCAGTCGTCCCCCGACTGGTCGGCCACCCCGGCGAACCCCACGCTCCAGTACGGCCGGCCCTCGCCCGGCCAGCCGCCCTACGGGCCGCCCGCCGACCAGCAGCCCGCGCAGGGTCAGCCTCCCTACGGCGGGCAGCCTGCCCAGAGCCCGCCCGCCTACGGGCCGCCCACCCGGCAGCAGCCCGCCTTCGGACAGCAGTCCGCACAGCACCCCGCGCAGCAGTCCACGCAGTGGGCCGGGGGTCCGCTGCCCGGTCCCGGCCAGGCGCCGCCGCCCAAGCAGGGCAACCCGCTGCCGTGGGTGTTCGGCGGCCTGGCCGCGCTGGTCGTGGTCGCGCTGATCGTGGTCGCCGGGATCTTCTTCCTCAACCGGGGCAGCAGCACCCCGGTCGCCTCGCCCACCACCGAGGAGCCGCAGCCGTTCCCGACGGCCGAACCGCCCTCCGCCGGGCCGCCGACCGAGCTGCCCCCGCAGGGCGGCGAGCTGCCGCAGCCGCAGGACGGCCGCATCACCGACCCGCGGAGCGGCCTGTCCTACCAGGTGCCCGACGGCTGGAAGGTGCCCGCGTACGGTGACGTCAACGGCACCGACCCGTCCCAGCAGATGTGGACGAGCGGGGTGCAGGCCAGCTCGCAGGAGAACTACGAGGGCGACAAGGACTGGATCGGCAACGCCTACGCCGGCCCGCTGGCCGCGCTCATCCCCTACACCGGCGCCTCTGCGCTGGAGGACACGGCCAAGATGCTGTTCATGCAGTTCAGCACCCAGTTCTACGAGCCGCAGCACACCACCAAGCTGATCGAGAACAAGGCCACGAAGATCGGCGACCATGACGCGTGGGTGATGCAGTTCCAGCTCGACTTCACCGCCGTCGCGGAGAAGAACGGCTACAAGTGGAAGAAGGAGAACGCCGCGCTCGTGCTCATGGACCGCGGGGCGGGGCAGCGTCCGACGTTGCTGTACATCTCCGTTCCCGACAATCTGGGCACGGACGTGGTCGCCAAGGTTCTCGGCTCGCTCAAGCCCGCGTAAGCGGGGGCACTAGGCTGGTGGGGTAACAAGCGGGCGGATTGCTCCGAGCCGCTGGGCGAGGAGATCGAATGAGTGACGTGCTGGTCTGGATCGACTGCGAGATGACCGGGCTCGACCTGGGGCGCGACGCGCTCGTCGAGGTGGCCTGTGTCATCACCGACAGCGAGCTCAATCTGCTCGACGAAGGCGTCGACGTGGTCATCAAGCCGCCGCCGGAGTCGCTGGAGCAGATGTCGCAGGTCGTGCGCGAGATGCACACCGCCTCGGGCCTGCTGCCCGAGCTGCCGGGCGGCGTCACGCTGGCCGAGGCGGAGTCGCTCGTGCTCGACTACATCCGGCGGCACGTGCCGGAGCCGAAGAAGGCGCCGCTGTGCGGCAACTCGATCGGCACCGACCGCACGTTCATCGCCAGGGACATGCCCGGGGTCGACGCCTGGCTGCACTACCGCATGGTCGACGTCTCGTCGATCAAGGAGCTGGTGCGCCGCTGGTACCCGCGGGTCTACTTCGCGGCCCCCGAGAAGCAGGGCGGCCACCGCGCGCTCGCCGACATCAAGGAGAGCATCAGGGAGCTGCGCTACTACCGCGCGGCGATCTTCGTGGCGCAGCCCGGCCCCGACTCGGCGACCGCCCGGCAACTCGCCGAGCGGGTCACCGGCTAATTGGATGGCGTAAAGACTCCCGAACCCCGCTACACTTTTCCTGTGCCGTCACGAAGCGGGCGGCCATGGTGGGTGTAGCTCAGTTGGCAGAGCGCCAGGTTGTGGTCCTGGATGTCGAGGGTTCAAGTCCCTTCACTCACCCCAAGCGCACAGCCGGTCCCTCGGGACCGGCTGTTGTCGTTTTCTCCCGACAACGCCCCCAAATCAGGACAATGCGAGTTATGCTCGCTGTCTACCGCTAACGCCGGAAGCACGGGGGCCAACGGCGATCAGACCGTCTGCGCGCCCCCGGAGGCCGGATGAGAGTCGACGACGCAGCGTTCGACAGCGTGATCACGTCCTTGAGCAAACGTGAGGCCGAGGTCATGGATCTGATCGCCGCGGGCCGGTCCAACGGCCAGATCGCCCAGTGCCTGTTCCTCAGCGAGAAGACCGTGAAGAACCACGTCAACCGGATCTACGCCAAGCTCGGCGTCGACTCCCGGGTCACGGCCATCGGACTGTGGTTGTCGCTCAGGAAGGACGGCTCCTGACCCGGCGGCGGTTCAGCCGGTCGTGATCCGGCGGCCGGTCAGGCGGGTGGGCCGGATCTTCAGGTAGTGCTGGCGCCGCCCGCCGGCCCACGGCTCGACGCCCGTGCTCTCCGCCTCGGCCCGCTCGTCCTCGTCCGTGACGTGGTGCAGCGAGCCGTGGACGAGCACGCTCCAGCCGCCCCGCGTCAGCTCCTCGATGCGATCGACCTCGAACGCGACCTCGTACTCGACGTCCTCCACCCCCGTGCTCAGGTCCTCGTCGGTGCTGCCGCCCGCCGCGGTGCGGAACACGATCGCCCCCTCCGACATCCGGAAGTTCACCGGCAGCACGGTCAGGCCGTAGCGGCCCTCGAAGGCGATGCGGCCCACTCCTCCGGGCCGCAGCAGCCGCAGGCACTCCTCCTCCGCCAGCGGCACCAGCGTGGGGTGCTCCGCGGCGGGCCCCGCGCCGGCGGGCTCGGCCACCTCCCCGAGCAGGCCCTCCACGGTGGTCTCCAGCGCCTCGGCCAGGCGGGCCAGGGCCTCGCGCACCGAGATGCCGGACTGGTCCTCCAGATAGGCGACGTAGCCGACCGCCACGCCGGACCTGTCGGCCAGCTCCTGCCGGCTCAGGTTCAGCGATTCCCGACGTTCGGCTATCCGGCGGCCCAGGCGTTCCATCGTGGTCACTTGCTCAGACATACCGGTGCCCTACCCCGGATCTCCCCTCTTCCCGGTGGTGTCTGTGGCAGAAATGGTTTAACCGATGCTCTGGGTGCCATATGGACCATGGAACGCAATCCTGGAAGGGACGTGGTGATGGTGCGGAGAGCGCGCGTCGTCGTCGTGGGAGCGGGCTTCGCCGGCCTGGCCGCGACGCGGGAGCTGGCCAAGGGCGGCGCCCTGGTCACACTCGTGGACCGGAACCCCTACTCGACCTTCCAGCCGCTGCTCTACCAGGTGGCCACGGCGGGCATGGGCACGTCCGACGTCTCCTACCCGATCCGCACGTTCGCCGCCAAGTGGCCGAACGTCCGCGCCCACCGGGCCGCGCTGAGCAAGGTGCACCCGTCCGACCGGCGGGTGGAGTTCGCGGACGGCTCCACCCTCGACTACGACTACCTGGTGATCGCCACCGGCGTCACCACCAACTGGGTCCACGTGACCGGCGCCGAGGAGAACGCGCTGCCGATCTACTCGCTGCGCGACGCCGCCGACCTGCGACGGCATCTCCAGCACTGCCTGGAGGACACCGCGGCGGGCCGGCGCGAGAGCGCCCACGTCGTGGTGGTGGGCGGCGGCGCGACCGGCGTGGAGACCGCGGGCACGCTGGCCGAGCTGCGCCGCCGCACGATGCCGCTGACGCATCCCGAGATCCGGCCCGACCAGACGAGCGTCACCCTGGTCGAGCGGTTCGACTATGTGCTGGCGCCGTACAAGCCGCGACTGCGGGACGCGGCGGCCGAGGCGCTGCGCAGGAGAGGCGTCCGGATGCGCCTGGGAGCCACGGTGGCGGGCGTCGAGCCGGACGCCGTCATCCTGGAGGACGGGACGCGCCTGCCGAGCGACGTGACCGTCTGGGCCCTCGGCGTGACCGCGCCCAAGGAGGTGACCGACTGGGGGCTGCCGCAGGGCAAGGGCGGCCGGATCACGCTCACCGACGCGCTCACCGTGCCCGGCCATCCCGAGATCTTCGTGGCCGGCGACCTGGCCGGGCAGCCGGACGCGCTGCCCCAGCTCGCCCAGCCGGCCATCCAGATGGGCAAGCACGTGGGCAGGCAGATCCTGGCCGCCGCGCACGGGCGGCCGGTCAGCCGCTTCTCCTACCGCGACCCGGGGATCATGGCCACGGTCGGCAAGGCCGAGGCGGTGCTCCAGCTGCGCAACGGGCTGACCATGCGCGGCCTGCCCGCCTGGCTGGCCTGGATCTTCGTGCACGTGGCGTACCTGCTGGGCGGGCGCAACCGGGTCAGCGTGCTGCTGAACTTCTTCTGGCGCTACGGCGGGCCGCGCCGCAGCGCCACCAGCATCGCCTCGACCGAGTGAGCACCGGGTAGGGGTGCGGGTGCTCAGAGCGCGGCCGACAGTGCGGCCAGGCCGTGTTCGAGGTCGGCCTCGGGGATGTTCAGCGCCGGGCGCAGCCGGACGGACCGGGGCCCGCACGGCAGCGCCAGCACGCCGTGCTCCTCCCTGAGCCGGGTCACGTAGCCGTCCCTGGCGGCCTGGTCGGGCAGGTCGAAGGCGCACATCAGGCCCCTGCCGCGCACGCCGGAGACCGTGTCGGGGTGCTCGGCCTCCAGCTTGGTGAGCCGTTCGAGCAGGACGCCGCCGAGCCTGCCGGCCCGGGCGATCAGGCCGTCGCGCTCGATGATCTCCAGGATGCCGCGGCTGCGGACCATGTCCACCAGGCCGCCGCCCCACGTGGAGTTGATCCGGCCGCTGAGCTGGAACACGTTGTCGGCCACCAGGTCGACCCTGCGACCGGCCATGATCCCGCCGACCTGCACCTTCTTGGCGAAGGCCACCACGTCGGGGGCCAGGCCGAGCTGCTGGTAGGCCCAGGGCGTGCCGGTGGTGCCGCCGCCGGTCTGGACCTCGTCCAGGACGAACAGGGCGTCGTGCTCGTGGCACAGGGCCTGCATGGCACGCAGAAACTCGCCGCGCATGTGGTTGTCGCCGCCCTCGCCCTGGATCGGCTCGGCGATGAAGCAGGCGATGTCGTGCGGGTGACGTTCGAAGGCCGCCCTGGCCTGGGCCAGCGCGCGTTCCTCGGCGGCCTCGACGTCGCCGAGGTGGACGGCCGGCACGTCGATGCGCGGCCAGTCGAACTTGGGGAAGCGGTCGGTCTTGCCCGGCTCGGTGTTGGTCAGGCTCAGCGTGTAGCCGCTGCGACCGTGGAAGGCGCGGGTCAGGTGCATGACCTTGGTGCCCAGGTCGCGGGGGCGGCCGGCGGCCTCGTTGCGCCGGCTCTTCCAGTCGAAGGCGGTCTTGAGCGCGTTCTCCACGGCCAGGGCGCCGCCCTCGACGAAGAACAGGTGGGGCAGCTCGGGGTCGCCGAGCACGCGGGCGAACGTGTCGACGAAGTCGGCCAGGTGCTCGGTGTAGATGTCGGGGTTGGCGGGCTTGTTCCGGGCGACCTGGCCGAGCAGGGCGGCGAAGTCGGGGTCGAAGGGCGGGTTCACACCGAGCGGGGCGGACGCGAAGAAGGTGTAGAAGTCCAGGTAGCGGCGGCCGTTGCGGGCGTCCACCAACCAGGAGCCACGGCTGAGTTCGAGATCGAGGACGAGACGGTAGCCATCGACGAGCAGGTGACGGGCAAGGCGGGTGTGTACGTCCATGCCTTCTCCAATGTCGTGAGACAGGCCGGAGGTTCCATACAGGGAACCCGGTCGTATCCGTAAAATTTACGGTATTCCTGCCCCGCGAGTGAACTTCTTCAAACGAAGTGACAGCACAATCATCGCGATTCCATACAGGATCGCGAAAATGCCGATCAGCCAGACGAGGCTCAGCATTCCGGCGCCGGGCCAGATGAGGAGCAGCACACCGAAGATCACCGACAGGATGCCGGCGATGATGAACATCCACTCGTTCTCGATGGACTTGCGCAGCCGCACGCCCGCCACGATCTCGGAGATTCCGGAGACGATGGCCCAGAAGGCGATGAGGTAGAGCAGCGCGAGCGAGGTGATCCCGGGCCAGGCGAAGGCCATGATGCCGGCCACGATGCCGACGATGCCGGAGAAGATCAGCCAGGCCCGTGACCGGGCGCCGTGCCGGAAGGCGGCGAAGAGCTCGAAGACGCCGGAGACGATGGCGTACGCACCGAAGAAGATCACCAGCACCAGCAGAGTGATCCCCGGCCAGATCAACGCCAGCACACCGAAGATGATCGCGGCGATGCCGCGGACGAGCAGCAGCCACCACGAACGCGTAAGTTCCTGCATACTGGTCTGCTTTCCGTGATTGGTGCGAAAACAGACCAGCTTTGCGTCAAATGTCGACCTACATGTGGGAATAGACCACGATCGACACCGCGATGTACTGCACCAGGTACGCGGCGATCGTGCAGGCGTGGAAGACCTCGTGGAAGCCGAACCAGCGCGGCGACGGATCCGGACGGCGCAGCCCGTAGACGATCGCGCCGGCCGAGTAGAAGACCCCGCCCACGGCCACCAGCACGACGGCGGCCACCCCGGCCCCTTCGAGCAGCTGCGGCATCACGAAGATCGCCGTCCAGCCCAGCGCCAGGTACAGGACGGTGTAGAGCCAGCGCGGCGCGTTCATCCAGCACACCCGGAACAGCACCCCGGCCAGCGCGCCGCCCCACACCACCGAGAGCACGGCCACCCTGGCCGCGCCGTCGAGGGCGAGCAGCCCGAACGGCGTGTACGTGCCCGCGATGATCAGGTAGATGTTGGCGTGGTCGAACCTGCGCAGCACCTCGGCCAGGCGCGGCCCCAGCGTGCCCCGGTGGTAGGTCGCCGAGATGCCGAACAGCAGCCCCGAGGTGATCGCGTAGACGCCGGCCGCCAGCCGGGCCTGCAGGGTCGGGCCGAGCGCCACGAGCACGAACCCGGCCACCAGCGTCACCGGCAGCGCCCCGGTGTGCAACCAGCCACGCAGCCTCGGCTTCACGGTGATGGTCGTCATGTAACCTACGGTACCGTAGGTTACGGATTGAGCTGAAGTGCCAAAGGTCACAAGGCGTCCGCGCGGGCCGGGCCGTCACAGGCCGTTCAGGAAGCGCACGGCGATCGGCACCGCCGCCGAGCGGCCCGATCCGCCGTTCCTGACGAACACGCAGAAGGCCAGGTCGCCCCGGTAGCCGATGAACCAGCCGTGCGAGGTCTGGTCCTGCACCTCGGCGGTGCCCGTCTTGCCCGCCACGCCCTCCGGCAGGCCGGCCTGGCTCGCCGTCCCGTGGTCCACGACGGCGGCCATCATCTCCCGCAACGCCCCGACCACGCCCTCGTCCAGCTTGACGTCGGGGAACGGCTCGCCGTCCACGCGGCGCACGTCGTCCTCCGACAGCAGGCGGGGCGAGCGCCACGTGCCGCTCTGCACGGCGGCGGCCACGGCGGCCATGCACAGCGGGGTGGCCACCACCGTGCCCTGGCCGATGACGTCCAGGGAGAACATGTCCGTGCCCTCGGTCTGCTGCATCGTGCCGCACCGGCCGCCCACGCCGGTCGCCATCGGCCGGTCGAAGCCCCAGCGGGCGGCGGTCCGGCGCAGGTCCTCCAGCGACAGCCGGGTGGTGGCCTGCTCGACGAACGTGGTGTTGCAGGAGTAGGCGTAGGCGTCGGCGAAGGTCACGGTCCCCCGGTCCACGTCGCCGTCGTTGCTGATCGCCGCCGAGAAGTCCGGTGCGTACGAGGCCGGGCAGCCCATCTCGTCGCCCGTGGCGACCCCCTTCTCCAGCAGCGCGGCGGCGACGATCGTCTTGAACGTGGAGCCGGGCGGGAAGGCGTCGCGCACCGCGCTGAAGTTGTCCTCCAGCCGGTCGGCCAGGGCCAGGATCTCGCCCGTGCTCGGCCTGAGCACCACGATCGAGGAGTTCGCCACGCCGTCCAGGGCCCGCGCGGCGGCGGCCTGGACCGGCTGCGACAGAGTGGTGCGCTCGACGTTCGCCTTCGGCAGGCGGGTCAGCAGCACCTTGTCAGGCCGTCCCGGCGCCCGCGACACCAGCTCCAGCCCGTGGTTGGCCTTGGCGAACTCGGGCTTGAGCGGGTCGAGGTAGGCGTCGGCGTAGCTGTCGTTGGGGATCTTGGCGCCCTCGCTGGTGACCAGCTCGGCCGCCGGGGCATCGACCTCCTCCACCTCCAGCGTGCCGCCGTCCTTGAGCAGCGGGTGCAGCGTCTCGGGCGTCCACAGCACCCGCCAGGCCCGGTCGCGCACGCCCAGCCGCAGCGTGCTGTCGAACGGCCACGGCCCGAGGTCCGTCAGCTCCCGCACGCCCGCGAAGCGCACCTCGGCCGACTCCTCCCCCGTGCCGCGCACCGGCCCCGGCGTGAGCCGGATCGACTCGACGTGCAGGTTCTCCGACAGCTGGCGGTGCCGGTCGAAGAAGTCGGCCGGCGGCCGGTCGACCAGCAGCGCCATGCCCGCGACGTCGCCCTTCCGCCAGGCGTCGAAGTACGCGGCGGCGGTCTTGGCGGCGCTGCCCTTGACGTGCCCGGCGGCCAGAACGGCGAAGGCGCCCGCCGCCAATACCGCGACAACCGCGATGACGAGCACAATCAACCTCTTGCGTCGCATACGGTTCTCCCAGGGAGGGATCAGCGTGGCACGTGGACAGCGGGAACCGATGCCTGGCCGTTATCCGGTGACGTTCGGCGAGGTCGAGCTTCTCCGGGACCTGGACAGGCAGGACGGCTGGGTGCTGTCCAAGGATGGCGTACCTCAGTCGTACGTTGACCTACAAGACCCGACATTTCTGGATTTCGAGTACGTCAGGCTCATGGCCGACGTCATCGACCTCCTGCCGGAGGGGCCGCTGAGCTGCGTCCACATCGGGGGCGGCGCGTGCACGATCCCGCGGTACGTCGCGGCCACCCGCCCCGGCTCCCGGCACATCGTGATCGAGCCCGACGGCCTGCTGGTCAACCTGGTCCGCGAGCAGCTCGACCTGCGCTCGGTCCCCCGGCTGAAGGTCATCGTGGCCGGCGGCCGCGAGGGCACGGCCAAGGTGTGGGACGACTCGGCCGACCTGGTCGTGCTCGACGCGTTCACCGGCGCCACGATGCCGGTGGAGCTGGCCACCGCCGAGTACATGGGCGACCTGGCCCGCGTGCTGCGCCCCGACGGCACGCTGCTGATCAACATGGCCGACGGCAAGGGCCTGGCGTTCGCCAAGCGGCTGCTGGCCACGGTGTGCGACGCGTTCCGGCACGTGGCGCTGCTGGCCGAGCCGGGGATCATGCGGGGCCGCCGGTTCGGCAACCTGATCGTCGCGGCCTCGCGCACGGAACTGCCGCTCGACCTGCTGTCCCGGCGCGCGGCCGGCGGCCTCACCCAGGCGCGCTGCGTGCACGGGGAGACGCTGCAGAACTTCATCGGCGGCGCCTACCCCATCAAGGACGGCGACGCCGTGCTCGCCCCGGTCCCGCCCCCGGCCGTCTTCGGCTGAGCCGGCGCCCGGACGGCGGGGTCAGCGCCCGGACGGCGGGGTCAGCGGCCGGACGGCCCCAGGTAGGCCAGCACGGCGGCCACCCTCCGGTGCACGTCGCCGCTGTTCTCCAGCCCCAGCTTGGTGAAGATGGCGTTCACGTTCTTCTCCACCGAGGAGATCGACAGGTGCAGGGCGCGGGCGATGCCGGCGTTGGAGCGGCCGTGGGCCATCTCGCGCAGCACGTCCCGCTCCCTCGGGGTCAGCGACTCCCCCTGCCCGCGGACCTCGCGCCTGGCCAGCAGGCCCTCGACCACCTTGGGGTCGATGACCGAGCCGCCCGCGGCGACCGCCCGGATCGCGCCGAGCAGCTCGTCGAGGTCGCCCACGCGGTCCTTCAGCAGGTAGGCGAACCCGGCCGTCCCGTGCTTGAACAGCTCGAAGGCGAACAGGGCGTCGGAGAACTGCGACAGCACCACCACGCCGGTGCCGGGGTGGCCGGCCCTGATGCGGTGGGCCGCGTCGATGCCCTCGAAGCCCGGCCGCCACTCGCCGCCGGGCATGCGGATGTCGGTGACGACGACCTGCGGCTCCAGCCTGCGCACGGCGTCCAGCAGCTCGTCGGCGTCGCCGACCGCGCCGACGACGGTCACCTCGCCGGACAGTTCCAGCAGCTGCCGGGTGCCCTCGCGCACCAGGTAGTGGTCGTCGGCGACGACCGTGCGGACGGGCTCAGGCATCGGCCGGCACCCAGGCGTGCATGCGTGTCCCCTTTCCGGGCTCGCTGTCGAGTTCCATGCCGCCGCCCAGCGCGTCCAGGCGGTCGGCGAGCGTGGCCAGGCCGCGGCGGGCGGCGGTGGCCGGGTCGAAGCCCCTGCCGTCGTCGGCCACGGTGGCCCGTACGCGGCCCGCCGCCAGGGTCAGTCGTACCTCGATCCGGACGGCGGCGGCGTGCTTGAGCGCGTTGGCGACGGCCTCGCTGACGGTGAAGTACATCGCGCCCTCGACCTCGTCGGCGAACCGCCGGGCCCGCAGCCCGGGGTCGGCGGTGACGGTCGTGGGCACGGGCAGCCCGGAGCAGCGTTCCTCGACGGCCTCCACCAGGCCGCCCTGGCTGAGGGCCGACGGGTGGATGCCGGCGGCCAGCTCGCGCAGGTCGGCGAGCGTCTGGCGGGCCTGCTCGCGCAGGCGGGCCAGCGCGTCGGGGCCGGCGCCGGTGACGCGGGCCAGCTCCAGCCCGGCGATGAGCGCGACGAGCTGCTGCTGCACGCCGTCGTGGATGTTGCGCTCGATCCGCCGCCGCTCGGCCTCCTGGGCGTTGACCAGGCGGGCGACCAGCCCGGCGCTCTGGACGGCCAGCCCGGCGGGCACGGCCAGGGCCTCCAGGAAGCGCCGGTCCTCCCGGTCGTACCGGCCGGCTCGGCGCGGGCCGAGCTCGATGCGGCCGAGGCCGCCGCGCACCGGCACGGACAGCGCCGTCCCGCCTTCCTCCTCGCCCGCGGCCACCCGGGTGCCGTCGGCCAGCGTCACGGCCGCCCACCTGGCCTCCAGCCCGTCGCGGACGG
This sequence comes from Nonomuraea sp. NPDC049637, assembly GCF_040675235.1. NCBI lineage: Bacteria > Bacillati > Actinomycetota > Actinomycetes > Streptosporangiales > Streptosporangiaceae > Nonomuraea > Nonomuraea sp. NPDC049637. The sequence continues at coordinate 194,233 of NZ_JBFAOM010000002.1, forward strand.
CGGCGGCGAGCCTGCCGAGCTGCTCGACCGGCTCGGGCGTGGCCGCCAGCGCGGTGCCGAGGCCGGACAGCACCTCGTCCACGGTGGGCCGCAGGTCGAAGATCAGGTGCAGGCGGGAGCCCCGCAGCCCGAACCGGATGTCGAGCAGCCGGTGCCGCACGATCCCCACCAGGACGGCGACCGGCAGCGCCGTCATCACCGCGAGCAGGCCGACCAGCGCGGCGCCCCACAATTGCGCGTCCATCAGGAACAGCAGCAGCACGCCCGCGAAGAGCTGGACGGCGGTGCCGGCGACCATCCAGGCGTACTGACCGCGCTCGGGCGGCTGGCTGCGCCACCAGCGGACCACGAGCCCGGCGAGGACGACGACGGCCGTCAGGAAGACGAGGAACTGGCCCAGCCCGCCGGCCGCGGCCGCCCAGATCGATCCGGCCGTCAGCTCGCGCGGCCGGGCCGGGTTCCCGCCGAACAGCCCGAGCCCCACCGTGTGCATGGCGATCGCGATCCCGCCGACCCACGCCACGGGCCGCCAGCGGCGGGACGGCAGGCGGCCGTCGGGGAAGAGCAGCGGGACGAAGACCCAGGTCAGGCCGTAGAAGACGGCGAAGAGCGCGGACAGCCAGACGACGACCGGCCCGGTGTGGTGGAACCTGATCGCCACGCCCGTGCCGAGCGCGCCGAGGCCGAGGCACGCTCCGGCGGCCAGGAACAGCCAGCCGTACCGCAGGTCGGGGCGGCGGACGGTGAGCAGCCAGCCCAGCCCGGGCAGCACGACGCCGAGGACGGCGAAGGCCCACTCCTGGGGCGGCACGGGCAGCCCGGACTCCAGCAGCGCGCCGGCCAGGACGCTCCCGGACCCGATGGTCGCCAGCGACCCGGCGAGCAGCCTGGAACTCATGGACCACCATCGTCAAGGGGAACCGAAAGGGCGTCTATGAGGTTAACCGCACATTCCGTACGGACAGCCCCACCTGCCGGAACGGCGGCCCGTATGGTGGGCGCGGGCCCGCCCGCGGCTGTTGGCTGGGCACATGTCTCACTACAGGTTCCCCGCACTGGCCACGGCCGTCATGGCCGCGGCGGTCACGGCCTGCGCGACGCAGCCCGTGCCCGCCCTGGCCACCGTCACGGCTTCCCCCGCTGCCTCCCCGACGGCGAGCGCCGCGGCCGAGATCCCCGACACCCCCGTCGGCCGGCAGCTCCGCTGGCTGCTGGAGGCGGTCACCCGGCTGCCGGTCGGCGAGGCCGAGCTGGCCGGGCACTTCGCGCCGGGCTTCCTCGCCCAGATCCCTCCGGCGCAGCTCAACCAGGCGCTGGCCGGGTTCGAGGACATGCGGCTGGACCGGCTGGACCAGGCCCAGGAACGGTCGTTGTCGGCGACCGTCACGGCGGCCGGCAAGGCGTTCACCCTCGCGCTCGGGGTGGACGGCGCCGGGAAGGTCGACTACATCGAGTTCACCGGCGTCGCGCCGGCCAGTTGGTCGGAGCTGGACCAGCGGCTGCGCCAGGCCGCGCCGCGGGCCGGCTTCCTGGCCGCCGAGCTGACCGGCGACGGCCGCTGCCGCCCGGTCCACGCGGTGGCCGGCGAGAAGACCTTCCCGCTCGGCTCGATGTTCAAGCTGTACGTGCTGGGCGCGGTGGCCGAGCGCATCAGGAGCGGCGCGTTCGGCTGGGACACCGAGCTGACGATCAAACCTGAGCTGAAGAGCCTGCCGAGCGGCGAGCTCCAGGACCGCCCGGACAACAGCAAGGTGACGGTGCTGGAGGCGGCCCGGCTGATGATCTCCATCAGCGACAACACCGCCACCGACCTGCTGATCCACCAGGCCGGTCGCAAGGCGGTCGAGCGGGTCGTGCGCTCGTGGGGCGGCGACCGGCGCAACGTGCCGTTCCTGACGACCCGGGAGCTGTTCGTGCTCAAGGGCGCCGACTACCCCCGGCACGCCAAGCGGTACCTGTCGCTCGGCACGTCGGCGCGTCGCGGCTACCTGGCCGGGGTCGTGGACAAGGTGCCGCTGTCGAAGGTGCGGCCGTGGGCCGAGCCGCGCGAGCTGGACCGGCTGGAGTGGTTCGCCACGCCCGCCCAGGTCTGCCGCGCCTACAGCGGCCTGGCCCGGCTGAAGGACCCCCGCGTCGGCGAGGTGTTGTCGATCACCGACGCGGGGCTGCGGCTGGACAGGAACCAGTGGCCCGTCGTGTGGCACAAGGGCGGCTCGGAGCCTGGCCTGCTGGCCATGAGCTTCCTCGCCCGTACGGCCGCCGGCCGGACGTACGTGGTGTCCACGACGGCCGTGAACCCGGACGCCCCCTTCCAGCAGGGCCCGGTGGCCCAGGAGCTGCTGGTGCTGACGCGGGGGGCGTTCGGGCTGGTCAAGTCCTCGTAGCGGGCGCTCTCAGAGGGCGGCGTGGGCGAGGTCGACGAACAGGGCCGAGGACCAGCCGAAGCCGGTCGTGGCGCGGCCCGCCCGCCGTCCCGTGAGGGGGTTCCAGTACTCGTACAGGCCGCCGCCGTCGCGCACCATGGCCAGGGTGCGGGCGGCGAGCTCGGCGGCGACGTCCGGGTGGCCCGAGCGGCGCAGGCCGTCGATCAGCAGGTAGTTGACGTTCAGCCAGACCGGGCCGCGCCACATGGCGTCGGGGTCGAAGCGCGGGTCGTCGAAGGCCACCGTCGGGACCGGCCGCTCGCCCCAGAAGGCGGGCGAGGTCAGGTCCTGGACCAGCCGGTCGGCGATCCCGGCCGGGAGGCGGCCGGTGAGCAGCGGCATGAGGTCGAGCGGCGTGCGCACGTCGGCGTCGGCCGCGCCGGCGACCTTGGTGACGAAGCGGCGGCCGTTCCAGCGGCGTTCGACCATGCGGTCCACCAGCGCCTGGGCCCTGGCCCGCCACTCGCCGGCGTCCTTGCCGAGCGCGGCGGCGATGTCGCCGAGGCGGTCGTACTGGAGGGCCAGGTAGGAGTTGAGGTCCGGGGGCTCGGCGCGCGGGCCGCCGTCCCAGATGGGGCTGTCGTCCAGGCCCGAGGAGTACGGGTGCAGGTATTCGGCCAGGCCGTCGCCGTCCGGGTCGGAGTGGGCGAACCACCACTGCTGCGACCTGACCAGCGGCTCGTAGACCTCGGCCAGGAAGCCCGGGTCCGGGTCCACCTCGTGGATCTTCCACACCGCCCAGGCGGTCAGCGGCGGCTTGGTGACGGGCACGACGTGCCGGATCGGCTCGCCGCCGACGTGCTGGGCCAGCCGGGCCAGGTCGGAGCGGGGCAGGTCGGTGGTCTCGGCGAGCACGCCGTGATCGTGCACGACGTCCGGGATCAGGCCGTCGGGGCGCTGGTTGTCGAGCAGGATGCGGATCTGCTCCCTGGCCAGGGCGGGGTCGGCGTGCCGCAGGGCGATGGCGTGGAAGTAGGAGTCCCAGTTCCACAGGCCGACGTAGCCGTACTTGGAGGGGATGAGGGATTCCCTGCCCTGGATGCGCACCAGGTTGACGGCCAGCGTCCACCAGGCCTGCTCGGCGCGTTCGCGCAGCTCGCCGGGGACGGCGGGCATCCGGGCGAACCAGGCGGCCCAGCGTTCGGCGGCCTCGGCCAGCACCTTCGCGCCGTCGGTGACGGTCCGCTCGCCGGCCAGGGTGAGGCAGCCGTCCACGGCGGCCTCGCCGCCGTCCCAGACGGCCCTGGCGCCCTCGCCGACCGCGACGAGGGTGTCGGGGTCGGCGAAGGCCAGGGTCACGTCACCGTCGAACTCCACCCGGTGGGGCAGGGCCCGGCGTACGCGCAGTTCCCGGGAACCGGCGTAGAACCGCAGCCCGGCGCGGACGGTCGTGTCGTCGAGCCGGGTCTCGTAGAGCGCCTCGGCGACGCGCAGCGAGCCGTCGTCGGCCGCCATGACGAGCAGCCGCGAGCCGCGCTCGGTGAAGGGACGTTCGCGCAGGTCCAGCACTTACTTTCCTCCCAGGCCGGAGGCGGCCATCGAGTTGATGATCTTCCGCTGCCCGATCAGGAACGCGATCAGCGTCGGCACCACGGCGATCGCCGAGGCCGCCAGGATCTGCCCGTAGTCGGTCGCGCCGTGCTGCTGGGCGAACTGGCTGAGCAGCAGCGGGACGGTGGCCAGCTCCGGCGTGTTCAGGAAGATCAGCGGGAACAGGAACGAGTTCCAGGACGCCAGGAACACGATGATGCCGAGCGCGCCGAGACCGGGCCGGATGTTGGGCAGGACGATGCTCCAGAAGCACCGCCACCGGCCCGCGCCGTCGATCCTGGCCGCCTCCTCCAGCTCGATCGGCACCGCCCTGATGAACTGGCGCAGCAGGAACACCGCGAACGGGTTCGCCAGCGACGGGACGATCAGCGACAGGTGCGAGTCGATCCAGCCGAACTTGGCCAGCATCAGGTAGAGCGGCACGATCGTCACCTGCGACGGCACCATCTGCGTGGCCAGGAACAGCACGAACAGCACGCCCGAGCCCCTGAACCTGATCCGGGCGAAGGCGTAGGCGGCCATGGCCGAGGTGAGCAGGGTGAGCACCACGTTGAGCGCGGCGATGTAGAAGCTGTTCCAGTAGGCCAGCCCGAACGGCATGGTCGACAGCGCGTCGGGATAGTTCTGCCAGGTCCAGGGGTCGGGCAGCCAGGCGGTCGGGTCGTTGATCATCTGCCGCACGCCCTTGGCGGAGGTGAACAACATCCACACGAACGGGAACAACATCAGCAGCCCGCCGACCGTGAGCGCGGCGTGCAGTCCGATCTGCCGTGATCTCATGCGTACCGCCTCACGAGTCGTAGTGGACGAAGCGCTTCTGCGCGGCGAACTGGACCAGCGTCACGAGCAGCGTCAGCACCAGCAGGATCAGGGCGGCCGCGCTGCTCGGCCCGAACTCGAACTTCTTGAAGCCGAGATCGAAGATGTGGTACACGATCGTGCGCGCGCCCTCGTTGTCCTTCGGGTCCACCAGCACGTAGATCTGGTCGAACGCCTGGAACGAGCTGATCACCGCGACCACGGTGGAGAAGAAGATCGTGGGTGACAGCAGCGGCAGCGTGACCGACCGGAAGATCCGGAAGGAGCTCGCGCCGTCGATCCGGGCGGCCTCGACGACCTGCGGCGGGATGGTCTGCAGCCCGGCCATGAAGATCACCACGTTGAGGCCGAGCGAGGACCAGATCGTCACCACGGCGATCGCCACGATGACCCAGCCCGGGTCGAGCAGCCAGTCGGGGCCGCTGACGCCGAACCAGCGCTGCAACGAGGTGTTCAGCACGCCGTTCTCGTCGCCGGCCAGGATGACCTGCCACATCAGGGCGACGGCCACCGAACTGGTGACGACCGGCATGAAGTACACGACCCGGTAGACGTTGCTGCCCTTGATGCTGTTCAGGGCCACCGCGATCAGCACCGCCAGGGCCAGCCCGAACGGCACGGTCAGCAGCGCCAGCTTGACCGTGTTCCACACCGCGCGGCCGAACAGCGGGTCGGTGAGCTGGGCGGCGAAGTTGGACAGCCCGGCCCACGACTTCTCGCCGAGCCCGTCCCAGTTCATGAAGGCCAGCACCACGGCGAACCCGAGCGGGATCACCAGGAACACCACCAGCGCGCCGACCTGCGGCGCGAGGAAGATCGCGGCCCACCAGCCGTCGCGGTCGCGCAGCTTCTTGGCGGGCCGCGCGGCGGTCTTGCCGCGCGGCCCGGCGAGCACGGCCATCCGCTAGCCCAGCTTGCCGTCGACGAGGGTCTGCAGCTCGGTCATGCCCTGCTCGAAGCCGAGCTTGCCCTGCCAGACCTTCATCAGGTGCTCGTTGATCGAGGCGGTCAGGCCGGGCACCGCGACCTCTTCGGGGTAGTTCGCGAAGCCGGTGTCCCGCACGTCGAGGAAGGTCTGGGCGTGCGCGGGGTAGTTGCCGGCCAGCACGACCTGCTCGGCGCCCTTGATCGAGGGCACCGCGCCGCCGTCCTTGAGCCGCAGGAGCTGGCCCTCCTTGCTGACGAACTCCGTCAGGAAGGTGAAGGCCTCCTTGGGCTGCTTGGTGCCCTTGTTGAGCGACAGGTAGGAGGCCGCCACGGCGCCGGGCATCGGCTCGCCGGTCTCGGACGGGAACGGGACGATGTCGTAGTTGTCCAGCTCACCGCCCTTCTTGACGATGTCGATCACCCAGCGGCCGCCGGCGTAGAAGCCGACCTTGTGCTTGATGAGCTGGGTGTTCCCGCTGTTGCTCGCGGGCTGCAGGTCCGCGCTCAGGAACGTCTTGTCCTGGTAGCCCTTGGCCAGGGTCTCCAGCGCCTTGCGGGACTTGGGGTCGGTCGTGGCGACGAACTTGCCGCCGTCCCAGACCTTGCCGCCGAAGCCGGAGATGACCGAGTACGTGGATCCGTACCAGTTCCAGTAGACGGACCCGCCCAGGCCCGCGGCCTTGAGCTTGGCGTTCATGTCCAGGTACTTGGCCATGGTCCACTGCTTGGAGGCGTTGAGGGCGGCCGGGTCCTCGGTGATGCCGGCGGCCTTCAGGGCCTTCTTGTCGTACCAGAGGACCTCGGGGTTGGTGTCGTTCGGGACGCCGTAGATCTTGCCGTCCTTCTTGGCGCCGCCGTACACGCCCTCGAAGAAGTCCTCGGGCTTGCTCTTGGAGTCCGGGCCCGCGAGCTGGTCGTTGAGCGGCGAGACGACACCGGCGGAGACGAACTTGCCGATGTTGTCGTCGCCCACGAAGAACACGTCGGGGGCCGTGCCGCTGGTGAGCTGGGCGAGCAGTTTGGGGTGGTAGTCCTCGTACTTGGCGACGGACTCCAGCTTGAGCTTGATGTTGGGGTGACGCTGCTCGAAGTCCTTGGTGAAGGACTCGTAGAGCTTGACGTCCTCCGCCGATCCCCACGTGGACCAGCGGATGGTGACCTGCCCTGCGGCGGCGTTCCCGCTCACGCCTGGAACGTTCCCTCCACCGCCGCTGCAGGCGGTGGCGGCGGTGGCGAGCAGACCCAGTACGGCCAGCGCACGCTTCATGATGGGCTCCTTCGGGGGGGGTGGTGCTGTTGGGGGCTACGCGAGCCCGCCGCCGTCGACGACGAGAGCGGAACCGGTGACGTAACTGGCGGCGTCGCTCGCCAGGAAGAGGACGGCCTGGGCGATCTCCTCGGGGCTGCCCGAGCGGCCCATCGGCCGGTCGGCGGCGTCGGCCTCGAAGGCGGCCCAGTCCTCGTTGAGCTGACGGGCCTCGTCCCGCAGCATCGGGGTGTTCGTGTCGCCGGGGTTGACGGAGTTCACCCGGATCCCGGCCTTGGCGTGGTCGATCGCCAGCGCCCTGGTCATGTTGACGACGGCCGCCTTGGAGGCGCAGTAGGAGATCGCGTTCCCACCGCCCTTGAGGCCCCAGCCGGAGCCCGTGTTGACGATCGAGCCGCCCTCGGTCATGAGCGGGATGGCGTGCTTGCACATCAGGAACACCGAGCGCACGTTGACCGCCATCACCCGGTCCCACTCGTCGGCGTCGAGGTCGAGCGCGGTGGTGCGGCGGATGATGCCCGCGTTGTTGAACAGGACGTGCAGGCCGCCGTAGGTGTCCACGGCCGTGCGGGTGATGCGCCGGCAGTCCTCCTCCGCGGACACGTCCCCCTGGACGGCCACCGCGGCCGCACCCGTCCGCGTGATCTCCTTGGCCGTCGCCTCGGCCCCGGCGCCGTCGATGTCGGCGACGACGACCTGGGCGCCCGCCTCGGCGAAGAGCAACGCCGTCGCCCGGCCGATGCCGGAGGCACCGCCGGTGACGATCGCGACCTTGCCATCGAGCCTGTTCATCCGTAGAACTCCTCACTTGCCGCACAAATGCGATAAATCGTGCTTTCGCGGTATCCGGTGATCACCCGTACGTGCCCGGACAGCTTCCGGTCCAGTTCCTGGTCCCCGCTGTCGGCCAGCAGCGGCCGTCCGCCGAGCCCGGCCAGCTTCTGCTGGGTGGCCAGCACGACCAGCCGGTCGCCGTCACCGGGGACGCCGCCGAGCACCTCGTCGAGCACCCGCGGCGAGACCTGCTGGTTGCCGCGGCCGAGCACGAAGCCCTGGCCGCCGATCACCGACAGCACGATGACCGTCTCCCTGCCGCGTACCAGCTCGAACAGCTCCCCCTCGGTCACGTCGGCGGCCACCAGGTCGGCGCCACCGCCCGCGCGGGCCTCGACCACGTCCACGCCGAGCAGCGTGGTGGCGAGCCCGAGCTCCCTGCCCACGGCCGCCGTGGTGGCGCCGGGACCGAGCACGTAGCGCGCCCCCGGCCGCAGCCGGGCCGCGACCTCCCGGGCGATGCCCTCGACCGTGGCCGGAACCGCGTCCGAGGAGCCCGCCTTGCGTCCCGACAGGGCCGCGCGACCTGCCGGGACGCGCAGGCTACCGTAGAGCCGGGGGCTGACGAGCCCGCGGCGGTAGCGCTCCTCGTCCAGGTCCACCACCTCGGCCTCGACGCTGTCCGGCCGGGCCAGGAAGTCGGCGGCCACGAACCCGGCGGTGGCCGGGCTGAGCGCGAAGCATCCCGAGTACACCTTGACCCCGGCCGGGATCCCGAGCACCGGCGGCGCCTGGCCGCCCAGCTCCCGCACGGCGTCGAGCACGTCGCGGGCCGTGCCGTCGCCGCCGGCGAACAGCAGCAGGTCCACGCCGGCGAGCGCGGCGACGGCCGCCCGGGTGTCCGCGGCCGTGGTCGTGGCCGTGCTCACGTCGTTGCCCTGGACGCCGGAGGGCGCCAGCTCGTACGGGACCGCGGCGGCGCGGGCGCTGTCCTCGCCCATCGCCCCCGCCACGGTCACCAGCCGGGCCCCGGGACGGCGGGCCAGCAGCGTGGCGACGGCCTGCGCGGCCCGCCGCCCGGCCTTGGGCTCGGCGCCCTTGGCCAGGGCCGCGCGCTGCACGTCGGCGCCGTCGCTGCCCTTGAGCCCCACGGACCCGCCCAGCCCGGCGACCGGGTTGACGACCAGCCCGATCACGCCGTTCCCTCCGGACGTCATGGCTCAGCCGCCCGCGGCCAGGTGCTTGCGCACGTACGCCCGCCAGGTCGGCGCCCACTGCTTGGGGTCGTCGAGCGGCGTCGGGTCGATCTTGTGGATCGTCTGGTTGTACGGCGCTCCCTTGACGAACTCCGGATCCCGCCGCGCCTCCGAGGCGACGTGCTCCAGGATCGCCGCGTACTCGTCCAGGTCCTCCCGCGAGTACGACTCCGTCGGCTCCAGCGTGAACGGCTCCGGCACCAGGTACGGGTGGTGGCTGGTCCAGTAGTGGACGCCGAAGTCGGCGGCGCGCACGCCGATCTCCTCCGAGTGCACCCCCGTCTCCTCCGACAGCTCCTGCCAGGAGTAGCGGACCTGCTCGATCCGGCGCTGGTTCCACGGCGCCGAGGCCCCGGGGATCTGCAGCACCTTGTGCATCAGGTAGTTGTTGTTCAGCGCCGCGGTCTCGGCCACCTCGCGCAGCCCCTTCGCGCCCAGGGTCATGATCCAGGCGTAGGCGCGCACGATGTTCGGGGTGACGCCGAGGAACGGCCGGATCTTGCCGACGCTCTGCGCGGGCGTCTCCAGGCCGTAGGAGTCGCCGTCGAAGGAGACGACCGGGCCGGGCAGGAACGGCTCCAGCTCCGGCGAGACGCCGCAGGCGCCGGCCGCCGGGCCGCCGCAGGCGTGCGGCGTGGAGAACGTCTTGTGCAGGTTGAAGTGGCACAGGTCGAACCCGGCGTCGCGGGCCCTGGTGATGCCGAGGATGCCGTTGGCGTTGGCCTGGTCGTAGCAGGCCAGGCCGCCGACCTCGTGCACCAGGTCCACGAACTCCTTGATCCGGGAGTTGTAGATGCCGGTGTCCTCGGGGTTGGTGATCATCAGGGCGGCCGTGCGCGGGCCGACGGCGGCGCGCAGCGCCTCGATGTCGGGCAGGCCGTTGGCGTCCGGCATGAGGGTGATGACCTCGTACCCGGCGACCTTGGCGCAGGCCGCGTTCGAGGGGTGCGAGAACATCGTGGTGATGACCTGGTCCCGGTGGCCCTCGCCGCGGGCGGCGTGGTAGGCCCTGATCATGGCGATGTTGGCGTAGATCGCCGCCGAGCCCGAGCCGGGCTGGAGGGACACCCGCGACATGCCGGAGATCTCGGCCAGCATGCGCTCCAGCCGCCAGTAGATCTCCAGCACGCCCTGCACGGTGTCCTCGTGCTGCAGCGGGTGCAGCTCGGCGATCGCGTTGGCGAACTGGTCGTTGACCTTCGGGCTGTACTTCATCGTGCAGGTGCCCTGGCCGATGTCGATGTTGAGGTCGACGCCCAGGTTCTCCTGCGACAGCCGCAGGTAGTGCCGCACCACGTGCGGCTGCGACATCTCGGGCAGCTTCGGCGGGGTGGCCCGCCCGACGCCCTCGGGCAGCTCGACCTTCGGCGCGCCCGGCTCGGGCACGGCTATGCCGCGGCGGCCTGGGCTGGACAGCTCGAAGATGATCGGCTCGTCCCAGCGTGCCTGGTGGAAGCGGCGCAGCGGCGGCTTGGGCGCCACCGGCAGCTCCGCGAAGGACTCGGCTCCGTGCCCGCTCATGCCTGCACAACCTCCTGTACGGCTGCCGCGAGCCGGTCGATGTCGTCGATGGTGTGGCGTTCGGTCACGCAGACCAGCACCGTGCGGTCGTCCAGCGGGACGCCGCCGTAGATGCCGCGCTCGCGCAGCGCGGCGAGCAGCGACGCGGAGTCGGCCACCTCGATCGCGAACTCGCGGAAGTGCACCGAGCCGGCGTGCCGGACTGTGACCGACCGGCCCAGGGCGTCCATCGCGTACCGGGTGCGGGCCAGGACGGTCTCGCCGAGCTCCTTCATGCCCTGCGGGCCCATGAGCGCGAGGTAGACCCCGGCCGTGATGCCCCACAGGGCCGCGGCCGTGCCCACCCACTCCTTGCCCTCTTCGCGCAGGGCGAAGGAGGTGCGGTCGTAGAAGACGTCGCCGAAGCCGTACTCGCCGGGGACCTTCGTCGGGGCGATGCCGAACAGGCGCGAGGGGAACTCGGCGACCAGCGGCTCGTGGTCCTGGGTGGCGATGTAGCCGGCGTGGCCGCCGCCGTAGTTCTGGTGGATGCCGAGCGACTGGATGTCGCCGCAGACGATGTCGGCGCCGTAGGAGGCGGGCGGGGCCAGCACGCCCAGCGAGATGGGGTCGGCGCTGACGACCAGCAGCGCGCCGGCGGCGTGCGCGTGGTCGGCCAGCTCCCGGCCACGGGTCTCGACGACGCCGTAGACGTTCGGGGTCTCCAGGTACAGGGCGGCGTAGGAGTCGTCGAGCGCGACCTCGCCGATCTGCCCGTCCTCGGCCACCGGGGCCAGCTCGATGGTGATGTCGGGGGCCAGGAAGTCACGCAGCTTGCTCAGTTTGTCGGCGCCGATCGCCCCGGTGACCAGCACCTTCGACCGCTTGGTGTAGCGGCAGGCCATGCGCAGCGCGGTGCCCGAGGCCTGGAAGCCGTCGTAGGTGGGGACGTTGACGACGTCCATCTCCAGGAGCTCGCCCATCATGCTGACGTACTCGAACAGGGCCTGGAAGCGGCCGTGGTCCTCGTACGGCTCGCCCGCGTATGCGGTCAGGAACTCGCTCCTGGAGTTGACCTCGTCGCAGACGGCGGGCACGTGGTGCGGGTAGCAGCCGTGGCCGAGGAAGCTGAGCGCCTCCTCGGTGTCGGTGGTCCGGGCGAACAGCCCCTTCATGTGGCGCACCAGGTCGCGCTCGGCGGTGAACGGCGCCGGCAGGTCGAGGGGCCGGTCGAGCCGCAGCTCGGCGGGGATGTCGGCGTAGAACTCGTCGACGCTCGACGCGCCGACCGCCGCGAGCATCTCGGCTCGTACGCCCGGCTCGGCGTTGGGTATGTACGGGTGCGTCACTTGTCTCCTTCGATCCTGAGCACGACGGCGTCGCGCGGGGCCAGCTCGATGCCGCCCCGCAGTTCGGCCCCGGTGAGCAGGTCCGTCCCCGGGTGCGGGAGCGTGACCGGCTGTGGGGCGGTGGTGTGGTTGAGGAGGAACAGGTGGCCGCCCCTCCTGACGGCCTCCACGCCCTGCGGCACGTCGATGCGGTCGATGCCGTCCAGCAGCGGCTCCAGCACCGGCGTCACGTCGTCGAGCAGGCAGCCGACGTAGGTGGCCGTGCCCTTGCGGGTGACGGCGGGCAGGCCGTCCAGGTCGCCGCCCTCGAACAGGGCGACGGGCTCGGCGCCCTCCAGCCTGATCCACTCGGCCCAGGTGCGGGCCTCGCCCAGGCCGGTGCGCTGGACGTCCCCGTCGGCCAGCGGCCAGAACTCCTCCACGGCGATGCCGAGCAGGCCGGCCAGCGGGCCGGGCGCGCCGCCCTCGTGCACCTGGTCGCTCTCGTCCACGACGCCGCTGAACGGGCCGACGACGAGCCTGCCCTGGTAGGCCTCCAGCGCCTTGGCCTGCTCGGCGGTGCACATGTACAGGTTCGGGGCGATGACCAGCTCGTACGGCGACAGGTCCCGGCCGGGCGGCACGAGGTCGACCGCGATGCCCCTGGCGTGCAGCGGGGCGTACCAGGCCAGCAGCAGCTCCTTGAGCCTGAGCCGGTTGGACGGCATGGACTCCGGCGCCTCCAGGGCCCACCAGCTCGGCCAGTCGAGCACCAGCGCGACCTGGGCGCGGGTCTCACTGCCCGCGACCTCCGACAACCGCCGCAGGTCGGCGCCGAGCGCCAGGGTGTCCCGCCAGCCGCGGGTACGCGTCCCGCCGTGCGGCAACATCGCCGAGTGGAACTTCTCGGGGCCGTACTTGGCCTGCCGCCACTGGAAGAACATCACGCCGTCGGAGCCGTGGGCGAGCGCCTGGAGGCTGTGCAGGCGCATCATGCCGGGCGGCTTGGGGACGTTCACCTCGCGCCAGGACACCGCGGACGGCGCGGACTCCAGCAGCAGCCACGGCTTCTGCCGCAGCGAGCGCATGAGGTCGTAGCTGAGCGCCACCTGCACGTGCGAGGTCGGGTCGGCCGGGTCGGGGTAGGCGTCGTCGCTCACCAGGTCCTCGGCCGCGGCCCACTTCCAGTAGTCGAGGCCGTGCAGGATGCTCATGAAGTTCGTGGTGACCGGCACGTCCGGCGTGATCGCGCGCAGCGCGGCCTTCTCGGCCAGGAACAGCTCCAGGAGGGCGTCGCTGCAGAACCGCCGCCAGTCGAGCAGCTGGGCGGGGTTGACCGGGCCCGGGGCCGTCCTGGGCGGCTCGACCTGGCCGAAGGACGTGTAGTGCTGGCCCCAGCAGGAGGTGCCCCAGGCGGCGTTGAGGCCGCCGACGGTCGTGTACCGCTCTTCCAGCCAGCGGCGGAAGTGGGCGGCGGACTCGGGGCAGAAGCACTCCAGCGTGTGGTCGGCGTACTCGTTGCCGATGTGCCACATGGCCAGCGCCGGGTGGTCGCCGTAGCGCTCGGCCATCGCGGTGGCCATCCGTACGGCGTGCTCGCGGTAGACCGGCGAGCTCGGGCAGTAGCCCTGCCGGGAGCCGAACTCCAGCCGCACGCCGTCGGCGTTGACCGGCATCATCTCGGGGTGCTCGCGCACCAGCCACGGCGGCGGCGTCGCGGTCGCGGTGGCCAGGTCGGCGGCGATGCCGTGCTCGTGCAGCAGGTCGATGACCCGGTCGAGCCAGCCGAAGTCGTAGACCCCGCGCTCGGGCTCCAGGCGCGACCAGGAGAACACCGCGACGGTCGCCATGTTGACCCCGGCCTCGGCCATGAGCCGCGCGTCCTCGGCCCACACCTCCTCCGGCCACTGCTCGGGGTTGTAGTCCCCGCCGAACAGCAGCCCCGGTATCCGGGTCAGCCCCACTCGAACTCCTCGATCATGCAATGTAATATTTTGTATGCCGAATTCATAGTGCAGTATTTTGCATCACGTCAAGGGTTAAGATTCGGTTGTCCTGAACGAGAGGGAGTCCCCCATGCCGATCGAGCGGCGACCGTTGCGTGAGCAGATCAGGGAAGAGCTGCTGAGCCGGCTCGACCGAGGCGACTTCGCCGCCGGCACCGACATCAACGAGGCCTCCCTCGCCGCCGACCTGGGCGTCAGCCGCACTCCCCTGCGCGAGGCGCTGATCACCCTGGCGGGCGAGGGCGTGCTGGAGAGCAACCAGGGCCGCGGCTTCCGCTTCGCGCCGGTCAGCCGGCGCGAGTTCCGCGAGCTGTGCGAGATCGTGGCCGCCCTGGAGTCGCTGGCCCTCGACTGCTCCGACCCGGCCCACCTGCGCTCGATCGCCCCCGACCTGCTCAAGCTGGCCCAGGACTTCCCCGACAACGTGGCCGAGCAGCAGGTCATCGAGCGCCACGACGACGAGTGGCACGACCTGCTGCTGAGCGGCTGCCGCAACGAGCGCCTGCTCGACCTCATCACCAGCGTCAAGGCCGGCATGCGCCGTTACGCGCACCTGATCGCCGGCGACGACGCTCCCCTGGAGCGCGAGGCCGCCGAGCACCGCCGCATCGCCGAGTTCCTGCTGGCCGACGAGCCGGCCAAGGCCGTCCAGGCGCTGCGCGACAATTGGATCAACGGCATGGAACGGATGATGTCCCGCATCCCGTGACGCGGCGGAATAGTTGAAATCTCAACTTGGTTGCATGGGGCAGATCCCGCTGGAAGGAGCGCGACATGCCCGCCGTAACCGTTGAGAACCCGCTCACCCTCCCCCGCGTGCCCGCGCCCGTGGCGGGAGTGCCCCAGCGGAAGGTGCTCGCCGTCGAGACCGCGCCCAGCGGGTTCGAGGGCGAGGGCTTCCCCGTCCGCCGCGCCCTGGCGGCGATCAAGCTCGAATACCTCGACCCGTTCGTGATGATGGACCAGATGGGCGAGATCGACTACGCCGCCGGCGAGCCCAAGGGCACCCCCTGGCACCCGCACCGCGGCTTCGAGACCGTCACGTACATGATCGACGGCGTCATGGAGCACCTCGACTCCAACGGCGGCGGCGGCACGATCAGCAACGGCGACACCCAGTGGATGACGGCCGCCTCCGGCATCCTGCACAAGGAGGCGCCGCCGGAGTGGCTGGTGCAGAAGGGCGGGCTGTTCCACGGCATCCAGCTCTGGGTCAACCTGCCGGGCGCCAAGAAGATGATCGCGCCGAAGTACCAGGACATCGGGCGGTCCAGCGTCGCGCTGCTGAGCAGCCACGACGGCGGCGCGCTGGTCCGGCTGATCGCCGGCGAGCTGGCCGGGAACAGCGGTCCGGGCAGCACGCAGACGCCGATCACGCTGCTGCACGCCACCATCACCCCGGGCGCGCGGCTGACCCTGCCCTGGCGCAAGGACTACAACGCCCTGGCGTACGCCCTCTCCGGCCGCGGCGCGGTCGGCGCCGAGCGGCGTCCGCTGCACGGCGGGCAGCTCGCGGTCTTCGACGGCTTCGGCAACCGGCCGGGCCTGACCACCCTGGGCGAGACCATCACGATCGAGGCCAAGGACACGCTCGACGTGATCGTGCTGGGCGGCGAGCCGATCGGCGAGCCGGTGGCCCACCACGGCCCGTTCGTCATGAACACCCGCGCCGAGCTGGTCCAGGCGTTCGAGGACTTCCAGGCGGGCCGCCTCGGCACGATCCCGGCCGAGCACGCCCACTCCTGACCGTCCCGCCCTGAAGGCCCGTGCGTATCTCGCGCGGGCCTTCAGGTTTTCTGGTAGACATTCATTGTGAAGGACGTACATAAATTTGACCAGGAGCCGGACGGCTCCCTCTTCGACCCGCGGGCCAGGGCGGCCATGAGCGAGTTCGCCGGCGGCGGCGACACCGCGGCCTTCGAGGCGGCCGCCGCCGTGCGGACGGCGTACCAGGCGATCGAGCGCATGCGCGCGCACGGCAGCGAGGGACGCGGGCTCAGCTCCGGCGCGATGGACGTGCTGCTGCGCCTCGGCGCGGCGGGCGCGGGCGCCGGCATCAGCATCGGCGACCTGGCCCAGGCCGCCGGGGTCAGCTCGCGCAACGTGACCGGCCTGGTGGACACCCTGGAACGCGACGGCCTGGCGCGGCGGGTCCAGGACAGCCGCGACCGGCGCTCGGTGCTGGCCGTGATCACCGACGAGGGCCGGGCGTGGATCGAGGCGTTCCGCAGGCCGTCGCAGATGGCGATGCGGGCGATGTTCCAGGGCTTCTCGGCCGCGGACCTGACCGCGCTGCGGCACCTGTGCCTGCGGCTGGCCGACAACCAGCAGCGGCTCGCGGCACACCTGGAGGGCCGATGACGGGCGCCCGCGAGGTGGTCAGGGCCTACCACGAGGCCAGGCTCCGCGGCGACGTGCCGGCCGATGGCCTCGGCGATCAGGTGAGCGGCAGGGCGGCGGCGGTCTGGCGCCAGATCCTGCCGTCCTTGACGACCAGCGTCCCGAACGTGGTGACCCGGTTCCCGCCCACGGTCATGACCGCGTTGTAGAAGATCACGTCGTCCTCGACGCGCAGCGACGTGATCTCCTCCACCCGCGGGCCGGCCGCCAGGTAGGCGGTGAACAGCTCGCGGATCTCGGCGGCGCCCCTGGCCGCCCGGTCGAACCGGACGACCACCGCCTCGTCGTGGTACTGGGCCAGCAGCGCGGCCAGGTCGCCGTCGGCGATGGCGGCGAGCTGGCGGTCGAACACGTCCTGGGTCACGTCCTGGGTCACGTCCTGGGTCACGTCCTGGGTCACTTTCTGGGTCACTTTCTGGGTCACGGTGTGCCTTCCGAGGAGGGGCGCAGCAGGTCGTAACCCACCTGCGCGGCGCCGTACAACAGCAGGAGGGGGAGCGCCGCCGCGACGGGCAGCGCGGCGGAGGCGAGGGCGAGCACGGCGGCGGCCAGCCGGACGGCCCCCGCCCGGCGGTCGGACGAGCACAGGTGCTGAAGGCCGAGCACGGCGAAGACCACGGCGGCCGGCACCCCGACGGCCCAGCTCGCCCCCGACGGGTGCATGATCGCGTGCTCGATCCCGATGCCGAACGCCACCAGGCCCATCGACAGCGGCAGGTGCGAGTACACCCACACCTGCCCGGCCAGCTTGGTGCGCAGCACGACGGACTCGTCGACGTGGTCGAAGTACAACCACCAGAAGGCCATCGCGATGGCCACCCCGGCCAGCGCGACCAGCAGCACGGACGGCGTGACGTCGTGCCCCTTGAGGCCGGTGACCACGGCGGCGACCACCTCGCCGAGCACGATCACGACGAACAGCCCGAACCGCTCCGGCAGGTGCTCGCTCTGCGGCGGCAGCCGGCTCTGGTGGCCGCGGCTGAGCAGTGGGGTGGCCAGGTCGATCACCAGCGCCACGGCCCACAGGGCGTACCGCTGCGGCGGTTCGACGGCGAGGGAGGCCACCCAGATGACCGCGGCGACGCTGAACCCGGCCGCGTACCGCACGGTGAGCGGCCTGGCCTCCGGGACGTGCCGGCCGGCTCTGAGGTAGGCGACGACCAGCAGGATCCGGGCCGCGGCGTAGGAGATCGCGAACAGGGCCGAGCGTTGCTCGATGTCGCTGACGCTGGCCGCCATCGTGGCCACCGCGAGGATCTGCGGCAGCGCGAGCAGGCGGTGGCTGACGTCGTCGGTGTCGAACCGGTTGGCGTAGAAGACGTAACCCGCCCACGACCACCAGACCGGCACGAACAGGCCGACGAAGGTCAGGACGCGGCCGGCGTCGGCCCCGCCGGCGAGCACGTCGGCCAGCTCGGCGACCGCGACGACGAAGACGAGGTCGTAGAGTAGCTCCAGCCAGGTGGCCCGGCGGTGCACCTGCTCGAACAACCGTAAACGGGGCGGCTGCCACTGGCGGCTAGTCAACGCGGGACCTCCACAATATGTAATTGTGTAATTATGCACGCCTTTCGGCTAGTGCAGCGTCAGGCAGGCCACCCGAGGGCCCGCCTCGCCCGCGTGGGCGCCGCTCTTCTTCGTGGCCCTGGCGTGGATGACCAGCGACTTCGGCAGGGCGGCGGGGTCGAGGCTCCAGGGATGGCGGGCCGTCGAACGCCCCGCGCCCGACCCGTCGGTGGTGACGTCGAGCCAGATCTCGCTGGCCGGGTCGGCGTGGCCGGGGTTGTGCTGGTAGTGGCCGCCCGCGTCGTCGGGGTCGGCGCCGCAGGGCGCGGTGTGCAGGTGGGCGCCGTAGTGGTGGCGCGGCAGGAAGCCCTCCACGACCAGCGAGGTACGGGTCTCGCCGCCGGTGGACTCGGCCGTGAGGCTGGCCTGCGCGCCCTCGGGGGCCAGGCGGCGGTCGTAGGCGATCGCCGCGGTGTCGCCGGAGGTGAACTCGCCGCCGCCGCTCAGCTCCGGCACGCCCGGCGGGCTGGGCTTGGTGACCTCCTGCAGCGGCGCCGGCGGCCCGGCGCAGGCGGCGGCCGTGAACAGGACGAGCAGGAGTGCGGGCACGCGCATGAGGGACCCTCCGGGTGTGCTGACGGAAGGCCCCTCACTCTAACGAGTAGCCGTACGGCTACACGCCGTGTTCGGCGAAACTCACTTCAGCGCGCCCGAGCTGAGCCCGGACTGGATCTGCCGCTGGAAGATGATGTAGACCACCATCACCGGCAGGATCGTCATGCTCAGCGCGGCGAACAGGCCCGGCCAGTCCGCCTCGTAGCCGGCCCTGGTGGAGATCCTGGCGATGCCGAGCGTGAGCGGCCACTTGTCCGGCGCGCCGCCCATGAGCGCCAGGGGCAGCAGGTACTGGTTCCACTGCCCCAGCACGTTGAAGATCGTTATGCTGACCAGGCCGGGCTTGGCCATCGGCACCATGATCTGGAAGAACGTCCTGGTGTGCGAGGCGCCGTCGATCAGCGCCGCCTCGGCGACCGCCTCGGGCAGGGTGCGGAAGAACGCGGCCAGGAAGAAGATCGTGAAGGGCAGCGAGTACGCGATGTAGACGATGATCAGGCCGATGTGCGAGTCGAGCAGCCCGAACTGCTTGACCACGAAGAACAGCGGCCCGAGCGCCAGGAAGATGGGGAAGGCGAGCCCGGCGACGAAGTAGTAGTAGATCAGCTTGCCGCCGAGGAACTTGTAGCGGGCCAGCACGTACGCCGCCATCGAGCCGAACAACATCGTGCCCGCCGTGCCGAAGAACACGACGATGACCGTGTTGAGCATGTACTGCCCGACGTGCGCCTTGTCCCAGGCCCGGCCCCAGGCGTCCAGCCGCAGCGCCCCCGGGAGCTGGAGCGGGTCGCCGAAGATCTCGGTGTTGCTCTTGAACGAGGCCAGGAACGTCCACAACAGCGGCAGGATGATCAGCAGGGCCCAGACGGCCAGGGCGACATGGGACAGCCCGCTCAGCACGCCGGGCCGCGGCCTGCCCGCTCCACGCGAAGCCATCAGAGCTCAACCCTTTCACGCCTGGTCGTGCGGAGCGTCAGCACGGCGAACGTCACGGTCAGGAAGAACAGCACGACGCCCATCGCCGAGGCGTAGCCGACCTTGTGATAGTCGAAGGCGGTCTTGTAGATGGTGATGGGCAGGATGGTGGTGGCCCCGTCGGGCTCGCCCCGGTCGCCCGCCAGCACCTGGATCAGCGCGAAGCCGTCGAACGCGGCGATCCCCAGGTAGATCCAGCCGACCTGGAGGGTGTCGCGCAACAGCGGCAGCGTGATGGAGAAGAACAGCCGCACGCGGCCGGCCCCGTCGATCGAGGCGGCCTCGAAGTAGTCCTTGGGAATGGCGGCCATGCCCGCGGAGAACAGCACCACGTAGAAGCCGACCGCCTGCCAGACCATCACCGCGATGATCGACCAGAGCGCGAGTCCCGGCTCGGTGAGCCAGCCGATCGGCTCGGACAGCCCGAGCCTGGCCAGCGTGCCGTTGATCACACCGTCCTCGTCGGGACGGTAGATGGCCTGGAACAGCACGCCGACCACGGCCACGGCGAGAACCTGGGGGAAGAAGAACACCACCCGGTAGAAATTCGACCCCCACACCCCGCGCATTCCCGCGCCGCGGGTGCCGCCGCCGAGATTCAGCAGGAACGACAGGAACAATGCGATGACGATCGTCAGGAGCGGCAGCACCAGCAGGAGAATTCCGTGATTGCGCAGGGCCTGCCAGAAATTGTCGTCCTCGAACAACCGGCCGAAATTGTCCAGCCCCACGTATCGGACGACCGAGCTGACGCCGTTCCAGCTCGTCAGCGAGAGCTGGAAAGCCTGCACATAGGGGCTGATCACGAAGACCGTGTAAAGCGCGACCGGGACGGCCAGGAACCCGATGACGAATCCGTACTTGCGCAACCGCTCCATGTGCTCAGGCGCTCCGCGTCTGCTTGGTGACGGAGTCGTCCTTCTTGACGTCGTCGGCCTTCTTCTGCATGCGCTCGCAGAACTCGTCGGGGGTGATGCGGCCGGACATCAGGACGTTGGTCTGCTCCCAGCCGTAGTCGAACAGCTCCTTGTACCAGCCCTCGAACCGGGCGTCGGTGATGATGTTCTCGCCGGCCGCCTCCTGCGCCTTGGCGGCGCTGACCAGGCCGGGCGGGAACTCGGAGCTGTCGGCGGCGCCGGTCACCACCGTGAGGTTGTTGGTCTTCTTGGTGAAGCCCGCCGCGCCCTCCTTCGACAACATGATCCGCAGGTACTCCAGGCCGCCCTGCGGGTTCTTGCCCTTCGCCGCGACGACGAAGTTCTCGCCCACGCCGACCTGGATCGCGCCGTACGGCATCTTGTCGGAGGCGGTGACGTCGGGGATGGGAGCCAGGGCGTACTCGAAGTCGGACGGGATGTCCTTGGTCATCTCGTTCTCGAGCCAGGAGCCGCACGGGTAGAACAGCACCTTGTTCTGCAGCTGCTTGACCTGGGTCTGGGTGTGGTCGAGGCCCAGGTACGCCTTGTCGCCGTACTTCTGCTGGATGTCCAGCCAGGCGGTGACCGCCTGCTTGACCGCCTCGCTCTTCCAGGCGTTGTCGACGAGGTTGTCGATGTCGATGATGACCTGGTTGCCGCCGATCTTGGCGGCCGTGTAGAGGACGTTCCAGAGCTGGTAGTACGGGCCCTTCTTGCCGGGGTAGGCGAAGAGCGCGATGCCTTCCTTCTTGGCCGTCTCGCCGAGCGCGGTGAACTCGGCCCAGGTCTTCGGCACGCTCCAGCCCTTGGCGGCGAACAGCTTGGCGTTGTACCACAGCGCCCGGTGGGAGACGGTGTAGTTGAGCACCAGGTCCTTGCCGTCGAGCTTGCCGTTCTGCAGCACGAGGGGCGTGATCGTGTCGCGGACCTTCTTGGACGGGTCGTCGAAGGAGGGCGCGTCGTAGAGCGGGGTCAGGTCGGCCAGGTGGCCCTCGGCGGCCAGCGCGGCCAGGTCGAGCGCCTCGGGGCCGGAGTTGTTGATCACGTCGGGCATGTCGTTGCCGACGATGCGCGGCCGGAGCTGGGTGCCGATCTGCTGGGTGGCGGTGTGCTTGACCGTGACGCCGGCGTGGGCCTTCTTGTAGAGCTCTTCGTGCAGGTCCTTGGCGTAGGAGTCGCCGTAGCCGCCGCTGAAGATGACCACTTCGAGCGGCTTCTTGACGTCGACGCCGAAGGGGTTCTTGGGGTCCGCCGACGCCGCGATCGACGTGGCGGGCGCCGCCGAGGGCTGGTCACCGCCACCGCCGCTGGTCGCGCAGGCGCTCAGCAGGCTCGCGCCGGGCCCGGCCACGAGCGCGGTCAGGCCGATGCGGCGGAGCAGCTGACGCCGAGTGATCTCGCCCGGGTGGGTCATGGGGGGCTCCCGAAGAGGATTCAGTTAGGAAAGTTTCCTAAACGTTTGCCCGAACGTACGAACGCCCGCCGACACGCGTCAAGGGGGCGCAATCGAGACGTGACCTTGCCGTGATCCCTTGCCTAGAACGACGTTCTAGAAGCAGGGTGGGTCACATGATTATCGAGTACGCGGACCGGGTGTGGCGCGGCGAGTCTGACGACAGCATCGTGGACACCGGCATGGAGGGCAAGGGCGTCCAGACCGTGACGGAAGGCGTGGGCTGGTGGGCCGGGTTCGGCAACGTGATCGCCTTCGAGACCGAGGGCGAGCTGCTGCTCTTCGACACCGGCGGGCCGTGGGCCGCCGCCCGCCTGCACGAGGACGTCCGCCGCTGGTCCCGGGCGTCGCTGACCACCGCGTTCTACTCCCACGGGCACATCGACCACGTCTTCGGCACGGGACCGTTCGAGGAGTCGGGCCCTCGGGCCACGGTTTACGCCCATCAGGCGGTGGTCGATCGGTTCGACCGCTACCTGCTGACAAATGGTTACAACACGGTGATCAACCAGCGGCAGTTCCAGAACACCCGCCTGCGCTGGCCCGCCGACTACCGGCGGCCCGACGTCACCTACACCGACGCGCTGACCGTACGGCGTGGCGGGCTGACCTTCGACCTGCTGCACGCCAAGGGCGAGACCGACGACGCCACCGTCGGCTACGTGCGCGAGCACCGGCTGCTGCTGCCCGGCGACCTGTTCATCTGGGTGACCCCCAACTGCGGCAACCCCCAGAAGGTGCAGCGTTACCCGCGCGAGTGGGTGCACGCGCTGCGCCGGATGGCGGCCCTCGACGCCGAGATCATGCTGCCCAGCCACGGCGCGCCCGTCTTCGGCGCCGACCGCGTGCGGCAGGCGCTGCTGGAGACGGCCGAATGGCTGGAGTCGATCATCACGCAGACGCTCGACCTGCTCAACGCGGGCGCCCGGCTCGACGAGATCGTGCATTCGGTGAAACCTTCGCAGCGCCATTCCGACCGGCCCTATCTGCGGGCCCGTTATGACGAGCCGGAATTCGTCGTACGCAATCTCTGGCGCCTTTACGGCGGCTGGTACGACGGCAACCCGGCCAATCTCAAACCGGCCCCCGAGGCGGTGCTGGCCGAATCCGTGGCGGAACTCGCGGGCGGCCCGCACGCGCTCGCCGACGCGGCGCTCAAAGCCCTTTCCGAGGGCGACGAGCGGCTCGCCGGGCATCTCGCGGAAATGGCCGCACTGGCGGCTCCTGACGACGCGGGTGTGCACCGGGTCAGGGCCCAGGTTTTCGCCGCGCGGGCGGCCGGTGAACAATCATTGATGGCGAAGGGAATTTTCACCTGGGCCGCCACGGAATCCTCGGCCCGGGCGGACCGGGGCGCCACCGAATCCTCGGCCCGGGCGGACCGGGGCGCCACCGAATCCTCGGCCCGGGCGGACCGGGGAACCCCGGCGCCGCCCGAAGGCGCTTAGACGCCTGCGGGGCCGGCGCCGGGGTTCGCGGGCTCAGCCGCCGGTCCAGCCGTCCTGCGGCCGGTCGGCCCGCGGGAGGGAGTCCTTGGGGACGTCGGCGGAAGCCACGGCGTCCACCCTGACCGTGTCCGAGGCGACCTTCATCACGCTGTCGACGATCCAGTCGTCCTTGACGTGCTCCGCGGCCACGTCGTAACCGCTGCCGCTGCCGTCGGGGTTCGACCACATCACCACGTACTCGATCTTGAGGCCGCGGCGCGACAGCTCGGCCCTGGCGTGCGAGACGGGCTTGCCCACGAGCTTGACCCCGGCCACGCCGTCGGCGGCCAGGCCCACCGTGCTCGGCGCCATCGCGGCATACCGCTCGCCGGGCGCGGCCGGGCGGCCGATGCCGATGACGATCTTGCCCTGGTACCCCGTCGGCATGGAGATCGTGCCGCACCAGACCGACGCGCAACTCTCGGCGCCGCGAACGGTCACGCCGGTCCCCGGCGGGAAGTTCCCGGGGGTGGCCGGGCCGAACAGCATGCCCGCGTACTCGGGCGCGACCGGGATCTTCTTCACCGTGGCGTCCAGGCCGACGGCCCTGAACGCCTCGGTGTAGGCCGCCGCCTCCGCCTCGGGGTCGGTGATGACGACGTCGATGAAGTCGTCGCCGGTCTTGACGGTGACGGCGGCGTTGGCGTACTCGGTGACCGGGCCGAAGATCGGCAGCGTGACGGCGAGCACGGCGGCCAGCCCGGCCGCCACCAGCCCCAGCAGGAACACCTTGCGCGGCCCCCTGCGGCGCGCGACGGACTCGGGCTCCCCGGCGGTCACCGGCTCGGACGTGACCGGCTCCGACGTGATCGACTTCATGAGCGCCCGCGCCCCCGCGCCGGACGCCTGCCCGGCGGGCACGCCCGCCAGTTCCTCGTCGCGCACGCGGGCGAGATCGGCGATGTTCACAACGGGCTCCCTTCGAGGGCGACGGCCTGTGGGCGCTCGACCCCGGCCTCGGTCAGGCGGCGGGCGAAGCGCCGGCGGGCCCGGTACAGGCGGACCCGTACGGCGTTGCGGGTGATGCCGAGGGCGGTGGCGATCTGGCCGGTGTCCAGCTTCTCCCAGGCGACCAGGGTGAGCAGCTCCCGGTCGTCGTCGGACAGCGTCCTGAACGCCCGGGCCAGCGGCGACAGATCCTCGACGGACGGCCCGGCCACCATGGGCGCGGCGGCCAGTTCCGCGCGTAACGCCTCGGTGCGCCGCTCGTGGCGGCGTTCACCGCGCCGGTGGTTGGCCAGCACCTTCCTGGCCACGCCGTACAGCCAGAGCCGGGCCTCCTCGCCGCCCGGCACCTCCTCGATGCGCCGCCACGCGATCATGAACGTCTCGGCCACCACGTCGGCCGCGTCGTCGGGATCGGGGCAGCGGCGCAGCGCGTAGCCGAGCAGGGGTCTGTAGGAGAATGCGTAAATCTCCTCGAACCGGCTCTCGGGATCGGCTCCCATCCGGTCTCCTTAAGTGAGCATCAACAACACTCACCCCATGTCCGGATTTTTGGCAGCATTACAGCTCTTGGCGGGAGGAGTCTGTTTTGACGGTGAATCGCATCGTAGGCGTCGGCGTGCTGCTCACGGACCCGGACGGCCGCGTGCTGCTCGGCGAGCGGGTGAAGGCGGGCGAACCCCTGTCGTGGTGCCTGCCCGGCGGGGCGGTGGAGCCCGGCGAGACCTTCGAGGCGGCGGCCGTCCGGGAACTGGCCGAGGAGACCGGCATCCGCGACGCCGGGCCGCCGCTCGTCACCGGCGTGGCCCTGGACCATCCCGAGGGAGCCGTGCGGGTGACGGCGGCGGTCACCCTGCTCCGGGGCGCCGACGCTCCGGCGGTGACCGAGCCGCATGTCTTCCGCTCATGGCAGTGGTTCCCTTACGACGGGCTGCCGTCGCCGCTGTTCCCGGCGACCGCCCTCGTCCTGGCCATCCCGGCTCCCGGCTCCGGCGACGGACTCTACAGGATCACGCCGCCGCCCACCGCCCGGCCGTGACCAGGTCAGGTAGGCGGGCATGCTTGTACGGTTCGCGAACGGAAGGACGGCCAATTGATGGACGTCATGGCCTACGCAAACGCCGAATCCCCGTGAGCGGGCCGAACCGACGGCCGATCACACGCTCCCGGCCCGCCTTCGGGACATCCGGCACATCGCCACGCCGCGGCACCCCGACATCCCGAACACGGGTCAGCGAGCTGCCACTGAACCAGCGGACGGATCGATCAGAACCTGAACCGGGTGTACCGAGCACCCGACGCTAGGAGCGTTGGCCGTCCGACTCGTCGAACACGTCACGGGCGGACCGAACACTGCTCGCACGCAGAGCCCAGCGCTTGAGCAGGTCGACGTCGGTACAGGCATCGATGCGCGCACGAACGTCCTCGGGAACATCGAGTCCGCGCGCTTCCAGCGCGTACAGCACGAAATCCCGCCCGATTGCAGGGGCCGCTTCCGCACGGCCTTCCGCACGGCCCTCCGCGCGGCCCTCCGCACGGCCCTCCTGGATCCCTTCCGCGTGGCCGATCGTGTGGCCTCGGCCGAAGTGTTCACGGGCGAAGGGGGTGTAGACCGGCCAGTAGGTGGACTTCATGATCTCCTCCAACGTGCGTGCGATCTCAGGGACGGACATACCCTGTGCGTATTCATAATACTTCGGAGCGTGATCGACGGTCGTCTCCGTCAGAGCCGTCGCGAATGCCTCCAGCACCTTGCGTTCGCGTCCGTGGATCATGACGGACATGACTGCGAGTTCGATGTGAGCGGCGGCCTCCTGCGGGTCGGTGATGGCCGGCACGTCGCCCGGACCGAGCACGTGTGCCTGCAGGCGGTAGCCGGTCAGCCCGGAGTCGATCGGCTTGGAGTAGTAGGCGGCGGCGGCTCGATCGGGGCACACCATCAGGACCGTCACGTCGCAGCGGAGCATCAGCCATTGCGCGGCGGCGTACCGGGCCAGTTGCCGGGGGTCTTTGGACGTGTCCTGCTGGATCTCCACGATGATGGCGTGCGCGGGGCTCTGAGGCGGGCCGAGCACGATGCTGAGATCCGGTTCGATGTCGTCGGAGGGACGGGTGTTGAACAACCGGTCCTCCTGGCGCACCAGCGGAGTGGACGGCAGTTGCACGCCCATGAGGTCACGCAGGATCTCCACCGCCGCCTGGGGACGGTCGGCGAACATCTGTCTGAGGGCGTCATGTCGGGGGGACGGCATGGCACTTATTGTTACACGGCGAGCGCGTAGCGTGACCATGGTCCGGGGGCCGTGGCATCGTGCGACCCCGTCTACTGCGGGCGAAGCGTGCTAAGGCGGTCGCGTCGGGCCCGCTCGTAACGGGCCGACAGGCAGGGCCTACCTCAAGCGCCGGCAGGCCCACCCGGTGACCGGGCAGCGGGTGGGCCGATGGCAGGCGGGGACCGGGGAGGGGGTCAGGCGAAGTGGGTGCGGGTTTCGGTGAAGGCCTGGTCGGTGGCTTCCAGGGCGCGGGCCACGTCCTGCTCCGTCAGGGCCGCCGACATGAACCAGTTGTGCCACGGGTGCAGGTACACCCCGTGCCGCAGGCAGGCGTCGCTCCAGTACAGGGCCGTGGACAGGTCGGCGTCCCCGTCGAAGCTGAGCCACGGGATGGTCACCGGGCCGGTCTGGTTCACGACGAAGCCGTGGGACTTGGCCTGGGCGTACAGGCCCTCCCTGAGCTGGGCGCCGGCGCGTTCCATGGCGGCGATGCCGTCCGTGTCGCGCAGGGTCTCGATGGTGGCCTTGGCGGCGGCCATCGCCACGGCCGAGAACCAGAAGGAGCCGGTCGTGTAGAGGGTCTGGGCAGCTCCGCGCAGGGCGTCGGTGCCGGTGACGGCGGCGATCGGGTAGCCGTTGGCCATGGCCTTGGACCAGGCGGTCAGGTCGGGACGCACCCCGTACGGCTCCCACGACCCCCGCAGGTCGATCCGGAACCCGGCCCGCACGTCGTCGATCACCAGGGCCGCCCCGATGCGGTCGGCCAGGGCGCGGGCGCCGCGCGCGAAGGCGGGCTCGACCAGTTCCTGGTCCTCGAAGGAGTCGTGCTTGAAGGGGGTGCAGATGATCGCCGCGACGTCGCCCTCGACGGTGGCGGCGGCGGCCTCCAGGGACTCCAGCGAGTTGTAGGTGAACTCGACCAGGTCGGCGCGCTCGTTCGGGGTGGTGCCGGCGGTCGAGGGCGTGCACCAGGGGTCGGCGCCGTGGTACGCGCCGTGCGCCATCAGCACCTTCGTGCGGCCGGTGGCGGCGCGGGCGACCATGAGCGCCTGGGTGGTGGCGTCGGTGCCGTTCTTGGAGAACATCGCCCAGTCGGCGCTCGGCACGGTGTCGACCAGCAGCTCGGCCAGCTCCACCATGATCGGCCCCGGGCCGTTGAGGCAGTCGCCGAGCGCGAGCTGGCGCGCGGCGGCCTCCTCCACGCGCGGGTGCCGGTGCCCGAGCACGACCGGTCCCCAGCTGCACATGAGGTCGATGTACTCGCGCCCGTCCACGTCCCACTGGCGGCAGCCCTCGCCGCGCTGGAAGAACTGGGGGTAGCCGGGGGCGAAGATGGCCGCGTTGAGGTGTCCGTACATGCCGCCGGGGACGACCTTCAGCGCGCGCTCGCGGAGTTCGGCGTCAGTCATGCGAGAGTCCTTAGGGTGGATTCGAGGTCGGTGAGGCCGGCGTCGGAGCCGAGCCCGGTGGCCACGCGGGCCGCCGCGGCGGTGCCCCAGCGGGCGGCCTCGACGACGTCGCGGCCGTGCAGCAGGCCGGTCAGGAAGCCGGCGCAGTACGCGTCGCCGCATCCGGTCGTGTCGGCGACCTCCGTCTCCAGCGCGGGCACCCGCTCGGGCCCGCCGCCGGAGGTCAGCACGAGGCTGCCGGCCGCGCCGAGGGTGACGAGCACGCCCTCGGGGCCGTCGGCGAGCAGGGTCGCGGCGGCGGTGGCCACGTCGGGGTCGCCGGTCATGAGCAGCGCCTGCGACTCGTTGGGCAGCACGTAGTCCACGTGGGGCAGGAACGCGCGGGCCATCGCCAGCAGGTCGGGCAGCTCCGACAGCAGGTCCATCGTGACGATCGTGCCGGCCGCGCGCACCTCGTCGAGGAGCGCGAAGAAGGCGGGGTCGCCCAGGCCGAAGGTGACGTCCATGCCGCCCAGGTGGATCGCCCGGGCGCGGCGGAGCACGTCGGGGTCCAGGTCGGCGAGGGTGACGCCGAGGTTGGCGCCGGGCACGTGGAAGCTGGGCCGGCCGCCGTCGGGGCGGATGGGCAGGATCGAGGCGGCGGTCTGCTCGCCGGCCCTGCGGACCAGGCGGGAGGCGTCCACGCCGCGCTTGGCGAGGACGGCCACCAGGAAGTCGCCGAGCTCGTCGTCCCCGATCGCGCCCATGGTGATCACGTCGTTGCCGAGTTTGACCAGGTCCACGGCCGTTCCGGCGGCGGCGCCGGCGGCGGTGAGGCGGATCTGCTCGACGAGTACGGTGTCCTGGCCCTCGGGGATGTGCTCGACGGGCCTGGCGAGGATGTCGACGATGTGCACGCCGACCGTGGCGACGGTCATGGACTAAATAGACAGACGTCCGAATAAAAAGTCAATATGGTGGGAGTCGCCGCGACAAAGAGGGGGATCCCGATGCCGAAGATCGTCGATCACGATGAGCGCAGGGCCGAGGTCCTGTCGGCGGCCCGCAGGGTGATCGTCAGGGACGGCATCGACGCCGCCACCACCAGGGCCATCGCCAAGGAGGCCGGCTACTCCAACGGCGTGCTGGCGCACTACTTCGCCGACAAGGACGAGATCCTGCTGTCGGCGCTGAGCCAGTCGCACCAGCGCATCAGGGAGCGGCTGACGCGCAAGGTCGAGGGCGTCACGGGCCTGGCCGCCCTGCGCGAGCTGCTGCTGGACAACCTGCCGCTGGACGCCGAGCGCACCCAGGAGAGCCGGCTGGAGGTCAGCTTCTGGAGCCGCAGCCTGGCCTCGGAACGGCTGGCGGAGGTCCAGCGCGCCGAGGCCGACGAGCTGCGCGCCGCCGTACGGGAGCTGCTGGCCCAGGCCCGCGCGGCCGGCGAGGTGCGCGCGGACGGCAGCCTCGACGACCTCGCCGAGCACCTGCTCGCCCTGGTCGACGGCCTCAGCCTGCACCTGCTCCTCTACCCGGGCCGGCTCACCCGCGTCGACCTCGAACGGCTCATGCTCCAGGCGCTCGACCGCCTCTGACGAAGAGAGGCCGGAGCTGGAAGTATTTCGGACGACCGACTACTATGCCCGCCCATGAGCCTCCGCGAGCAGTTGTGCGAGTACGGCAGGCGCGCCGTCGAGCTGGGCCTGGTCATCGGCACCTCGGGCAACCTGAGCGTGCGCCGGGGCGACCAGGTGGCGGTCACTCCGTCCGGCGTGGCGCTCGACCGGCTGACCCCGGAGGCGTGCCCGATCGTGGACCTGGAGGGCCACCTGGTCGAGGGCGAGCTGCAGCCGTCGTCGGAGACCCCCATGCACCTGGCCGTCTACCAGGCGACGGGCACTCAGGCGATCGTGCACACGCATTCGGTGTTCGGGACGGTCGTGGCCACGACGATGACCGAGCTGCCGCCGGTCCACTACAACGCGCTGCTGCTGGGCGGCGTGGTCAAGGTGGCCGAGTACGCCACCTACGGCACGCCCGAGCTGGCCGCCAACGTGCGGGCGGCGCTGGCGGGCAAGCAGGCCGCCCTGATGGCCAACCACGGCGGGGTGACCATCGGGGCGACGATGGAGCAGGCGTTCGAGGCCACCCGCCTGCTGGAGTGGCTGTGCGAGGTCTACGTGCGCGGGCTGGCCGTGGGCCGGCCGACGGTCCTGACCGACGAGCAGCTCGCCGCCGTCGTGGACCGCGCGGCCAACCCGCCGGCCTTCCCGCGCCGCCCGAGCTAGCGCGAAGAGCCCGGGAGCCCGGGGAGCGCGATGAGCCCCGGGAGCGCGATCGGCCCGGTCAGGCCAGCGCGGCCTGTTCGGCCAGGCCCAGCGGCAGGCCGCCGGAGCCGGCGATCCGGTCGTGGAACTCCCGCAGCGACCCGGTGAACGACTCCCGGATGCGGTCGATCTCGATGGCCCCCGTCAGGTACGACGGCGCCTGCGTCGGCCAGGCGCAGTAGCGGTTCACCTCGCCCCGGGCGGTGCCGGGCGACAGCGACGCCTTGGTGGCCATGAACGTCTCGGCCTCCTCGATCGACATGTCCTCGCAGTGCAGCGCGGTGTCCACGATGATCCGGGCGGCGCGGAAGAGGCGGAAGTCCAGGTGGGCCAGCTCGGTGGCGGGGGTGTCGAAGTAGCCCTGCTCGTGCAGCACCTTCTCGACGTACAGGGCCCAGCCCTCGGTGAAGTACGGCGTCCTGAAGACCTTGCGGACCGTACGCGGGTTGTCCGCCATGTACGACAGGTGCCAGTGGTGCCCGGGGTAGGCCTCGTGCACGGCGATCGAGGGCATCTGGGCGCGCGCGTTGGTGCGCAGGCGCTGGCGCACCTGCTCCTCGGTGAAGCCGTCGGGGGTGTAGGGAACGAAGAAGATGCCCGTGCGCGAGCTGCTGAGCGGCGGCGGGGCCAGGTAGTGGGCGACGTACAGCACCGGGCGGGCGTACTCGGCCGAGGGCAGGACCTCGCACTCCTCCCCCTCGGGGAAGGTGACCAGCCCGCGCTCGCGGACGAACTCGCGGGCCCGCCGGGTCTCGGCCTCGTACTCGGCCCGCATGTCGGCCAGGGTCGGCGGGTGGTCGTCCATGAGGGACTCCATGGCGGCCCGCCAGTCCTCGGCGCCGGTCATGCCGAGGGCGACGCGGCGCATCCGGGCGTCCAGGTCGGCCCAGGCGGCCCTGCCCTTCTGGTGCAGCTCGGCGGCGCCGTACGTGAGCATCTCGCGCTCGCGCAGCAGGGTGGAGTAGAGCTTCTCCCCCATCCGCCAGGTGCCGCCGCACCGGAAGCCTTCGAGGAAGGACACCAGCGCGTCGAACGCGTCGGCGGCGGGTCCGGCGGCCTCGGCGAGCCGGGCGCGCAGCGTCTCGTCGCCGACCATCGCGGGGAGCGTGCGGGTGAGGAAGTTGCGGCCCGTACGTGCCTGGTTGAGCCCGCGCGTGACCAGCAGCGGCGCGGCGAGGTCGGGGTCGAGGTTGGCCTGGCAGGCGGCCAGCACGCCGGGCACCTCGGCCAGGCGGGAGATCGCGGCGGCGACCAGTTCGGCCTCCGGCTTGAGCCGCTGCTGGAAGGCGTTGAACAGCGACCCGAAGACGGCCGAGAGGTACAGGCCCGGGTTGCGCCGCCACTCGGGCCAGGATTCGAGCGCGACCGAGCCCCTCAGCTGGGACAGGACCAGGTCTCTGTCGATGGCGTCGTCGAGCGAGTCGGCCGGGGCGTCGGAGAGGCGGTCGATCCAGCGGATCTCTTCCCGGGCTCTGTTCTCCCAGGCGGCGGCGGTGAAATCGCCGAGGGTGTGGTCGTAGCCGTCGGCTCCCAATTGGCTGGCGACGACGGGACGGTCGGAAAAGTACCAGTTGAGAAACTCGTCCACCTACGCACCATATCCTGACGTTCATGCCCCTGCAGATCACTGGCGCGCTAGGCGACCCCGACCTCATCCGGCTCCCCTGGGACGTCCCGCTGGCCGACTGGCCCAAGCATCATCTGGTCGATCTGCCGCGCGGCATCTCCCGCCACGTCGTGCGGTTCGCCCGGCTGTCCGGCAAGGTCTACGCGATCAAGGAGATCAGCGAGCGGTACGCCAGACGCGAGTACCAGCTCCTGTGGGACCTGGCCCGGCTGGACGCCCCGGCCGTCGAGCCCGTGGCGTACGTGACCGGCCGCGACGAGGGCCTGGACGCCGCGCTGATCACCCGGCACCTGCAGTTCTCGCTCCCCTACCGCGCCGTGATGTCCGGCACCCTGCGCCCCGACACGCTCACCCGCCTGCTCGACGCGCTCGCCGTGCTGCTGGTGCGCCTGCACCTGAACGGCTTCTACTGGGGCGACTGCTCGCTGTCCAACACGCTCTTCCGCCGGGACGCCGGCGCCTTCGCGGCCTACCTGGTGGACGCCGAGACCGGCGAGATGCACCCGATGATCAGCGAGGGCCAGCGGCTGACCGACATCGACGTCGCCCACACCAACATCTTCGGCGAGATGCTCGACCTGGAGGCCGGCGGGCTGCTGCACCCGTCGATCGACCCCATGGAGACCGCCGAGGACATCGTCACCCGCTACCACCGCCTGTGGGCCGAGATCACCGACAGCGAGATCATCGACGAGGTCGACTGGCACCGCGTGGAGCAGCGCATCCGCCGCCTGAACCTGCTCGGCTTCGACGTCGCCGAGATGATGGTGCGGCGCAAGGTCGGCACCGGCCGCCTGATCGTCCGGCCCA
Organism: Nonomuraea sp. NPDC049637; assembly: GCF_040675235.1. Classification (NCBI taxonomy): domain Bacteria; kingdom Bacillati; phylum Actinomycetota; class Actinomycetes; order Streptosporangiales; family Streptosporangiaceae; genus Nonomuraea; species Nonomuraea sp. NPDC049637. Next base: position 226,807 of record NZ_JBFAOM010000002.1, read on the forward strand.
AGGTGGTGGACGCCGGCCACCACCAGCGCCGGCTGATCAGGCTGACCGGGCTCGACGTGGAGGAGAACCAGGCGCGGCGGCTGCTCAACGACCTGGACGGCTACCGGGTCGCCAAGGGCCTGCGCCACGAGGACGAGGCCATCGTCGCCCACCGCTGGCTCGCCGAGGTGTTCCATCCGACGGTCGACGACATCCCCGCCGGGCTGCGCGGCAAGCTGGAGCCCGCGCAGCTCTTCCACGAGATACTCGACCACCGCTGGTACCTGTCGGAGGCGGCGGGCGGCGACGTCGGGCTGGCCACGGCGGTGAAGTCGTACGTGGACAACGTGCTGGTGCACAAGCCCGACGAGAAGGCGCTGCTGCCCGACGACCCGGACGAGGACGATCAGTAGGCGACCGTGATGCGGGTGCGCGGGTGTGCGTGCTCCTCCAGCTCGTCGGCGATCGCCACCGCGTAGTCCTCGGCGGTGATGAAGCTGCGGCCGTCGGCGTCGCTGAGCAGGTCGTCGCGGCCGATCCGGTAGACGCCGGTGCGCTCGCCGGGCGCGATCTCGGCGGCCGGTGAGACGTAGGTCCAGTCGAGGTCGGTCACCTCCCGGTAGAGCCCGAGCGCGGCCCGCGCGGCCTTGGCCTCCTTCTTGTAGATCTCCGGGAAGCCGGGCGTGTCGACCAGGTCGACGTCCGGCCCGGCCTTGAGGCTGCCCGCGCCGCCCACGACCAGCACCCGGCTCACCCCGGCGGCGCGCAGGCCGTCGATGAGGGCGCGGTTGGCGGCCAGGAACGGCGGCTCGGGCTCGGTGCCGTCACGCGGCGGGGCGATGGCGCAGACGACGGCGTCGTAGCCCTCGGCGAGCGTGGCGGCGTCGTGGACGTCGCCCTTGACGGGACCGCGGCGGCTGACACCGGTGACGTCGTGGCCGCGGCCGGTGAGTTCGGTGACGATGCGCTGACCGATCATTCCGGTCGCGCCGAACACGAGGATCTTCATGAGAAGCACAGTATCCAATGGATACTGGTTACTTCATCGTGCTATAAGTACCTTATGGATACCGGTGACGCCTTCGACCCGAACTGCCCGACCCGGCTGGTCCTCGACCGGATCGGCGACAAGTGGTCGGTGCTGGTGCTGCTCAGCCTCAGCGACGGGCCGATGCGCTTCACCGTGCTCCGCGGGCGGATCGGCGGCGTGACGCCGAAGGTGCTCACCCAGACGCTGCGGGCCATGGAGCTGGACGGGCTGATCACCCGCGAGGTCTTCGCCGAGGTGCCGCCGCGGGTGGAGTACACCCTGACCGACCTCGGCCGCTCGCTGCACGCGCCGATCTCGGTGGTCGCGCGGTGGGCCGAGGAGAACGTGCACGAAATTCTCCGTCATCGTGAAAAAATCTCGTGAATTGATCATATTTCCGTACGAGTGATGCTTTTCTTCGTCCTGGCCGTATAAAAACGTATCTCTCGGTTAATCGCGTACCTTCTGGTCTCTTGTGGCCCCCTACGCTTTCCCCGTCCCACGATGGAGGGAGGCTCGCGGTGCTGGGAGTGGACACCTGCCTGGCTGAGGTCATGTCGATACCGGGCGCGCTCGACGCCATGCTGGTCGACGGCACGAGCGGCATGGCGGTCGCCTTCAGCAGCGCGTCCGGCGTGGACGCCGACAGGTCCGCCGCGGCGCTGACCGAGGCGTTGCGCGCCACCACCGACGGGCTGACCAGGACGTGCCCCGGCGAGATCGTGCGCATCGACGACATGATCGTCACCACCGACCGGGGGCACCACCTGCTCCGGCTGCTGGAGACGGTCTTCGAGGGGCCGCTGGTCATCTACGTCCGCCTCGACCCGGAACGGTCGAACCTGGCCCTGGCCCGTTACCGCCTGCGGGCCATCTCCGACCTGCTGACCGCCTGAGCCATGGCCGCGCTCGACTCACTCCTCGCCGGACTCGCCCGCGAACGCGCGACGGGTGCGCTCCGCCTGGGCCGCAACGGCACGATCTACCTGTCGGACGGGCGCGTGACGTACATGGAGTGCGCCCAGACGCCGGGCGTCGAGCGGCTGTTCGCGGCCAGGGGGCGGGTGCCGGAGCCGGCACTGCGCGCCCTGCAGGCCGACGGCGGCCGCGCCCGGCTGCTCCAGGAGGGCCCGGTCACCCTGGCCGAGCTCCAGTACGCCGTGCTCGGCGTGGTCCACGACGCCGCCTTCTTCCTGCTGCCGGTGACCGGCGTGCGGCCGAAGTTCCGGCCCGGGGAGGAGCACTGGCTGGGCGGGCAGTGGTTCTTCGACGTCCAGGAGCTGGTGCGGGAGTCCGCCCGCCGCCGGGAGCAGCTGGCCGGCATCTGGCCCTCGCCGGAGGTGGACAGCCAGCCCGTGCGGCCGGTCCCGCGCCTGCCCGGGCACGGGGTGGCGCTCAGCCAGGTGCAGTGGGAGGTCGTCGTACGGGCCGACCACAAGGCGACCCCGCTGGAGCTGGCCCGGCAGCTGGGCCGGTCGGGCTACTCGGTGCTGCTGGCCGTCAGGAGGCTGGCCGCCGCCGGCCTCCTCGTCCCGCCCGATCCGGCACGGCCCGCGCAACGCCGTACGGACGACGGGGAGGCGCTGCCCAAGCGGGTGCCGGCCCCGGTGGCCGTTCCCGCCGGCGACGGGCGCGCCGGGCCGGGCTCGGGGCCGGTGCCGACGGGTGATCCGACCGATCTGACGCTGCTGCTGCGGCTGAAGAAGGCCCTGGAGGAGATGCCGTGAGGTTCCCCTCACGACGCAGGAGGAGGCCACCCGTGGAGCTACGGCAAGAGGTCCTGGCTGAGATGGAGCTCCTGCGCGGCCGCACGCCGGACGTCACCGGCAGCGTGGCGTGCACCGTCGACGGCCTGCGGATCGCCTGCGACCTGCAAGGAGACACCGGCGAGCAGGTGGCGGCGCTGTCGGCGGCGCTGCTCGCGATGAGCGGCCGGATGCTGACCATGGCGGGCCGCGGGACGTTCGAGGAGACCCTCGTGTCCGGCACCGCAGGGTTCGTGGCCTTCTACGCCGCGGGCCCCACGATCGTCCTCACGGTTCTGGCGGGACCCGGCGCCAACGTCGGGCTCCTCCGGCTGGAGGGCAGGAAGACGGCGGCCTCCGTGGCCGCCGTGGCACGCAAACACTGACCATCCCCACCGAAGCGGAGGAAAGCATGGCAGGCATGGACGTCTCCCTCAAAGAGATGATGAGCATCGACGGCTCGATCGGGGCGGCGATCGTCGACCACGGCAGCGGCATGGCGCTCGGCACGCTCGGCGGCTCGAAGGAGCTGGACCTGCAGGTCGCGGCGGCGGGCAACACCGAGGTCATCAAGGCCAAGCTGCGCACGATGGACTCACTGGGCCTCAAGGACGGCATCGAGGACATCCTGATCACGCTGACCGCCCAGTACCACATCATCCGCCCGCTGACCGGCCGCAGCGGCAAGGGCCTGTTCCTCTACCTCGCCCTCGACCGCAACCGGGCCAACCTGGCCCTGGCCCGGCACATGCTCAAGGTCATCGAGGAGAAGCTGGAGCTCTGACGGCCCGCGCCGACAAAGGCTCTGCGGCGGGTCTTGTGGCGGGTCACGCGGCGGGCTCCGGCCGGGCGGGCGTCGCGGAGCCGGTGTGGGCGGTGATCTCGGCGACGATCGCGGGCCAGAGGGGGCGGGGCAGGTCGTGGCCCATGCCGGGGTAGGTGACCAGGCGGGAGTCCGGGATGGCGGCGGCCGTGGCCCGCCCGCCGGCGAGCGGCACGAGCTGGTCGTCCTCGCCGTGGATGACCAGCGCGGGCACCTTCAGCCCGCCCAGCGCGGACGTGCGGTCGCCCGAGGCCATGATGGCGGCGAGCTGGCGGGCGGTGCCGGACGGGTCGTGGCAGCGGTCGAAGGCGAGCCCGGCCAGCCTGGTGACGCGTTCACGGTCCAGCTCCCAGCCGGGGGACCCGAGCACGGCCCAGGTGCTCAGCGCGCCGGCGACGACCCCCTCGCGGTCGGTCGCGGGCTTGGCGAGGAGCACCGCGGCGGCCGCCTCGGTCGGCGGGGCCGCCTGCGGGCTGGGCGTGGACATGATCGAGGTCAGGCTCAGCACGCGGGCGGGGTGCCGGATGGCCAGCGCCTGGGCGATCATCCCGCCCATCGAGGCGCCGACGACGTGCGCGGCGGGCAGGCCCAGGACGTCCATGAGCCCGGCGCTGTCGTCGGCCAGGTCGTCCAGCACGTACGGCGAGGGCGCACCCCATGCGGGCACGCCCTCGTCGTGGAGGTGGGTGGACAGGCCCGCGTCGCGGTTGTCGAACCTGATGACGTGGTGGCCCTGCTCGGCCAGGAGTTCGCAGAACTCGTCGTCCCAGTGGATGAGCTGGGCGCCGAGTCCCATGATGAGCAGCAGGGGCCTGCCTTCCGGTGAGCCGAAGCTCTCGTAGGCGATCTCGATGCCGTTGGCGGCTGCGCGCTGGATCACAGCGACCAGAATGTCATTCTGGTCGCGAGGCGTAAAGAGTGGTCTGTCCGCAGATCAGTCGTTGAGGAGCTTGCGCAGACGCTCGCCGCCGAGCACCACGCCGCCGCCGGCCAGCACGAGCACGCCGGCCATCACGGTGCCGCCCATCGCGACGGTCTTCCCGACCTGGCCGCCGGCGGAACCGGCCGCGTCGTCGGCGGGCTTTTCGGCCAGCACCTTGGGGGGCTCGGCGGGGTTGTCGTCGAACCTGCCCCATGCGCCGGTGGAGAAGGCCACGGGGTAGTTCTTCTTGCCCTTGCCGTCGCCCCACTTGGTGATGACGTAGTCGATCTTGATGTGGCCCTGGCCGCCGTTGCCGTCCACGCCGAGCGTGTCGGGGTTGAAGGTGCCGCCGGTCAGCTCGGCGAAGGTCTTGGCGTCGAGGTCGAGCATGACGCCACGGCTGGAGGGCTCGCCGGGGCCGCGGTCGCCCACGAAGAACGGCATCTTCTTGCCGTTGTAGGTCACGTAACCCTCGGTCATGAGGGGCCAGCTGGGGCTGGCGGCCAGGCCCTTCTGCATGGGCTTGCCGCTGGCCGGCAGGCCGGTGTCGCCGGCGCGGCCGGAGGAGTCGTCCCAGAAGTAGGAAGCCTTCGTGGAACCCTTGAGCAGGATCTTCTGGTCGTCGCCGGTGTCGGCGTGGGCGCCGGTGGCGGAGATCGTCAGCGCGCCCATGGCGGACACGGACAGCAGAGCGAGAGAGCGCAGGCCAAATCGAGACATGAAGCAGTGAAGTCCTTCGCGAGGGGACAGGGGGAACGCGCGTGACTACGGTGCGTAACCGGGCAGAGCGCCGAAAAGGTGGTTACGCGGCGCGTGGGGGAAGTCAGGGAAGAGACCGCTCAGCAGGCGGTCGTCACTACACTGTCCGGGGGTACGACGAGGTGGTACATGCGTGAAGTCCTCTCCATCTCGCCTACCGGGTTAGCTGACGGGTTCGGGCGTGGAGATGCCCTACCGGCACGTGGCCGGATTCACCCCAATGAGATGGGTCCCCGGTTCCCGACAAGTCGGGATTCGGCGCCAGCTGTCGTCCCTCTCCTGGTAGGGACTACGCCACCAGCTGGTAATTGGTTAAGACCGTACCCAGAGATTCGGACAAATACAAACGAATCGTCATGAACCGGGTAAAGATCTACCTATCACGGCAAAGAGAAAGGGGGCACGGCATGCCGTACCCCCTGCTAAATCGGGCCTTTCAGCCGCCGCTCTTGCGCCTGAAGGATCTTTTACTCGCTGCCGGACCGTGCGCCCCGTGGATCTTCGACGGGTCCACGCCCCTGCCACCCGCGGCCGAGTCGGCCTGCTGCCCGCGCTTGCGTTCCAACGCCTCGCGGAACTTGCGCTTCATCTCGTCCTCGGGAGTCTCGCTGACTTCCGGCTCCGGTGTTTCCGCCATGAGGACCTCCTGGTTCTGGGGACATCCACAGCTTCGCACGACGTCGCTTACGACGCGAAACCGGCCTCCACTCTGCTCTCCGCGGCGGGCGCCTGCTCCAGCCGCCTGCCGGGCATCATGACCAGCGCGACCAGGGCGATCACCGCGCCCGCCACGCCCAGCGACGGGATGACCACGGCCGCCGCCGAGGCGTGCGCGGCCGCGAGCCCGTGGACGGGCGCGTCCGTGGTGATGACCGACGTGTACGCGGTGCCGGCCAGCGCCAGCGCCACGGAGCCGCCGATCTGCCGGAAGAAGGTGAGGTTGGCCGAGGCCGTGCCGATGTACCGCGGCGGGACGGCCTGCTGCACGGCCACGGTCAGCCCCGACAACATCGGCCCCATGCCGAGCCCGAGCAGCGCCATCCACCCGGCCAGCAGCAGGCCGTCGGTGCGCACGGTGAGGTTCAGGCAGAGCAGGCTGCCGGCTGCCAGCAGGAACGGCGCCCCGACCAGCCACGGCTTGTACGTGCGCGTCCTGGACATCAGCGTGCCCATGAGCGCGCTGCCCGCCACCATGGCCAGCGTCATCGGGTAGATCCTCAGCCCCGACTCGGTGGCGCTGATGCCCAGCGCCTGCTGGAAGTAGCGGGGCAGGAACACCACGCCGGCGTACATGCAGAAGGCGGTGAAGAAGGAGGTCGCGTTGACCAGCGTGTAGGTACGGTCCCGGAACAGGTGCATCGGCATGACCGGGTTCGCCGCCCGCAACTCGACCAGCACGAACGCGGCCAGCAGCACCAGCGCCAGCAGGATCGGCCCGGCCACGGACGGGGACGTCCAGGAGTTGCCGTCCAGGCCCTTCTCGGTCAGGCCGAGCAGCAGGGCGCTGATGGCCACGCTGAACACCGCGATGCCCGCGTAGTCCGGCCGGCCCCCGCCGCCGGTGCCCGCACGGAACGGCAGCCGCAGCACCACGATCGCGATCAGCACGATCCCGAGCGGCACGTTCACGTAGAAGGCCCACCGCCAGCTCGCGTGGTCGGTGAACAACCCGCCCAGGAAGGGCCCGGCCAGGTACGTCAACGCCATCACGCCGCCGAGCGCGCCCTGCACGCGGGCGCCGTTGCGGCCGGGCGGGAACATCTCCATCACCAGGGCCAGCGACAGCGGCAACAACGCGCCCGCGCCCAGCCCCTGCACGGCGCGGAAGGCGATGAGCTGGGTCATGTCCTGGGCGAGCCCGCACAACGCCGATCCGACGACGAACACCGACATCCCGACGAGCAGCAGCGGCTTCCTGCCGTGCTGGTCGGAGAGCCGGCCGTACAGCGGCACGGTCACCGTGGAGGTGAGCAGATAGGCCGTGACCACCCAGGTGTAGAGCCGGGTGCCGCCCAGTTCGCCGGTGATGCGGGGCAGCGCGGTGCCGACGATCGTCTGGTCGAGCATCGCCAGGAACATCCCGCCGAGCACCGCCAGCAACACCAGCCCGTTGCCCTTGGTCTTCATGTCATTAGTCACAGGTGAAGATTGATATGTAAGAGCTGACATGTCAAGCCTTCGCTATGCTGGCGGACATGTCCCTGCGGATCGCGCTCCTCGGCCTGCTCGCCACCAAAGGCCCGGCCAGCGGCTACGACCTGGCCAAGAAGTTCGAGCACTCGCTCAACCACGTCTGGCAGGCGGGGCACACGCAGATCTATCCGGAGCTGGTCAAGATGGCCGCCGACGGCCTGGTGACGGTCGAGCACGAGGGCGCCCGGGGCCGCAAGATCTACGCCATCACCCCCGAGGGCCGCACGCTGGTCACCGAGTGGCTGGTCGGCCACGACCCGTCGGCGACCGTGCGCAGCGAGACCGCCCTCCAGGCGTTCCTGCTGGCGCTGCTCGACGCCGAGCAGGCCGCCGCCGTGGTCGAGCGCATCAAGGGCCACTTCCAGGCCCGCCTCGCGGTGCTCGACTGCCAGCCCGAGGGCCTGTTCGGCAAGTACGCCCTCTCCCTGGGCCTGCACCAGGCGCGCTCCGGCATCGAGTGGGCCGACGAGACCCTGGCCGCCCTGCGGCGCGAAGGGTAAAACGGAACTCTGCGGTTCCTGGTGTTGCGTTGGAGAAGCGCCGGATATACACCCAGGCATGATGCTCAACCTCCCAGTACGGCGATGAGCCTCCTGGGTCGTGACCTGGCGATCGACCTCGGCGCGGCCGGCACGAGGATCTACGCCAAGGGCAGGGGCATCGTGCTGGACGAGCCGTCGGTCGTCCTGCGCGACCGGCGGACGGGCAAGGTCGTCGGCTTCGGCGCCGATGCCGTGACCGGCGCTGACGGCGCTGACGGCGTTGACGGCGTTGACGGCGTTGACGGCGCTGACGGCGAGACGTACTGGCCGATCAGCGACGGCCTGCCCCAGGACGGCGAGCTCGCCCGGCGCATGATCAGGCACTTCCTGCGCAAGGTGCACCGGCACCCCTTCCCCCGGCCGCGCCTGGTGATGGCCGTGCCGGACGAGTTCACGCCGATCGAGCGGGTGGCGCTGCGCGACGCCGGCTTCGAGGCGGAGGCCCGCGGGATCCTGCTGGTCAAGCACGCGATCGCCGCCGCGCTCGGCGCGGGCCTGCCGGTGCGCGACGGCAGCGGGCACATGGTCGTCGACATCGGCCGGGACGCCACCAGGGTCGCCGTGCTGTCCTGCGGGGCCGTGGTCGCCGCCGGAACCGTGCGCGGCGGCGGCAACGCCGTGACCCGCGCCGTCGCCCGCCTGGTCGAGGACGAGCACGGCCTGCTGGCCGACGAGCGGGAGGCCGAGGCGGCCAAGCTGCGCGCGACGCGGGAGCCGACCGGGAACGTGCTGATCCGCGGCAGGGACGCCGGCACCGGCGAGGAGCGCGCGGTGGCGCTGCCCGCGGCGCGCGTGCGCGAGGCGGCCGTCCAGCCGGTCGAGCACATCGTGCGGGCCGCCGAGCACACCATGGAACGCTGCCCTCCCGAGTTGACCGCCGACCTGGGCGAGCGCGGAATGGTGCTGGTCGGCGGCGGTGCGCTGCTGCCCGGCCTGCGCCGGCGGCTGCAGGAGGGGCTGTCCATGCCGGTGCGGCGGGCGGAGCGGCCCACCGACTCGGTGGCCCTGGGGCTCGGACGCTGCGTGGAGGACCTGGGGCTGATCGCCAAGCTGAGGCGCCGGTGAGCGACCTGTTCGACCTGGGGGTCTCCGTCGCCGACAAGACCGTCAGGACGATCGCCGTCTACGTGACGATCGCCGTGCTGCTCCGCATCGCCGGCAAACGCGGCATCGCGCAGCTCAACAACTTCGACTTCGTGGTCATGCTGCTGATGAGCAACGTCGTGCAGAACGCGATCATCGGCCCGGACAACTCGCTGGTCGGCGGCCTGGTGGGCGTGGTGATCCTGGTGGCGGTCAACTCGATCGTGGTGCGGCTGGCGGCCACCGTGCCCTCGGTCGGCAGGGTGTTCGAGGGCACGCCGGTCGTCCTGGCCCGCGACGGGCACTTCATCCCCTCCGCGCTGCGCCGGATGGGCGTGCGGCAGGCCGACCTCAACGTGATGCTGCAGCTCCGGGGGGCCGAGAGCGTCACCGACACCGACCTGGTACGCCTGGAGCCCGGCGGCTCGCTCCTGGTCCGCCTGCGCCCCGAGGAGGAGGAAGCCGAACGCGGCGACCTGGAAGAGCTGTGCCGGCGCCTCGACCGCATCGAACGCAAGCTGGACGAGCTGAAATCCGGCCCCTCCTGAGAATGCGCGGCCAGATGGCAATTTGATATCGGCCATTAATATTGCGTTAATCCCCCTGCGCGCGGAATTGATCTCCGATATCGTCCCAACGTGCGCCTGGCTGGTCGCTCGGTCATGATGTCCGCGGTGCTCGTGTGCGTCGCGGTCGCGGCAGCCTGTACCTCCGGCCGCCAGTCCTCCTTCGAGGACGCGGCCAGGCAGCTCGCCGCCGACACCGACGCCCTGCTCACCAGCGGCCCTCTGCGCGTCTCGCCGGCCGACCGCTCCGACGAGACCGAGGACCGCTCGTGCGTGCCCGGCCAGGTGCGCCGGCTCGTCCGGGCCGAGGGCGAGGCCGCCGACGCTCCCGACGGCCTCCTGCACACCCTCCAGGACCTGGGCTACGACCAGATCGTCGAGGACCTCGACCTGCGTGACGAGACCCCGGTCGTCTCCGTCGTGCGCAACCCCCGGACGAACCTGACGTTCGAGCTCACCGTGCTCGACGGGCCGAACGTCAGGATCGTCGGCAGGACGACCTGCTACTCCCCCGCCCCCGGGTCCGCTCTGTCCTGACCCGCTCTGTCCTGACCCGCCCTGTCCTGACCCGCTCCGTCCTGCCCCGGGGCGCCTGTCTCACGGCGCCGACAGCGCCTCCGTCGGCGACAGCCGGGAGGCGCGCACGGCCGGGTAGAGCCCCGCCACCGCGCCGATGAGCAGCGTGGCCGCCAGGCCCCCGACGGTCGCCCACGCGGGCACCACGGCGGGCCATCCGCGGGAGAAGGCGTAGGCGACGGTGACGCCGGCCCCCAGCAGGATCCCGCCCGCGCCGCCCAGCGCGGACAGCAGCAGCGACTCGGCGAGGAACTGGGTGCGGATCTGGCCCCGCGTCGCGCCGAGCGACCGGCGCAAGCCTATCTCCGCGCGGCGTTCCAGCACCGAGATGACCATCGTGTTGGCCACGCCGACGCCGCCCACGAGCAGCGCCACCGCCCCGACGCCGAGCAGCAGCCCGGCGAAGGCCTGGCTGGTCGCCTGCTTGGCGGCCAGCGCGTCGGACGGGCGGGAGACGTCCACCTCGCTGGACGCCTCGGGGTTGGCCGTGCCGGCCAGGACCGACCGCACGTCCTCCAGCCTCGCCTCCTGCGAGCGGGTGTAGAGCGTGGTCGGATGCCCGTCGAAGTCCAGCCTGGACTCCGCGACCGGCCAGCCGACCAGGGCCGCGCTGTCCAGCTCCTCGGCCAGGGGCACCGGGTCGAGCAGCCCGACCACCGTGAACCGGATGCCGCCGATCACCACCTGCGTGTCGGGGGTGACGGTGCCGATGCCGAGCCGCTGGGCGGCGGCCGAGCCGAGCACGACGGCCGGGTAGCGTTCGGTGGCCGCGTTGAGCCAGGTGCCGCGGCGGACCGTCGCGCCCACGGTCGGCAGCAGGTCGAGGCGGGCGGCGATCGTGACCAGGCCGTTGGTCTGGGGCGCCGGGATCTCCTCGCTGCGGTAGACCTTGGCCTCGGGCACCTTGCCGGTGGACGAGACCGACTCCACCGGGCCGATGCGCTCGATCATCGCCTCGGCGTCCATCGGCATCTGGGCCGCCTCGCCCAGGAGCGTGGTGCCGGAGGAGACGGTGAGCAGGTTCGTGCCCAGCGCGGACAGCGTACGGTCCAGCTCGGCGCTGGAGGAGGACGAGATGCCCACCACGCCGATCATCGCGGCGATGCCGATCGCGATGCCGAGCGCCGACAGGAACGCCCGCAGCGGGCGCGTACGCAGGCCGACCGCGCCGACGCGCATCACATCGCGCGGGCGCATCCTGGCCGGGGAGAGCCTGGGGCGCTCCAGGGTCGCCATCACGCCACCTCGGATTCGACGGGCTCGCGCACGCACCGGCCACCGCCCTCTGAACCGGAACCGGAGCCCGAGTCCGCGCTGGAGCCGGAGGCCGAGTCGGAGGCCGAGTCGGAGGCCGAGTCGGAGGCCGAGTCGGAGGCCGAGTCGGAGGCCGAGTCGGAGGCCGAGTCGAAGGCCGAGTCGGAGACGATGCGGCCGTCTCGCATGCTCACCTGGCGGGGGAGGCCGGCGGCGATCTCGCGGTCGTGGGTGATGATCACGATGGTGGTGCCGCTCCCGTTCAGCTCGTGCAGCAGGTCCATCACGCCGGCGCCCGAGACGGAGTCCAGCGCGCCGGTGGGCTCGTCGGCCAGCAGCAGCGGCGGGTCGCCGGCCACCGCCCTGGCGATGGCCACGCGCTGCCGTTCGCCGCCGGACAGCTCGTGCGGCTCGTGGTCGACGCGGTGCCCGAGGCCGACGCGGCGCAGCGCCGTCGCTGCCCTGCGGCGGCGTTCGGCCGGCGGCAGGCCGGTGTAGATCAGGCCGTCTGCCACGTTGTCCAGGGCGGAGACCTTGGCGGCCAGGTGGAAGTGCTGGAAGACGAAGCCGATCGTGGTCGCGCGCAGGGCCGAGAGCTCGTTGTCCGACAGCGTCGAGACGTCGTAGCCGTCGATCTCGACGCGGCCCGCCGACGGGCGGTCGAGGGTGCCGACGATGTTGAGCATCGTGGACTTGCCCGAGCCCGACGGGCCGACGATGGCGACCAGCTCGCCGCGCCGGACCTCCAGCGACACCGCGTCCAGCGCGGCCACCCCGCCGGGATAGGTCCGGGACACGCCGGCGAGCACGATCATGGCCCGCCCCTCCTCCGCCGGGCTTGTGGCGGGCGTGCCCGCAAGGCCCGGGGCGGAGGTGTCCGCAGGGGGCGAGATGCGGGTTTCGGGGTTGTTCGGGGTGAGGGTCATTTCGGGATTCCCACTGTCATGCCGTCGGTGAGCCCGTCGCCGGAGATCTCGACGCGCCCACCGGCGAACAACCCGGTCCGCACGGCGACATATCGCGACCGGCCACCCTCCACCACCTCCACCCCGAACCCGCCCTCCCGCAACGCGACCAGCGCCGACACCGGCACGGTCAGCACGCCCCTGCGCCGGTCGGCGGTGAACGTCACCTTCACCGCCGCCCGGTCCAGCCCCTTGGCCGCCTTGGCGTTCCCCAGCGAGACCTGCACCTCCAGGCGGGTCTCCGGGTCGGCGTTCTGCCCGTCACCGGGGTCGATGATCGTGGCCACCTCGGTGATCCGGCCGGTGACGTCCTTGCCGTCCGGCATCGTGACCGAGACCTTGGTGCCCTTCCTGGCCATCCGCTGGTCCTCGGCGGCCAGTTCTGCGGTGACGACCTTCTTCGTGCCCGTGTAGGTGAGGATCTTCTGGCCGGGGCCGGTGGGCTGGCCCTGCTCGGCCTCCAGGCTCTCCACCCGGACCTTGCCGGGGGCGAAGACGACGCGTCCCAGCTCCACCACGCCGGTCTCGTCGAGGCCGCGGTCCTCCTGCCACTCCCGCACCGCCTGCGCGGTGTCGTAGGTGTACTCGTCGTCCACGGTGAAGCCGTCGTAGCCGAGCTTGCGCAGGTTGCGCTCCAGGTTCTCGACGTCCTTGCCCTCGCTGCCGATCCGCAGGTCGCGGTAGGCGGGGGTGGTGCCGTACAGGAGCATGACCGGCTTGTTGTCCAGGCGGTACAGGGACCGGCCGCGGGTGATCCGGTCGCCGCTGTCCGGGAGCCAGGTGACGGTGCCGGCCTTCCTGGCCATGGCCGTGGTGACCGGGCCGTAGCCGAGCTCGCCGTCGGCGTCCCTGGTGTCGTTCAGCGTCTGGCGGGTGACCGGGGTGGTGGCCGGGGGCAGCGCGCCGGCCGACGCGGACGGGGTGGCGCCGCCGTCCAGCAGCCCGCCGGGATTGACCGCCAGGACCGCCGCCCCCGCGACGGCGGCCACCCCGACGAGGGCGAGGACCGCCCGCCCGCCGCGGCGGCGGGCGCGCGGGGAAGGGGCGTCCGGCTCGGCCTTTCCGTCGATGGTGGCCGTGCCCATCAAGAGCCCCCCTGTCCCCCGCCGATGTTCATCCGGCACTTCTCCTGCGCGGCCTTGAAGTCGGGGTCCTCGCCGACCTCGGGCGTGATGCGCACCATGCCGCCCTCGGGGTCGGGGAACGCCTCCACGCCGTTGTCCCGCATGCACTGCGCCTGCTTGCGCATGTTCTCGGCCTGCTTAGGGTCGCCGCCCTTGCCCAGGTTCATGCCCGCGGGCTGGAGCGCCTTGCAGGCGTCCATGGCCTTCTGGACCTTCTCCGGGCCGCCGGAGCTCTTGTCGAACTTCATCTGGATCCGGCCATCCGGGCCGGGGTCGGCGATGTCCAGGCCCTGTTCGCGCAGGCAGGTGGTGTACTTCACGGCCTGCGCGTTGCGGTCGGCGGTGGCCGTGGCGCCGGCCGTCGGCTTGTCGCCGGTGCCGGTGCCGGTCACCGACGCCACGTCCGACCCGCCTTCCTGGGCGCCGCACGCCGTCAGGAACAGCGCGGCCGCGACCAGCGCCATGAGGGATCGTCCTCGCATGAATGCTCTCCTCGCTCGAAAGCCGGTGGACTTACGAGGGGAGATGCAATACGCGGACGTGTTTCTCCAGCGTTTCCATCTCCGGCTTATCCGGATCAAATACCACCCGCGCAAGAATCGAGCCGGAGGTACGGAATGCGGGTGCTGGTGGTGGAGGACGAGCGCGTGCTCGCCGGCGCGATCGCCGAATGGCTGCGCGACGAGACCCACGCGGTCGACCTCGCGCACGACGGCGCGGCGGCGCTGGAGCGGATCGCGGTCAACGACTACGACGTGGTCGTCCTGGACCGCGACCTGCCGCGCGTGCACGGCGACGACGTGTGCAGGGAGCTGGTCGCCTCCGACTCCGACGCGCGGGTGCTGATGCTCACGGCCGCCGCCCAGCTCGACGACCGGGTCAGCGGGCTGTCCATCGGCGCCGACGACTACCTGTCCAAGCCGTTCGCCTTCCCCGAGCTGGCGGCGCGCGTCCTGGCGCTGGGACGGCGCTCGCGCCCGGCCACTCCCCCGGTGCTGCGCCGGGCCGGGATCACGCTCGACCCCGGGCGCAGGGAGGTGTTCAGGAACGGGCGGTTCGTGCCGCTGTCGAAGAAGGAGTTCGCCGTCCTGGCCGAGCTGATGCGGGCGCAGGGCGCGGTCGTCTCGGCCGAGCACCTGCTGGAGAAGGCGTGGGACGAGCACGCCGACCCGTTCACCGGCGCGGTGCGGCTGACGATACTCAAGCTGCGCCGCAAGCTGGCCGACCCGCCGGTGGTGGAGACGGTGCCGGGAGTGGGGTACCGGATCGCATGAGACTGCCGCACCCCACCCTCAGGCTGCGCCTCACCCTCGTGTACGGCGCCCTGTTCCTGGTGGCGGGGCTGGCCCTGCTGGGCGTCACGTACCTGCTGTTCAACCAGCAGCTCGCGCAGTCGTTCGAGAACCGGTTCGTGACCACTGCCGGCACCCGCAAGAACGTGATCTTCCTCAAGCAGGACGGCGTCGAGCTGGCCGGCGCCGCCGCCGTCGACTGGATGCGGCAGCAGGAGGAAGGGGTGCGGGAGGCCGCCGCGACCTCGCTGCTCACCCAGGGCGCGATCGCGCTGGTCGTCGTGTGCGGGACCGCCATCTGGCTCGGCTGGGTGGTGGCCGGACGCGTGCTGGCCCCGCTGCACCTGGTGACCGAGACCGCGCGCAGGATCGCCGCCGCCCCCATGGCCGAACGCGGCCTGCACGAGCGCATCGCGCTCGGCGGCCCCCCGGACGAGGTCAAGACGCTGGCCGACACGTTCGACACGATGGTGGAGCGGCTCGACCACTCCTTCGACGGCCAGCGCAGGTTCGTCGCCAACGCCTCCCACGAGCTGCGCACCCCCCTGACGCTCAACCGGGCGCTGGTGGAGCTGGCGATGCACCGGCGTACCGCCTCCGACGACGTCAAGGAGCTGGGCGAGAGCCTGCTGCAGATCAACGCCCGCCACGAGCGGCTCATCTCGGGCCTGCTGCTGCTGGCCCGCTCCGAGCAGGAGATCGCCGACCGCTCCCCGGTGGACCTCGCCGACATCGTCTCGCACGTCGTCGCCCAGACCGCCCGCGCCGCGGCGGAGGCGAACGTCGTCGTGAAGGAGGAGGCCGGGCCCGCGCCGACCGCGGGCGACGCGCTGCTGCTCGAACGGCTGGTGCACAACCTGGTCGAGAACGGCGTCCGGCACAACCTCGGCGACGGCGGATGGGTCCGGGTGGTGAGCCGGACGACGCCGGACGGGCGGGCCGAGGTGGAGGTGAGCAACAGCGGGCCGAGCATCCCCCCGTACGACGTGCCGCTGCTGTTCAAGCCGTTCCACCGGCACGGCGCCGAACGGGTGGTCACCGGGACGAGCGCGGGGCTCGGGCTGTCGATCGTGCGCTCGGTGGCCGTCGCGCACGGAGGGGACGTGACGGCCCGCCCGCGCGAGGGCGGCGGCCTGGTCGTCACCGCCACCCTCCCGGCCGGCTGACCGGGCTACTGGTGGGCGGCCGTGCGCAGTGAACGGTAGAGCAGGCGCGGGTCGCCCAGATGGTGGCGGAGCAGCTTCTCCAGGCCGCCGATCGGGACCAGGTTCTGGGGGGCGCGCGGGTCCTTGTAGTCGACGCCGGCCAGCGCCGGCAGGGCCAGCGTGACGGCGTCGGCCAGCTCGACGACCTGCGAGGGGTCGAGCTCGGCGCTGGCCTCGCAGCGGGCGATCCCCGCCCACGGCGCCGTCGACTGGACCGGCAGCCGCAGGTACCAGGCGTGCCGGCGCCAGCTCGTGCCCATGAGGAACACCGGCGTGCGCTGCCCCGGCGTGAGCGCGGCCACCACGGCCGACTGCGGCTGCGGCAGGTACGCCGCGTGGTGCGTCTTGATGTAGCCGACCGTCCGGGGCAGGTGGGTGCGTCCCCGCAGCGGGCCGTCCACCAGCAGCAGGTCGTCGCCCAGCGACCGGTGGCGGACGGCGAGGTCCACCTCCAGCTGGGTGACCTGGCGTTGCAGGGCGAGCGACAGCTCCTCGAAGCTGGAGTCGGCGGCCTTGTTCGGCAGGTAGGAGGCGTGCGCGGTCTTGACCTCCGGCGCGTACGGCGAGGCCGAGATCAGCGTCCTGTTGACCTCGATCGCGGCCAGCTCGGCCCCCTCGCGCCCGCAGCGGACGATCCCGGCGGCGTAGGAGGCGGCGATCCCGGGGACGGGCATCGGCAGGTCGGGATCGTGCACCCACACGCGGGCGTCGATCCGGCGCACCCCGTCGGCGACCAGCAGCGTCTCGGGGGCGGCGGCGCCGGGGCCCGGCGTGACGGGCTTCCAGTCGGCGGCCGGCCGCTCGACGTCGAGCACCAGCTCGGCACTGGTGGCGCCCAGTTCGGACAGGGCCTCGACGGCGATCGCGGCGGCGTAACCCGGGTCCCAGGGGTCGACGGTGAAGCCCGGGTTCACGGCCCCACCTTGCGCACGTGCGAGCCCTTCGCGTCGCGCAGCACCTCGAAGCGCGCGGGCACCCGGTCGGCCAGCGCCGGGACGTGGGTGACGACGCCGATCATGCGCTCCTGACCGGCGGCCAGGCGTTCGAGGGTGGTGGCGACGGTGTCGAGGGTGGCCGGGTCGAGGGTGCCGAAGCCCTCGTCCAGGAAGATCGAGTCGAGCCCTCTGGCGACGGCCCCCGACAGCGCCAGGGCCAGGGACAGCGCGGCCTGGAAGGTCTCGCCGCCGGACAGCGTGCGGGCGCTGCGCCGCAGGCCGGCCTCGCCGTGGTCGATGACCTCGATGTCGCCGGTGCGTTCGCCGAGCGCCAGCTCGTACTGGCCGTCGGACAGCTCCATCAGCGTCTCGGACGCCGCGGCGACCAGCACGGCCAGGGCCTCGGCGCACAACCACCGCTCGAAGGCGTTGGCCCGCAGGCGCAGCGCCAGCTCGTGGGCGACCTTGGCCTCGTGATCCTTCTCCGCGACGGCGGTCTCCAGCTCGGCGGCGCGCCTGCGTTCCTCGCGGACCCGTTCGAGGGCGCCGTCGGCCCGCGCGACCGCTCCGGCGACGGCCGCGCCGAGCTGGTCGGGGGTGGCGTTGCGGGGGACGGTGACGCCGTGCTCGGCCAGGCGTTCGGTCAGCCGGTGGCGTTCGGCGGCGAGCCGGGCGGTGGCCTGGGCGAGCTCCTGCTCGCGCTCGGCCAGGGCGGCGCGGGCGGCCTCGGCGGCCCGGTCGCGCCAGCCGAGCAGCTCGGTCCAGGCGCGGTGGAGGTCGTCGCGGGTGAGCGGCGGCGGCGCGTCGCCGGTGGGCGCGAGCACGAGCAGCCGGTCGCGGGTGGCCGCGAGCGTCTGCCAGGCGCTCTCGGCCTGCCGTTCGACCTGTTCGGCGGCGGTACGGGCGCGTTCGAGCTTCTTGCGCGCGTTGCGCATGGCGGTACGGGCCTCGGTGGCCAGGGCCTCGGCCTTGGCGATGGCGGCCAGGCGGCCTTCGATCTCGTTGCGGTCGCCGGGGGCGGGCAGCGCGGCCAGCTCGGCGTCGAGCCGGCTCGACTGCGTGGCCAGCATGGACGCCGACGTCTCGGCCTTGGCCAGGGCCGCCCTGCCACGGGCCGCGTGGTCGCGGGCCGCTGCCAAGGCGCGGTCGGCGGCGCCGAGATCGGCGGGCCTGTCGTGGTGGGGCAGCTCGGTGAGCGGGCGCAGGCAGAGCGGGCACGGCTCCCCCACGGCCAGCCGGTGGCTCAGACCGGCCGCGGTGTGGGCGTCGCGCAGCCGTTCGCGCTCGTGCTCGGCGTCGCTCAGCGCGCGTTCGGCGTCGGCGACCGCGGGGGTGAGGCGTTCCAGCGCCGTGGCGGCCTCGGCCGCCGCCCGGCGGGCGTCGGCGGCCTGGGCGGTGAGGCGCTCGCGGGCGTCGAGGGCGGCCAGCGCGGCCACCGGCTCGGCGCGGTCGCCTAGCGCGGCCAGCGCCTCGAACGCCTCGTGCTCGTCGGCCTCCACGGACGCCGTCTCGGTCTCCAGCGCGGCGACCGCGTCGGCGGCCTCGCGGCGGGCCGAGGCCAGCGTCGGCACCGCGGGCGGCATGCGCAGCGCGGCCAGCGCCGACTGCCGCTCGGCCACCGCCGCGCGTTCCTGCTCGGCCCGCCCGATGTCGCCCTCGCGGGAGCGCAGCAGGTCGAGGTCGGTGTCGATGGTGCCGGCCAGCCGCCGCAGCGCGGCCAGCCGGTCGGCCAGCTCGCGTTCGGCCTCGTCGGACGCGCCGGCCAGCTTGGCGAGCTGGTCGCGGGCGAAGGCGGCGGCGTTGCGCGCGGCCTCCTCGTCGCGGGCGGCCCGCTGCCTGATCAGCTCGTAGACGTCGGCGTCGAGGAGCTGCACCAGCAGGTCCTGGCGCTCGCGCGGCGCGGCGTGCAGGAACTCGGCGAACCGGCCCTGCGGCAGCACCACGCACTGGGTGAAGAACCTGTACTCCAGGCCGGTCACCCGCTGCACCTCGGGCGTGACGTTCTCTCCCTCGGCCAGCGGCTTCAGTACCATCTCGTACGCCGCGTCGAGCGGCGCCGCCGGGTCGAGCTCGTCGATCCTGGCCTCTTTGGTACGGACGGTCCCCTTGGCGTCGCGGACCAGCGAGCGCACCACGCCGTAGCGCCGCCGGTCGCTCTCGAACACCAGCGCCACCTTGCCCGAGCTCGCCGACGGCGCCAGGGCGTGGGCGATGACGTTCTCCTTGCCCCAGCGCGGGACGGTGCCGTACAGGGCGAAGCAGATGGCGTCGATGATCGTGCTCTTGCCGGCGCCGGTCGGGCCGACCAGGGCGAAGTACTCGGTGTCGGAGAAGTCGACGGTGGCCGGCTCGCGGAAACTGCCGAAGTGGTCGAGGTGCAGCAGCAGGGGACGCATCAGCCGGTCACCTCGTCGTAGAGCCGGTCGAACAGGGCGGCGACCTGGTCGTCGTGGCGGCCGGTCGCACTCAGGTACTCGCGGAACAGCTCGCGCGGGCTGCGTGCGGCCGACCCGGCCCGGCGCACCGCGGGCACCGGCCGGAACCGCTCGTCGAGGACGACGTCGACCGAGCCGGGCAGCAGGTCGCGCACCTGGTCGGACAGGCCGACGCGGGGCTTCTCCTCCACGATCACCTTGAGCCAGTCGTCGCCCGCCTCCAGGCCCTCCAGCTGCTCCAGCGTGCCGCGCACCGTGCGCAGCCGGCGCGCCGCGGCGAACGTCAGCTCCCGCACCACCGCGGGCCGCCCCGGCGTGACCTCCACCAGCAGCGCGCCCGGCGTGTTGCCCTCCTCGCCGAAGTCGACGGCCAGCGGCGAGCCGCTGTACCAGATCGGGCACGGGCCGGGGATCTGCTGCCTGCGGTGCAGGTGGCCGAGCGCGGCGTACTGGGTGGAGACCGGGAAGGCGTTGGGCTCGAAGTAGTAGGAGAAGATCGACTGGGCCTCGCGCTCGCCGCCGCCGAACGCGCCGCCCGGCAGGGTGCCGTGCGTGGTGATCAGGTTGACGGTGTCGCTCTGGAAGCCCGCGGTCAGCGCGCCGACCAGCTCGGAGATGCGGGTGGCGTAGTCGCGGTTGTGGTCGGCGGTGGTGCCGGTGAGCACCTCCGCGGCGCGTACGACATAGCGGTGGGACAGGAACGGCAGCACGCCCAGCCGCACCGGCTCCCCCGTGCGCGCGGTGAAGGCCAGCGTGCCGCCCGCGTCGGGACGGCGGAAGACGCCCACCACGTGCATGCCGAGCTTGCCCAGCACCGGCCGGTAGACCTCGAAGAGCTGCGGGTTGTCGTGGTTGCCGGCCAGCACCACCACGTCACGGCCGTCGCCGCGCAGCGCCATGAGCGCGTTGAGCACCAGCGACTGCGCCTCGGGCGTCGGCGCGGAGGTGTCGAACAGGTCGCCGGCCACCACGACCGCGTCGACGTCGTGGGTGCGGGCCGCCGCGACCAGCTCGCGCAGCACGGCCCGGTGCTCGTCCATGCGGGAGCGGCCCTTGAGCACCTTGCCCACGTGCCAGTCCGCGGTGTGCAGGAATTTCACCGAGCTCCCTTCAGAACGGCGGAATGTCGTCTTCGACGCCCGGCAACCCCTGGAACGGGTCGGCCGACGGGCTGACCCGCGAGGCCGCCTCGGCCGGCCGGGTCGCCCAGGCGGGGAACGGGAAGGCGACGGCCAGCGGCACCGGGATCTCCGGCTGGGCGACGAACATGGTGCCCGGCTTGGCGATCGTGGCGCGTTCCCTGACGGCCGGGGGCAGCCAGCCGTACTCGGAGCGGGCGGCCTCGGCCGGGTCGAGGCGGCCGGCGACGCGTACGGCGCTGTTGGAGACGATGCGGCGCTCGACCTCGGAGGCGGTCTGCTGGGCGCCGATGAGGATCACGCCGAGCGACCGGCCGCGCTCGGCCACGTCGAGCAGGATCTCCTTGATCGGCGAGTCGCCCTCGCGCGGCGCGTACTTGTTCAGCTCGTCGAGCACGACGAACAGCAGCGGCTTGGCCGTGCCCGAGGTCTCCTTGCGGTGGAACTCGCCGCGCAGCACGACGCCCACCACGAACCGCTGGGCCCGTTCGGGCAGGTTGTGCAGGTCGACGATGGTGACCTGGGCGTCGGACGTGCGCACCGAGTGGGCCCGGAAGAACGGCAGGTCGCCGCGGACGATCGGGGACAGCGGCTTGACGGCGCTGCGCAGCCTGCGCAGGAAGGCGTTGACCGTGCCGAGCGGGGTCTGGGCGCCGGTCCACTCGATGCGGGTGGCCTCGTCCTGCAACTGGTCGGACAGCAGCTCGACCAGGTCGCCGAAGGTGCGGCAGGCGGTGCCCCTGATCATGACCGCGCCGCCGTCGCCGACCGGCTCGGCCCATGACTTCAGCCGGGCCGCCACCTGGCCCACCAGCAGGGAGTAGCCGGCGCGCTCGTCGTCGGCGTCGGCGAAGACGAACCGCAGCAGCTCCTCCTCGCACAGCTCGACCAGCGTCCAGTAGAACGAGCTGACGCCCTGGGTGCGGGCGGACACGTGCGGCACGCCGTTGGGGTCGCCGGGCCGCGGCGGCGCGAACACGTGCACGCTGCCGAACGGCTGGGCGGGCAGCCCGAGCCGGGCGTACGCGGCCCGCGCCTGGTCGTCGAGGCGCACGTTGTCGTGGTCGAGGAAGAGCAGGTCCTCGCCCTTGACGGAGAAGATCAGGGCCTTGGTGTTGGCCGACTCGGCGTCGAGCACGCCCGAGTTGAAGATCGAGTAGAGCAGGAACGTGGCGAAGGACGTCTTGGTGGCCACGCCGGAGACGCCGGAGATCGACACGTGCGCGCCGCGGGTGCCGTCGAGGAAGTCGAAGTTGACGTAGAGCGGCAGGCCGTCGCGGCCCATGCCCATGGGCACCCGGCGGTCCATCACGTCGAAGTAGAGCGCCTGGTCGCGGTCGCCGGCCCCGGCCACGAAGACCTTCGCGCCCGGCAGCGGCGGCACGAACACCTCGGGCTCGACCCTGGTCACCCGCACCTCGGCCACCTCGACCACGGCGGCGGGCAGCGCGCCCTCGGCGATGAGGAACACGTCGGAGTCGTAGGCGGCGCCCTCGTGCCTGGCCTCGACCGTGGTCACCACGCCGGCGACCAGCACCGGGCCGTGGCCGGGCACGTCGCGCCTGGTGACCACGACGTCGTCGAGCTGGAGCACCTTGCCGGGCTCCAGGCCGACCCAGAACGACAGCGGCGAGGCGGCCTGGGTGCCCAGGACCCGGCCGACCGCCTCACCGGTCGCCATCGCCGCAGGAGACGCCTCGCGGCTCGCAGCCCCGTTGACCGTCACGAATCCCTCCACCACCAGACATGCCCTTCCAAAGGAGAGTAGTCGGGGGCCGGGGATGCGTCCGGCTCATTGCCGCCTTCGCCGCGCCGCGTCAGAGCGCGAAGGCCGCCTTGGTCCAGGCGAACTGGGCGTCGAGAACCTCGCCCAGCAGGCCGGCCAGCGCGGGGTCGGCCCGCCCGGCCGACTGCCTCGGCCCGATGCGGCCGCCCTCGGCGCTCCGCCCGGCCACCAGCAGCACCCGCGCGCCCGCCCGGTCGACCGCCAGGGCCGCGGCCGGCTCCCACGCGCCGTCGCGGTGCGCCGCGGCGGGCCTGCGCGGCCCCTCCCGGTGCGCCGGAGGTCGCCACGCGGCCTGGCCCTCCGCCGGCGCGAGGGCAGGCGCGGGGGCGACGAGCACCATCGCGTCGACCCGCATCGCCGTGGCCACCCGCCGCCGGGACTCGTCGAAGGCCGTCTCTGGCGGCACGGGCTGGGCCCGCATCGACTCGGCCATCGTGCGCAGCAACGCCGGCAGGTCGAGCTCGCCCGCCGGCGGAGCCAGCTCGTACTGCAGGTAGCCGACCAGCGGGAACGGCGGGTCGGGGAGGGTGTTGTAGCCGAGGAACAGCCTCGGCCACCCGGCCGACTCCGAGGGGCCGGTCAGCGCGCCGTGAGCCACCCGCCCGAGCTCGCCGCACCCGTGGTGGGGCAGGCCATTGACTGACCGCAACATCGCCATGCACGAATTGTTGCAGACCGATTACCTTCAGTTGCGCGTTCTCCACGAGAGCCCGGGGCCTCCGCCGTCCAGCGTGATCATCTTGATGGGAGCCATGGATACCACCCGGGTCCGACAGAACCGGCTCCGCACAGCCCGCGTTGTCCGGATGTGGACGGTCCGGTCAACCTGTCGCGTCCGTCCGCCGTCCCTTCTGTGTCACATCCGTCACAAAGGGAAAACGTCGTGCGCCTGCCCCTGATCCTGCCCTTGGCCGTCCTGCTGTTCGCCACGCCCGCGCCCGGGAGCGGCACGGTGGCGGCGTACACGTGCAGGACCACCGGTACGAACGAGACGCAGATCGTCAAGATGGACATCACGCTCACCGTGCCCGCGACCGCCTCCGCAGGCCGGCAGATGACCATCGGCTGGCGCGGCTCGTACGTCGAGGGCGCCGAGCTGCGCGCCCCCGCCACCGGCCTGGACGGCGAGGTCAACCTCTACGCCTACGCCGCCGTCAGCGGGATCGACCGGCTGACCTCGGCGACGGGCGTCGGCAGCCCCGGCCTGATCGTCCCGGGGGCGGTCATCCCCCTCCCCCGGGGCACGGTCGAGCTGCGGACCACGCCCCGGGATCCGGGAGCGGGCACGGTCCGGCCCGCGTCGGTGAACTTCGGGCCGACCCCGCAGCGACGCCTGATCGAGTGCGAGCTCCAGGACAAGGACGCGCCCAAGTCGTACCCCCTGACCGTCACCGCCGCCGGCACCGCCGCGAGCCCGGATACCTCGGACACTCCGGACACCCAAGACACCTCGGACACTGAGGCCACGCCCCCGGACGAGACCGCCGAGGACACGCCCACCGCCACGCCGACGGGCGGCGCGAACACGGGCGGCGGGGGCGAGGCGGGCCCCGACGGGCGGGCGCTGGCGCTGGCCGGCTCGCTGGTCCTCGCCGCCGCCCTCACCGGCCTACGCCTGCGCCGCCCGTCCCGCCCGTAGACGGTCCGCGCCCGGTGCGTGACCCGGCCGTACGGGCCGGGCCGCGTGTCATGCGTGCACGTACGTGCTCCTATGATCCGATGCGTGGCCAAGTACTTCGACCTGCACCCTGACAACCCCCAGCCTCGCCTGATCGGCCAGGTGGTCGAGTCCCTGCACGCCGACGGGCTGATCGCGTACCCGACGGACTCGTGCTACGCGCTGGGGTGCCGGCTGGGCAACAAGGACGGCCTCGACCGGATCAGAGAGATCCGGCACCTCGGCAGCGACCACCACTTCACCCTGGTCTGCAAGGACTTCGCGCAGTTCGGTCAGTTCGTTCATGTGAGCAACGCGGTGTTCCGGCTGGTCAAGGCGGCGACTCCGGGCGGGTACACGTTCATCCTGCCGGCGACCAAGGAGGTGCCGCGCAGGTTGCTGCATCCCCGGAAGAAGACCGTCGGCGTCCGGATCCCCGATCACGTCGTCACCCAGGCGCTGCTGGCCGAGCTCGGCGAACCGCTGGTGTCGAGCACGCTGATCCTGCCCGGCGAGACCGAGCCCTCGACGCAGGGCTGGGAGATCAAGGAGAGCCTCGACCACCTGGTGGACGCCGTCATCGATTCGGGGGAATGCGGCGCCACGCCGACGACCGTCGTGGACCTCTCGCAGGACGAGCCCGAGATCCTTCGTCGCGGCACCGGAGACCCGTCCCTCTTCGAATAGGCCCGGCCGGCCACCCGAAGGGGAAGCCGGCCGGGCCCGCTCTCACCCTGGACGGCCGGGAGCGGTGACCAGGGCGCTCTGTCCCGGCGCGACCCGCGTGACCACGGCGGGGGCGTCCGGGAAGCGGGCCTGCCAGCGGTAGGTGGTGTCGCTGGAGGTGTTGGTGAGCGTGGTGGCGGTCCTGCCGTCGTGCCGGACGGTGATCGTGCCGTCACCCACGGGGATGCCCGAGACCTCGGCCCAGGCGATGTCGTCGGGCAGGCGGGACAGCGTGGTCACGGCGTTCACATCGGGTGAGACGCCGAGCAGGCCCTCGACGACCTGGCTGACGAGAGTGAAGGACACCTCCGGGTAGTCGCCGTTGAGGCCGCCCGCGACGTGCGGTTCCGCACGCCGGTCGAAGACGTGCCGCATCCAGCGCCAGGCGGCCGCGTTCCTGTCGTGACGGAAGAAGGTGTCGGGCAGGTACGTGTAGGCCTCGATGTTGCGGGGACGCTCGGGGCCGGCGGCTTGGCCGTCGATGAAGTCGAGGTAGGCCTCGTTGCGCGGACCTGGCTCGATGAGGTCCTTGAGCGGCATGAACCAGCTGTTCTCACAGCCCCATCCGGTGACGGGGGCGCCGTCCACGGTGTAGCCGCGCACCAGGTCCGCGGGGTTCTCGCCAACGCTCCAGACCTCGTTGAAGTGCCGCCTCAGCTCGGCGGCCCGGCCGGCGAAGTCCTCGCCGTCCAGGCCGCGGGCCCGGCTCAGGGCGCTCATCGCCAGGTACGCCTGGTACCGGGAGCCGACGGAGTCCCCCGCCTCCGCCAGGTGCTCGCCGGCCAGCTCGTTGTAGCTGGCCACGCCCTGGAAGATGCCTTTTCCGGTGGCCCGCGGCACGATCTCCGTCAGCGCGTTGCGGTAGTAGGACCACAGCACGGGATCCTCGACGTAGGCGCGGTCCCAGGTCCATCGGTAGGCGGCCCAGGCCTTCTCCACCAGCTCGTACACCGCGGGCAGCTCGCGGACGAAGGAGCCGGGGCCGCGGTAGTCGATGGACAGGTAGGAGCCGTCGAAGTTGAACGCCCACACCGGGTGGAAGCCGTGCTCGGGGGTGGCCGAGGCGGCGAAGCAGCGCAGCATGGTGAGGTTGGCCTCGGCCATGCCGAGCAGGTGCGCGCCGACGATCTGGTGGGCGAAGTCGCGGGCGTAGAAGCCGCTGCGGTGTGCGTAACCCGCCCAGTAGGAGGGCAGGTAGCGGCCCTGTCCCGTCCCCTCGGGCCGGTGCTCGTCGACGTCGACGGGGCCCTGCGAGCCGCCCTCGTGCCGCAGGCGCAGCGCCTTCGCCCGGGCCCACTCGAACATCGCGACCAGCTCGGAGCTGGCCGAGCCGATGCGCATCATGGGCCGATGCTGGGACGGATCACCAGCTCCCCGGGCAGCAGCAGCCCCGCCTGAGGGGTCGCGCCGTCCTCCACCGTCTGGATCAGCCGGCCGATCAGCGCCCGCGCGATGCGCTGGAGCGGCAGCCGTACCGTGGTCAGGGCGGGATGGAGGAACGCGGTGAGGGGAAGGTCGTCGAAGGCGGCCAGAGCGAGGTCGGCGCCGATCTCGATGCCCTCCTCCCTGGCCGCGGCGTAGACGCCGAGCGCGAGCCAGTCGCCGGCGGCCACGACGGCCGTCGGACGGTTGCGTCCGCGCAGCAGCTCACGGGTGACCGTGACGAGCTCCGCTGGGCCGTCGCCCGGCGCGGAGAACTCCTGCCCCACCAGGCCGTGCCTGCGGACGCCGGCGCGGAAGCCCTCTCTGCGGTCCTCCATCCAGGGTTGCGCGCCGACGGAGGCCAGGAAGGCCACGCGCCGATGCCCCCTGGCGGCCAGCAGCCCGACCAGCTCGATGA
Organism: Nonomuraea sp. NPDC049637; assembly: GCF_040675235.1. Taxonomy (NCBI): domain Bacteria; kingdom Bacillati; phylum Actinomycetota; class Actinomycetes; order Streptosporangiales; family Streptosporangiaceae; genus Nonomuraea; species Nonomuraea sp. NPDC049637. The sequence goes on from NZ_JBFAOM010000002.1 coordinate 253,383, forward strand.
CCGCCTGAACGCTGTCGACGTCCACCCACGACTGCGGCTGGTCCGGCATCGTCCTGCCGAACGCGGCGAACGGGAACCCCGCCTCGGTCAGGTGCGCGACTCTGGGGTCGTCGCGCATCACGTCCGACAGCAGGAAGGCGTCCACGGTGCGGGCCGCGATCACCTCGTCCAGCGCCTGTTCCTGGCTCTGGCCCGGGCGCGGCCGCAGCAGCAGGATCCGGTAGCCGACCTCGCCGGCCGAGGCCACCACGGCCTCCAGGAACCCGCCCATCAGCGGGTTGGGGTTGGCGGGGTCGTCCACCGGCGTCGGGTAGGCGATGATGCGCCTGGTGCCCGACTTGAGGCTGCGCGCCGACTGGTCGGGCCGGTAGCCGAGCTCCTCGATCAGCCGGGTCACCCGTTCCAGCGTCTCCGGCTTGAGCCGCTGGGGGGCGTTGAGCGCGTTGGAGATCGTCTGGCGGGACACGCCGGCCGCGCGGGCGACGTCCTCGATGGTGATCCCACGGCGTGCCGCCACTCAGTCTCTCCTCACCGTCAGCAGGCCCCCCACGGGGACCTCGACCACGCTCGCGCCGGAGGTGAAGCGCAGCTCGCTCTCGCTCACGAGCCGCCCGCCGCAGTCGCGGACCTCGGCCGTCGCGACACCCCGCCCGTACAGGACGACGCGGGTGTCGGGGGCGGCGTTGGCCACGAGCAGCTCTGCGGTCTCCGGCACGTCCACAGGCAGGGCAGCGTACCGGGCCACGACCTCGCTCTCCTCACTGTAGGCCCGCACCAGCGGGTATCCGTGCTCGACCCCGTGCGGTTCCAGCACGCCGAGCTGCAGCGTGGCCAGGTGGCTGCGGAAGACGCCCAGCCAGAACCGGATCGCGGCGAGCTGGTCGGGCCGCTGGGCCGCCAGGTCCACGGAGATCTGCGGCACCGAGAAGAGCACGTTGATCAGGTGTACCGCGACCTGCTCGGCGGACTCGTCCGGATGCCAGAGGATCATGTCCGAGTGCACGGCCTGAGGTCCGGCGGTCAGCCGCAGGTCGATCGTCCGCTGCCGGTTCTCCTGCGGGCTGAGCGGGCAGTCCACCGCCCTGACCATGTTCGCGTACGGCCACAGACCTGGGCTCGTGTACGGCTGGCGGTGCTCGATCAGCACGTCCGGCTTCGCCGCCCGGAGCCTGACGTCGAGCTCGCGCAGCAGCTCGGCCACCCCTTCGTCGGTGCCGAAACGGTCGACGAAGTCGATCTTCAGGCCGTCCGCGCCCCACTCCTCCACCGCTCGCGCCAGCTTGTCGACGAGAAACGCGCGCACCTCGGGGTGACGCGGGTCGAGGACGGCCGCGTCCATGTGGTCGAGGTAGCGCAGGAACTTCCCCTCGAAACGCTCGAACGCGGCGTTGTGCTTGCCCACGAACGGCAGCGCGTACCACAACAGGTAGGCCATGCCGTCGTTCTGGACCTTCTGGATGTGCTGCCGGATGTCGGAGATGTTGGGCTCCCAGTCGCCGCAGAAGGCGTACCCCCGCGACCGGTCGGCCGTCTGCCACCCGTCGTCCACGATCATCGTGGCGCAGCCCAGCTCCTTCGCCAGCCGGGCCTGGAGCTCCACCGACTCCCGCGAGACCTCCTGGTGCATGCTGTACCAGGTCGAGTACACGGGCAGCCTGGCCTGACGCGGCGTGGGCGGCAGGTCGCGGCCCTCCTGCCACCATCCGGCGACCTCGGTCAGCGCCGCGGAGAACTGCCGGTCCGACAGGTCCAGCCGGATCCGCAGCCCCTCGTTCTGCACGGTGAAGACGAACTCGCCGGTCTCCTCGATCACGCCGCCGGTGAAGCTGCCGGTCACCGAGGCCAGGGCCACCGTGCACAGGTTGGCCCCCGCCGTGCCGACAAGGCTGACGACGGGCGCGCCGGAGACCAGCCCGGCCGCCGTCGCAGAGCTCCAGATCGGCGGGATCCAGCGGGTGCCCGAGCCCGGCGTCCAGAAGGCCGCGGCGTCGACGCACGGCAGTCTCCACTGCGCCGCGGTCCCTTCCGGGGCGTCGATCAGCCAGACGTCCGGCGCGACCGGGGTGACCGTGATCGCCTCCGTACCGGCTATCGCCACCTCGACCTCGCCCGCGCGGACGACGGTCGTCTCCCCGAGGGCGTGCGGCTCCCAGATCTGCATGATCAACCTTTCGTGGCCCCGGCCAGCAGGCCGGAGATGAACTGTTTCTGAAGGACGAGAAAGAGGATCATCATGGGCAGCGCGGAGATCGCGGTGCCCACCATGACCTGGCCGAAGTCGGTCCTGGCCAGCCCCTGGAGGGTGGCCAGCGCGACCGGCAGGGTGAACATCCCGGGCGTGCGCAGCGCGATCAGCGGCCACAGGAAGTCGTTCCACGCGCCGAGGAACAGGAAGACCGCCAACGCCGCGAGCGCGGGCCGCATGACCGGCACCACCACCCGCCACAACACCCGGAGCTCCCCCGCCCCGTCCACGCGCGCCGCGTCCAGCAACTCGTCGGGGACGGCCTGCAGCGACTGCCGGATGAGGAAGATCCCGAACGGGACGGTCAGGTTCGGCAGGATGAGCGCCGGGAAGGTGTCGATCAGCCCGAGGTCGTTCATCATCTCGAAGATCGGGATGATGGTGACGCCGCCCGGGATCACCAGCGTCGACAGCAGCAGGACGAAGAAGGCGTTCCTGCCACGGAACTCGAACTTGGCGAACGCGTAGCCCGCCAGCAACGCCACGACCAGCGCGATCGACGTCTGGACGGTCGCCACGAGCAGCGTGTTCCCCAGCACGTGCAGCAGGCCGATGGACTCCTCCAGCTTCGCGGTGTTCGCTCCGAGCTGGTCGCCCGGCGAGAACGTGGGCGTGGCGCCGAAGATGTCGGCGTTGGCGTGCGTGGCCGCCATGGTCAGCCAGTAGAACGGGCCGACGCACAGGGCGAAGCACGCGGCGAGCGCGAAGGTCAGCAGCCAGCCCTTCATTTCCTGCCTCCGGTGAGCTTGAGCTGCACCAGCCCGAAGCCGGCCACGATCAGCGTGAGCGCGTAGGCGATCGCCGAGGCGTAACCGAAGTCGAAGTAGCGGAAGCCGTTCTGGTACAGGTAGAGGGAGATCGTCAGGGTGGAGTTGTCCGGGCCGCCGCCGGTGAGCACGAACGGCTCGTCGAACAGCTGCAGCGTGCCGATCGCCGACAACACGATCGTCAGCAGCAGGATCGGCCGCAGTTGCGGGACGGTGATCGACCAGAAGCGGCGGACCGCTCCCGCGCCGTCGACCATCGCCGCCTCGTACAGCTCCTTCGCGATGCTCTGCAGCCCGGCCAGGTAGATCACCGCGTTGTAGCCGCAGTAGTGCCAGGTCAGCGCGATGACGATGGCGATTCGCGCCCAGAAGGGGCTGCCCAGCCAGTCGATCGGGCTGACGCCGAAGAGGCCGAGCAGCCAGTTGAGCAGGCCGGAGTCCTTGCTGAGGATCACCGAGAACATCACGCCGTAGGCGACCAGGCCGGTCAGCGAGGGCATGAAGACGCCGAGCCGCCACAGGGCGCGCAGCCGTACGAGCCTGGAGTTGAGGCCCAGCGCCAGCAGCAGCGCGAGGATCAGCATGATCGGGACCTGGACGACGAGGATCAGCGCGGTGTTCCACAACGACGTCCAAAACAGCGGGTCGTTCACCAGCCTGACGTAGTTGTCCAGTCCGGCGAAGGAACGCGCCGCCCCGGCGCCGGTCGTCAGGCTGATGTAGGCCGCCGCCAGGATCGGATAGGCCTTGAAGCAGACGAAGCCGAGCAGCGCGGGCAGCACCAGGAAGTACGGAACGTTTCTCCTGGTGAGCAGGCGGCCGGTCATCCCGCGAGCTTCCTGCCGGACTGCTGGGACAACTGCTGGGCCGCCTGGCTCAGCGCCGCGGCCGGGTCGGCGCCCTTCAGCAGAACCTGGGTCTGCGCGTCACTGGCGATCTTCAGCGCGCGGGCGTAGTCGCCGGAGTAGTAGGTGGCGTCCGCGCCCTCGCCCAGCGCGTCCACGAAGGTCTTGAGCGCGGGCTGCCCGCCGTAGTAGTCCGTCTTGGCGGTGAACCGCGGGTCGGCGTAGGCGGCGTTCAGGGCGGGGAAGACCCCGCCGTCCTTGAACGCCTTGTTGATGACCTCGGGCCTGGTCAGCGCGTACTCGAGGAACTTGAACGCCTCCGCCTTGTGCGGGCTGGTCCCGGAGACCGACAGGTACGTGGAGTTGACGATCGCGGTGCGCTTGCCGCCCGGCACGACGGCCGGCGGCTGCATGACGCGCCAGAGCCCCTTCTGCTCCGGCCACATCTCGGGGATGTAGCCGACCGCCCAGGCCGCCCACGGCAGCACCGCGACCTTGTTCTCGCTGATCAGCTTCTTCCGCGTGCCCTCGCCGGAGGTGTCGGCGACGATCCCGGCGTCGTTCATCTTCTTGATCAGGGTCATCGCCTGCACGGCGGGCGCCGAGGAGAGCGTGACCTCTCCCTGACGGTCGAAGTAGAAGGCGCCCTGCTGCTGCAGCAGCGACTGGAAGAGGTCCATGTCCACGCTGCCGGCCGCCGGCTTGTTCAGTCCGATCAGGTAGGCGCCCGTCTTCTCCTTGAGCTTCTTGCCCGCCTCGATCGCGTCGTCCCAGGTCCTGATCGCCGCCGAGTCGATGCCCGCCTTGTCGAACAGGTCCGAACGGTAGAAGAACCCGACCGGGTTGACCTCCCACGGCATCGCGTACGCCTTGCCGTCCTTGCCGGTGACCGTCGGCCACAGACCCTTGGCGAAGGCGTCCTTGTACTTGTCGGCGCCCAGCTCGCTCAGGTCCGCCAGCCCGCCGGGGAACTTCTCCATGTATCCGGGCAGGTAGTCGATGCCGATGTGCAGGACGTCCCCCAGGCCCTTGCCTCCCGCGGCCATCCCCACCGTGATCTTCTCCCAGATCGCGGGGTTCCCGACCACCTGGACGTCGACCTTGATGCCGGGGTTCGCCTGCTCGAAGTCCTTGGCCACCGAGGCCAGCCCGTCGGAGGCGGGCTTCCAGCTCCAGACCGTGATCTTCACGGGACCGGTGGACGTCTGGTCGCTCCCGCCCCCGCCGCCGCAGGCCGTGACGGCCAGGGCGAGAGTCGCGGAGACGACCGTGACGAGAGGTCGGTTCATGATGATTCCTTTCTCGGGGGGTGCAGGGCGGCGGCCAGACGCTGTACGGCCTCGCCCGAGGTGGTGGCGTGGGGCGACAGACGGATCCACTCGCCCCGCAGAGTCGTGGTGAGCCCGGCGGCGGCCAGCGCGGCATGGACGGCCGCCGGATCCCGGCCGGGCATCGTGAAGGACCCGATCCCGCTCCACTCCGCGGCGCCGCGTCCGGCGCCATGTCCGGCGCCACGTCCGGCGCCGGGCGGCGCCGGTCCGCCGGCGCCGGCGGGCCCGTCCAGCAGCACCCGTGCCCCGGCGGCGCGGGCCGTGTCGAGCAGCTCACCCAGCCGGTCGGCCGTCCTGCGGCCGATCTCCGCGACGCCGGCCTCCAGGACCAGCTCGATCGCGACGCCCAGGGCGGCCACGGCGGACCAGTCGGGATTGGTCATCGTGTGCGCGGCCGCTCCCGCGAGCGGCGGCCGGGGCGCGGGCCCCGCCAGCGGGTCCTCGACCCCCGACCACCCGCCGAGTCCTGGCGCCATCAGCCCGGCGACGCGGTCGCGGGCCAGGAGGAGAGCCGCTCCCCATCCGGCGCGCAGCCACTTCTGCCCGCCGCAGACCAGCACGTCGGCGGCCTCCACCTCCAGCGGCACGACGCCCAGCCCCTGGATCGCGTCCACGACGAGCACGCGTCCCGGCCCGAGCACCTCCTTCAGCGCGCCCAGCGGCGCCGGGTAGCCGGTGAGCGCGTCGACCGCGCTGACCGCGAGTGCCCGCACCGACGCGTCCAGGTGCTCGGCCAGCACCTGTGGGGTGAGGCGCGCTTCGTCGATCCACCGCACCCGGAGCCCGCCGCGTCCCTCGAACCGCAGCCAGGGGTAGACGTTCGCGGGGAACTCGCCCCGGGGCAGCAGCACCACGCCCTCTCCGGGCAGCGCGGCGGCGGCGGCGAACAGCCCGTGGCTGGTGGAGGAGAGGAACGCCACTTCGTGCTCGGCCGCCCGCAGCAGCCGCGCCGCGGCCGAGCGCGTGCGCGCGGCCTGCTCCTCGAACCAGGCGAGCGGCATGTCGCCGACGCGGCGGCGGGCCGACTCGGCCAGGACCGCCGCGACCGCGTGGGAGAGCGGCCCCAGCCGGGCGAAGTCGAGGTAGCCGGACGGCTCTCCAAAATTTTGAACGTTCATATCCTCTGGCGGGCCCGTCTAGGCATGACGAAGGGAGGAGTGTGCTGTTGACCGGGGATAACAGGGCGAAGCGATATGAACGTTCATATTACGCAGCTTCCTCCTGGCCGCAAGCAAAGATTGCATAACGGGCCAGGGAAGCAGGCGGCTCACACAGCTGCGGGAAAACGAGAAAGCCCCAGCTCAGCGTACTGAACTGGGGCTTTCGTGCGGTGCGCCGCCAGGGACTCGAACCCCGGACCCGCTGATTAAGAGTCAGCTGCTCTAACCAACTGAGCTAGCGGCGCTTGCAGAGAGGAATATACCGGTGATCCGCATGTTGGTCGAATCGACCTGGGTCGAGCTCCTACCGCTAGAATAAAGTTCGGCCTGCAGACAGGGAGCATCGATGTTCGACTCGCCCGCCGACGTGACGGCGCGGCTCGCCGCCGTGGACTACCTCTCCGACGACGCCATCTCCACCTCGGTGTTCCTCGCCGCCGCGCTGGGCAAGCCGCTGCTGGTCGAAGGGCCCGCCGGGGTGGGCAAGACGCAGCTCGCCAAGGCCGTGGCCCAAGCGACCGGCTCAGAGCTGGTCCGCCTCCAGTGTTACGAAGGTCTCGACGAGGCCCGCGCGCTGTACGAGTGGAACTACAAGAAGCAGCTGCTCCGCATCCAGGCCACCAGCGCCGACGACGACATCTTCACCGAGGAGTTCCTGCTCGAACGCCCGCTGCTGAAGGCGATCAGGTCGGCCGCCCCCACCGTGCTGCTCATCGACGAGACCGACAAGGCCGACGTCGAGGTCGAGGGCCTGCTGCTGGAGCTGCTGTCGGACTTCCAGGTCACCATCCCCGAGCTGGGCACGATCGCCGCCACCCGCCGGCCGTTCGTGCTGCTGACCTCCAACGCCACCCGCGAGCTGTCCGAGGCGCTCAAGCGGCGCTGCCTCTACCTGCACATCGAGTACCCGACGCCGGAGCGGGAGCGCGACATCGTGCTCGCGCAGGTGCCCACCATCCGCGCCGACCTGGCCGAGCAGCTCGCCAGGACGGTCGCCACCATGCGGGCGCTGGAGCTGAAGAAGGCGCCGTCGGTCGCCGAGACCGTCGACTGGGCCAACACGCTGCTGGCCCTCGGCCGCCAGGAGCTGGACGAGGCGACGGTGGCCGGGACGCTGGGCGTGGTGCTCAAGCACGCCTCCGACCAGACGCGGGCGATCAAGGAGCTGGGGCTGCCGGATGCCTGAGCGCGGATCGCTGGTGGACCGGCATGTCGGTTTCGTGCACGCGCTGCGCGAGGCGGGCCTGCCGGTGTCGCTCGCCGAGGGGCTCGACGCGGCCCGCGCGCTGCGGGTGATCGACCTGAGCGAGCGCGAGTCGCTGCGCGCCGCCTACGCGGCCACGCTGGTCAAGAAGCCGGCCTACCGTCCGGGCTTCGACGTGCTGTTCGACCTGTGGTTCCCGTCGTCCACGACCGGCATGTACGCCCCCCGCCCCGCCGAAGCCCGCCTGGACCCTCAGACGGCCCCGGTGGACGAGCTGCGCGAGCGCCTGGCGGAGCTGCTCACCGGCAGCACGGACAGCGAGCTGCGGGAGTTCGCCCAGGCCATGGTCGAGCGGTTCGGCCGCCAGCAGACCACCGGGCCGGGCCGCCAGAACTGGTTCTCCTACAGCGTCCTGCGCGCCCTGTCCCCCGAGACGCTGATGGCCCGCATCCTGCAGAACGTGCTGGCCGGGCAGGAACGCGGCGGGCTGGCCGAGAAGACCGTGCGGCAGCGCGTCACCGGCAACATCCGGCGGTTCGAGGAGGCCGTGGCCACCGACGTGCGCCGGCGCATCGCCGAGGACTCGGGGATCGAGCGCATCGCCCGCTCGGCCGTGCGCCCGCCGCTCGACCAGATCGACTTCCTCCGCATCACCAGGGCCGACCTGGCCAGGCTGCGCAAGGAGGTCCATCCGCTGGCCAGGCGGCTGGCCGCGCGGCTGACGATCAAGCACAGGAAGGGGCGCAGGGGGCGGCTGGACTTCCGGCGCACCGTACGGGCCTCGCTGCAGAGCGGCGGCGTGCCGCTGACCACGCACTTCAGACCGCCCCGGCCGCACAAGCCGGAGCTGGTCATCCTCTGCGACACCAGCGACTCGGTCTCGTCGTTCGCGCACTTCACGCTGCTGCTGACGTACGCGCTGCGGGAGCAGTTCACGAAGGTGCGGGCGTTCGGGTTCGTGGACAGGGTGGACGAGATCACCCGCTTCTTCGTGCCCGGCGCGGACGTCGTGGAGGCCATGACGCGGCTCGCGAACGAGGCCGACATGTCGCGCTTCGGACGGACGAACTACGGCCACGCCCTGGAAGGCTTCGCCGAGCGGCACTCCGACGCCATCGGCCCCAGGACCTCGCTGCTGATCCTCGGCGACGCCCGCTCCAACTACCAGCCGCCGGCCCTCGACGTGCTCAGGCGCCTGACGTCGGGGGCCCGCCACGCCTATTGGCTCAACCCCGAGCCCAGGCAGCAGTGGGACACCGGCGACTCGGTCGCGAGCGAGTACGGCACCGTGGTGGAGATGCACGAGTGCCGCAACGTCGCTCAGCTCACCGCGTTCATCGAGACGCTGGCCTGACGGCGGTCAGACCTTCTGCAGCTCCCTGGCCGCGGTGCGGGCCAGCAGCTCGACCTGCTCGTCGGTGAACACCACGCCGTCGACCGCCTTGATGCGCCTGGCCACCAGGCGCGGCTTGAGCAGCGTGAGCCCCTCCCCGACCACGACGCCGCCGCGCGGCAGCAGCCCGCAGTGGACGGCCAGCATGGGCGAGATCGTGACCTCGATCCCGGTCTCGCGGGTCAGCAGCTCGGCGAAGGCCTCGGCGGTGTCCACCAGCGGTTTGGCCCACTTGGTGCCGTACTTCTCGCTGAAGAACAGCCTGCCGTTGTAGCAGCCGATCTCGGTGTCGGGGCTCCAGGACTCGTTGTCGATGACCCAGATGCCGGTCGGGCCGATCACGAGGTGGTCGATGGAGGCCTGGTCGCGGATCGCGCGGCCGTCGAGCACCTGGTAGCCGCGCCTGGCGAGCTGCCTGCGCAGCAGCCGGCCGGTGATCAGCTCACCGCGCCGGGCGCCGCGCCAGACGGCTGTCGCGCGGAAGGCGCGCCAGTCGATGTACCAGTCGACGGCGGCCACGAGACCGGCGGTGACGGCCCCCCAGAACAGCATGTACTCCGAGCCGAACCGCAGCGCCAGCAGGATGCCGCCCACCGCGCCCACGCCTGCCTTGACGTACCGGGAGCGGCGGCGGTTGGGCGCGTCCTCGCGCCAGAACTTCTCGTACCACCACTGCGGGGATGAGCCTGTGTACTTCTCGTCCTGCTGCACGTAGATAGAGCCACCGGGCACGGCAAACTCCCCGAATGAGTAGAAACCCTCAGGATCTGCCACTCCGAAGATCCCTCGCCGGACGGAGGCATACCCAAGTACGAACCAAGGCGAGCCTAAGGTGACGCAAATAAAACCTGCAAGACCGTCAACCGACCAGTCGGTATGCTATGGCGGGTGACAAGGGGGACGATGTGAAGGAAGAACCCGTTCGGCAGCGGTTGCTCGCCGAGGCGACCCGGCTGTTCGCGGCCCGTGGATTCGAGGGGACCTCGGTCCAGGAGATCGTCCAGGCGGCCGGCGTCACCAAGGGCGCCATGTACCACTATTTTGACTCAAAAGACGATCTGCTGCACGAGATCTACGCCCGCCTGCTCCGCATGCAGATGGACCGGCTGACGCGCATCGCCGACGGCCCCGGCACGATCCGCGAGCGGCTGCACCGGGCCGCGGCCGACGTCGTGGAGACCACGACCGCCAACCTCGACGACTCCAAGATCTTCTTCAGGTCGATGCACCTGCTCGCGACCGAGAAGCAGAAGACCGTGCGCGCCGAGCGCCGCCGCTACCACGAGCGTTTCCGCGACCTGGTGGCCGAGGGGCAGCGCACCGGCGTGCTCAGCGACCGGGTGCCCGCCGAGCTGGTCGTCGACTACTTCTTCGGCTCGGTGCACCACCTGGGCACCTGGTTCCACGCGGACGGGCCGCTGACCGGCGCCCAGGTGGGCAAGCACTTCGCCGACCTACTGCTGAACTCCCTCGGGGCCGGGGACGCCGGCGAGTGAGGCCAGCGCCTCCCGATGGTCGCCGGGCGTGCCGAGCGCGATCTCGCTGGCCTTGGCGCGCTTGAGATACAGATGTACGGGATGCTCCCAGGTCATCCCGATCCCGCCGTGGAGCTGCACCGCCTCCTCGGCGGCGTGCACCGCCACCCCCGCGTTCCACGACTGCGCCACCGCGACCGCGATGTCCCCGGGATCGGCGGCCGCGCCGCGGGCGGCGGCCCGAGCCCTGACGACGTCCAGCCAGAGGTCGGCCAGCCGGTGCTTGATCGCCTGGAACGAGCCGACCGGCCGGGCGAACTGGTGGCGCTCCTTGACGTAGGCGAGCGTCGTGTCGAGGCACCACTCGGCCACGCCGACCTGCTCGGAGGCCAGCAGCCCGGCCCCGAACCTCAGCACGCCGGCCAGGTCGCACGCGCCGACGTCGCGGACCTGCGCCCCGGACAGGGTGACGGTGGCGACCGGCCGGGTCAGGTCGAGCGAGGGCACGACCTCCACGGTGGCGCCCTCGGCCTCGTACAGCCTGCCCTCGAAGGGGACGAGGAGCACGTCGGCCACGTCCGCGCCGGCCACGCCGGTGACGGTGCCGGACAGCCGCCCGTCCGCCAGCCGCAGCGACGACCCGCGCCCCGGCCGGTACGGCGAGGCCGCGAACGACACGACCAGCGCCGCCGTCCTGCGTCCTTCGGCCAGCTCGCCGAGCAGGGCGTCACCGGTGGGCAGCAGCGCCTTGGTGGCCAGGACCGCGCTGGTCAGGAACGGCACCGGCGCCACGGCCCGGCCCAGTTCCTCCAGCACGACGGCCGCCTCGCTGGCCGAGGCGCCCGCGCCGCCCAGCTCCTCGGGCACGAGCAGCCCGGCGACGCCGATCTCGCCCGCCAGCGTCTTCCACAGGTCCAGGTCGTAGGGCTGCGACTCGACGCGCCCGAGCACCGCGGCGGGCGGGCAGCGGTCGGCGAGCAGGCCGCGCACGGCCGCCCGCAGCTCCTCCTCGACCTCGGAGTAGAGCAGAGTCATCGCGGCAGGTCCTTCCAGGGCACGTCCTTGTCGACGCGGGGCTCGGAGGGCAGGCCGAGCACCCGTTCGGAGATGATGTTGCGCAGGATCTCGGACGTGCCGCCCTCGATCGAGTTGCCCTTGGCCCGCAGGTAGCGGTAGCCGGGGCCGCGGCCGTAGAAGTCGACGTCCTCCGAGCGGCGGAACGTCCAGTCGTCGTAGCCGAGGTCGCGGCGGAGCTCGACGTCGAAGCCGGACAGCGCCTGGTTGAGCCTGGCGAACGACAACTTCATGCCCGAGCCCTCGGGGCCGGGCTGGCCGGCGGCGAGCTGCTCGCGCAGCCGGGCCCCGGACAGGCGGGTGACCTCGGCCTCCACCCACAACGCCAGCAGCCGCTGGTGCAGGTCATGGGTGCGCAGCTCGGGGTGTGCGCGCCAGGCTTCCAGCACCGCGCCGACCATGCCGCCGCCGCGCCGCACGGGTGCGCCGCCGATCGCGACGCGTTCGTTCATCAGCGTGGTCTGCGCGACCCGCCAGCCGTCGCCGACCTCGCCCAGCCGCAGGTCGTCGGAGAGCCGCACGCCGGTCAGGAACACCTCGTTGAACTCGGCCTCGCCGGTGATCTGCCGCAGCGGCCGCACCTCGACGCCGGGGGCGTGCATGTCGCAGACGAAGTACGTCATGCCGCGGTGCTTGGGCACGTCCGGGTCGGTGCGGGTGACCAGGATGGCCCAGCGGGAGTGGTGGGCGCCCGACGTCCAGACCTTCTGGCCGTCGACCACCCACTCCTCGCCGTCGCGGACCGCGCGGGTGGCGAGCGTGGCCAGGTCGGAGCCGGCGCCGGGCTCGCTGAAGAGCTGGCACCAGATCTCCTCGCCGGTCCACAGCGGGCGCAGGAAGCGCCGTTTCTGCTCCGGCGTGCCGAACGCCAGGATCGTCGGCGCGGCCATGCCGAGGCCGATGCCCTGGACGCCGCTGTTGATCTGCGGCGTGCCGGCCAGCTCGTGCTCAACCACCTGCTGCAGCTCCCTGGCCGCGCCGAGGCCGCCGAGCCCTTCGGGGAACCAGACCCAGGCCAGCCCGGCGTCGAACCTGGCCCGCAGGAACTCCAGCCGGTCCCCCTCGGGGTCGTGCTCGCCGAGGAACGCGCGCACGCGCTCCTTGATCTGCGCTTCGTTCACATGAACCTCTTCAGCTCGCGATGGGCCAGGGACCGCTTGTGCACCTCGTCGGGGCCGTCGGCCAGACGCAGGGACCGGGCGCCCGCCCAGAGCGCGGCCAGCGGGAAGTCCTGGGAGACCCCGCCCGCGCCGTGCACCTGGATGGCCTTGTCCAGGATCCATTCGACGGTGATCGGGGTGGAGATCTTGATGGCCTGGATCTCGGTGTGGGCGCCCTGGTTGCCCACGGTGTCCATCAGCCAGGCGGTCTTGAGCACGAGCAGGCGCAACTGCTCGATCCTGATGCGGGACTCGGCGATCCAGTCCTGGACCACGCCCTGCTGGGCGACCGGCTTGCCGAACGCCGTCCTGGCCAGGGCCCGCCGGCACATCAGCTCGACCGCGCGCTCGGCCATGCCGATCAGGCGCATGCAGTGGTGGATGCGGCCGGGGCCGAGCCTGGCCTGCGCGATGGCGAAGCCGCCGCCCTCCTCGCCGATCAGGTTCTCGACCGGTACGCGCACGTCCTCGAAGATCACTTCGGCGTGGCCGCCGTGGTCGGCGTCGGTGTAGCCGAAGACGTGCATGCCGCGCTTGACGTGCAGCCCCGGGGTGTCGCGCGGCACCAGGACCATGCTCTGCTGGCGGTGCTTGGGCGCGTCGGGGTTCGTCTTGCCCATGACGACGAAGATCTTGCAATTGGGGTTCATCGCGCCGGAGATGAACCACTTGCGGCCGTTGATGACGTACTCGCCGCCGTCGCGGACGATCGAGGTGGCGATGTTGGTGGCGTCGGAGGAGGCGACGTCGGGCTCGGTCATCGCGAAGGCCGACCGGATCTCGCCGTCGAGCAGCGGGCGCAGCCACTCCTCGCGCTGCCACTGGCTGCCGAACATCGCCAGCACTTCCATGTTGCCGGTGTCGGGGGCGGCGCAGTTGGTGGCGGTGGGGGCGATGCTGGGGCTGCGGGCCATGATCTCGGCCAGCGGGGCGTACTGGAGGTTCGTCAGGCCGGCGCCGTGCGCCCCGGGCAGGAACAGGTTCCACAGGCCGCGCTTCCTCGCCTCGTCCTTGAGGTCGTCGAGCAGCGGTGGCGGGCTCCAGCCGGCGGCCGCGGCCTGCTCCTCGAAGGCGGGCTCGGCCGGATAGACGCATTCGTCCATGAAGCGGAGCAGGCGCTCGCGCAGGTCCTCGGTGACGGTGTCGAAGGCGAAGTCCATGCCGGTGAGCCTACCGACCGGCCGGTATGGATGTCGACAGGTGGTTCCCCGCAAAAAGGGCCAGGTGGCCGTCAACCTGCGACGGGACCGCCGCCTATCGTGGCGGCATGACCGCCAAGCTGCCCGCGCCCGTGGTGCTGGAGAACGACGTCGTGCGCCTAGAGCCGCTCACCCTGGAACACGTCCCCGACCTGTTCGCCGCCGGCGGCGGGGACGACGAGCTGTGGCGCTGGCTGCCGATCGCCACCCCGCGCACCGAGGAGGACCTGGCCAGGACCGCCCGCGCGCTCATCGGCGACGACCAGCACGTGCCGTTCGCGGTGATCCCCAAGGAGACCGGACGGCCGGGCGGCTGGACGACCTACATCGACGTGCCCGGCTTCGACGACAGCGTCGAGATCGGCTGGACCTGGTACGGCCGCGCCCACTGGCGCACCGCGGTGAACACCAACTGCAAGCTGCTGCTGCTCGACCACGCCTTCGGACTCGGGTTCAACCGGGTCCTGCTCAAGACCGACGTGCTGAACCTGCGCTCCCAGGCCGCCATCCGGCGCATCGGCGGCGTGCACGAGGGAACCCTGCGCCGCCACCGCAGGAGGCCCGACGGCACCTGGCGCGACACGGTCTATTTCGGCATCCTCGAAGAGGAATGGCCGGAGCACCGGGCTCGACTGAACCGCTGAACGGAAGGCGGCATCTAATCCCGCATGACTGATCGGCTGGGAGGCTACTGGCTCGGCGCCCGGCTCGACGGCGGCGGGCGGACCACCGTCCGCGAGGCCTACGACGAGTCGGGCGGTCGCCATGCCCTCCACCTGCCAGGACCGGGCGCGTACGCGACGGTCCCGCAGGTGCGCTCGGTGCACGCGGCGCGACTGGTCGAGGCGTGCCCGCAGGGCGATCCGCCGTACCTGGTCAGCGAGTACATCGAGGGGCCGACGCTGCGCCAGGTCGTCGAGCGGCACGGCCCCTTCGCCGGTGACGACCTCTACCGCCTGGCCGCCGCCACGGCCACCGCGCTGGCCGCGGTGCACGAGGCGGGGGCGGTGCACGGGTCGCTCACGCCCGACAAGATCATCTTAGGCGTCGAGGGGCCGCGCCTGGTGGGGCTGGGGCTGGCCGACGCCGAGGCCGGGCCGGCGGACGACGTCCAGGCGTGGGGGCGCGTCCTGCTGTTCGCCGCGTACGGGCTCACCGAGCGATTAGGCAACGGGGAGCGCCTCGACCGGCTGTTACGCGGCCTGGTCGCCGCCGCGCTCCACGACGACCCCGACCGGCGTCCGGACGCCCGCCACCTGCTCATGTCCCTGCTCGACGCCCCGCAGTCCCAGCTCGGCCGCCTGCTGCCGCCGGAGCCGGTCGACGACCCGCCGCTCGGCGTCCGTGCCGAGGCCATCTACCTCCAGCTCTGCCGGGCGGACCAGGATCTGGTGCCCGAGGTCTTCCTGCGCCTGGTCGGGCTCGACGAGTCCGGCGGCGACACCGTGGCCCCCGCCCTCCGTGACGACCTGGTCGCCGGACGCGCCCCCGACGAGGTGGCCGCGATCGACCGGGTGCTGGAGGCGTACGGGAAGGCCGGGATCCTGACGATCGGCGACCGGGGATCCCTCACGATCACGTACACGGCGTTGCTGCGGGCCTGGCCGCGCCTGCACGAGTGGCTGGACGGCGAGCGGGAGGGCCTGGCCGTGCACCGGGAGCTGGCCAGGGTGGCGCGCGCCTGGGAGGCGGGCGGGCGCCGCGAGTCCGACCTCTACCAGGGCGAACCCCTCGACCAGGCGATGGCATGGGCGGCCGGCGGGCGGCGGCGGGTCACCCTGAGCCCCGGCGAGCAGACCTTCCTGGACGAGGCCCTCGCGCGGGCCCGCGGCGGCGCGCGCAGGCGGCGGCGGCTCATGGTCGGGCTGCTGTCGGGCCTGTTGTCGGTCGCGCTGCTGGCGGCGCTGCTCGCGGTGTGGCAGCGCGGGGCCGCCGAAGGGCGGCTGGAGCAGGCGATGGCCAGGGTCGCCGCGTCGCGGGCCGAGGCGCTGCGGGTGGCCGATCCGGTGACCGCGCGCCGGCTGAGCCTGGCGGCCTGGCGGCTGGCCCGGGTGCCGCAGGCGCGGCGGGCGCTGACGGCGGCGGCCGCCGACCCGGCCGTGGACGTCTTCACCGACCCGCAGGCCGGGCCGCGCTCGCTGTACGCGATCAGCGACGACGGCTCCCGGCTGGCCGCGCTGACCGACGATACGGTACGCGTCTACGACGTCCCCGGGCACCGGCGGATCGCCGAGACGGCCGGTCCCGAGCAGAGCGTGCGGGCGATGGCCTGGTCCCCCGACGGCCGCACGCTGGCCTTCGTCGGCGTGGACCGATCGTACCTGTGGGACACGGCGTCGGGGCAGGGCGTGGGGCCGCCGTTCGGGAGGGGGCTGGGCGCGCCGGGCGAGCAGTCGGCGTGGTTCAGCCCGGGCGGCGGGCTGCTGTTCGCGGCGGCCCGGCAGTCGGGCGAGCGGTGGGCCTGGGACCTGCGGGCCCGCCGGGCGGCCTTCGTCGGCGAGTACGCGGTGGCCGGCCCCGGTGACCGGGTGGCGCTGACGTTCGACGGCCGGCGCTCGGCGATCAGGCGCGGCGACCGCGTCACGCCCGCGCCGTGGCTGGACCGGATGCCGTGGGAGTACACGACGTTCGCGCCGGACGGCGAGCGGGTGGCCATCGCCGAGGAGACCGGCATCCAGATCTACGACCTGGACGGCGTGCCCGTGCTCGGCACCCGGCTGCGGCCCTCCCCCGGCCACCTGCGCTTCAGCCCGGACGGCCGACTGCTGGCCGGGACGGACAACGACCGGGTGCGGGTGTGGCGCGTCCCCGACCGCGTGTTGCTGGCCGAACGTCAGGTGCCGGTGGGCGGCGCGGACCGGCCGGCGCGGGCGGTGCTGGCCGGCGACGGGCGTACGGCCCGCGTGCTGGCCGCCGGCGGGACGGTGCTCACGCTGGACCTGGCCCGCTCGCCCGCGGCCGGCGACCCGGCGTCGGCGGTGTGCGCCCGCTACGGGGGCCTGTCGGCCGCGGACTGGGCCCGGCACCTGCCCGAGGTGCCCTACCGACCGACCTGTCCCGGCTGACGGCGGCTGATCCCGGCTGACCGCTGCCGATTCCGGCTGATCACGGCGTTACGCGAATTATTCTCGAATTCGTTGCGTGGATCTTGAACCAACCCCCTTGCCGGGCACGTAACTGTAGTCATACGGTCACCGTGAGCTGTTGGTCGAAGAGAAGGAGAGTTCCCCCCGTATGGGCAGGCATGAGGCACCCCCCAAGGACGAGTCGCCGGAGGCCGAGTCCGGCGCGGCCGACGGCCACCGGGAGCCTCGCGGCAAGCACGCGAGGGACGGCGAGGACACGGGCGGCGAGAAGTAGGCCGCCCGAGGCCACGCACGGCCGACACGGGCGCCGGCGGTCCTATCCGCCGGCGCCCTCGTCACGCAGCATGCCGGTCAGCAGGTCGCGCAGCGCGAGGGTGAGCTCCTTCACGGTGGGCACGGAGCCCGCGCCCGCGATCGCGTCGAACATCAGCCCCTCGCCGAAGGCCACGAGCTGGCGGGCGTGGCGCGCCGGGTCCTTCGACCCCAGGGCGGCCAGCATGGCGGGCGCCGGGTCGCGGAAGTGGCGGCCCGCCCGGTTGTAGATCTCGCGCAGTTCCGGACGCCTGGTGGCCTCCAGGGCCAGCTCGTAGCGGGCCAGGGTGCGCCTGCGGTCGTCGAGCTGCACGCGCACCGCCTCGGCCAGCCGGGCGGGCAGGTCGTCGAGGGTGAGCGCCGCCGGCTCGTACGCGATCGCCATGGCCTTCATCTCCAGCTCGGTGAGCCGGGACAGGGTCAGCTCCAGCAGCGCGGCCCGGGTGCGGGCCAGGTTGGAGGTGGATCCGGGCGGCAGCCCGGCCGCCTCGTCCACGGCGCGGTGGGTGAGGCCGCGCATGCCCCGCTCGGCCAGCAGGGTGATGGCCGTGTCGGCGACGGCGTCGGCTCGTTTCACGGACCGAATACTACAGGGGTAGTGCGAGCGAACTACAGGTGTAGTACGCTCGCACTACAGACGTAGTAACCGAGGAGGCGTCATGCCCAAGGCTGTGGTGATCGGTGGCGGCATCGGAGGGCTGGCCTGCGGCGTGGCCCTGCGCCGCAAGGGGTGGGAGGTGAGCGTCCTTGAGCGGGCGGCCGCCGTCGAGCCCGTCGGGTCGGGGCTGGCGGTCGCCGCCAACGCCCTCAAGGCGCTCGACACGCTGGGATTGGGCGACCGGGTGCGCGAGCTGTCCACGGTGGAGGGGCCGCTCGGCGTGCGGCGGCCGGACGGCCGCTGGCTGACGCGCACCACGACCGACCACGCCGACGCCCGGTACGGGGACTCGGTGGTGGTCATGCTGCGGGCGACCCTCATGGACGTGCTCGCCGGCGCGCTGGACCCGGGCGTCCTGCGGCTGGGCGTCACCGTGACGGGCGTGGACGCCGAGCGCGGGATCGTGCGCACGGACGCGGACGAGATCGAGGCGGACCTCGTCGTGGGCGCCGACGGCATCCGCTCGGCGACCCGGCGGGCGCTCTTCCCCGGCCATCCGGGACCGGTGTACTCGGGGGTGACGGCGTGGCGGGCGCTCGTCCCGCGGAACGGGCTGGAGATCCCCCGGTCGGAGAGCTGGGGCAGGGGGCTGGTGTTCGGCGTCCACCAGCTCACCGACGACCTGGTCTACCTGTACGCCACCGACCTGTCACCCGCCGGCGCCGCCCACGGGGACGAGCGGGAGGAGCTGCTGCGCAGGTTCGGCGGCTGGCACGAGCCGATCCCGGCGCTGCTGCGGGCCGCCGACCCCGCCCGGATCATCCGCAACGACGTCCACTACCTGAGGACGCCGCTGCCCGCCCTGCACCGGGGCAGGGTGGCGCTGGTGGGCGACGCGGCCCATCCGATGACCCCGAACCTGGGCCAGGGCGCCTGCCAGGCGCTGGAGGACGCCGTGGTGCTCGCGCACGTGGCGGACGGCGACCTGGCCGCCTACACCGCGGCCCGGCTGGCGCGCACGTCGGACGTCGTGCGGCGGTCGATGACGATCTGCCGGGTCACCAAGCTGCGCAACCCGCTCGCGGTACGGCTGCGCGACCTCGCGGTGACCGTGGCGGGCCGGCTCAGCCCGGAGCTGATGCTGCGTTCGATGGACGACGTGCTGGCCTGGCGTCCGCCGGTGGCGGCGGTCACTGACCGGACGCGGGCCGCCGACCGGTGACCGCGCCCTCGGAGGCCGTCTCGGAGGCCGTCCCGGACGCCTTGGTTGCCGCCTCGGCGGCCACCGTGGCGGAGGTCAGCACCGGGGGGACGGGAGCGGGGGCCGGGGCCGGCTTGGAGTGGTCGGGGGTGAGGCGGCCGAGGGTGATCGTGCCGCCGATGGTCAGCGCCCCGGCCAGCAGGGCGGGGATCGCCGTGGACGGGCTGGCGGGCAGCGGTTCGCCGAGCAGGATCGCCCCCGCCAGCACCGAGGTGATCGGGTCGATGACCTGGACGCCGGCGTAGGCGATGCCGAAGTAGCCGACCGCGTACGAGCGCTGGAGCAGCACCACCGCGCAGACCAGCAGCACCGGCACGGCCAGCGTGAACCAGTGGATCAGCCGCCCCCAGTCGCCCTCCAGCCCGCCGCCGACCACCCGCACGAACGTCGAGACGCTCGCCGTCACGACGCCGGCGCCCACCGACAGCAGCAGCGCCCGCGCGGGCCCGTGGAAGCGCCGCGCGAGCACCTGCGACACCAGCGCGATCGCCGCGATGACGCCCAGGAAGGCGAGCGCGGCGCCGCTGCTCAGCCGGGGCGTGACGTTGTGCTGGGGCACCAGCAGCATGAGCCAGAGCAGGCCCACGGCCACGGCGATCGAGCCGAGGATCTCCGCCCGGTACGGCCTGCGCCCGTACATGAAGGCGGCCAGCGGCACCGCGAACACCAGGGTGGCCACGCTGATCGGCTGCACGGCCACCAGCGGCGCGAAGCTGAGCGCCACGGCGTGCAGGCACGCCCCGGTGAAGCCGATGACGCCGCCGATCCACCAGCGGGGGCGCCGGACCAGCTTGAGCGAGGCGCCCGCGGCCACGGCCTCGTACTGTTGGAGGGCGGCGCCGAGCGCGTATCCCAGCGCTCCGGCCAGCGCGATGAGCAGTCCGATCCAGGTCATCGGCGCCCACGCAGGGGCAGGGGTCCGTGCAGGAGCATTGCTCCAGCTTAAGAGCCGAGCGGAGCACTACCATCATTCTTTAGGCTGATAAATCGCCCAATTGGGGCTGCCACCTGCAGGAACTTGTGGCTGATCCTTGAGCCCCCGCGGGGGCGTCGCGGGGCCTACGATTGCTCGGGCACCACGCAGAACAGGTGGCCCTCCGGGTCCTGCAGCACGATCCAGCGCGTGCCCTCCTCGGTGACGCCCGGCTGGAACTCCGGCTTGACCGCCCCGAGCGCGGTGTACTCCTCGACCGCCTTGTCCAGGTCGGGCACGCGGAAGTCGAGATGGAACTTCTTGTCGGCGCTGGGCCACTCGCCCGGCTTGTAACCGGGGACACGGCCGAAGTAGATGTTCGTGGACCCGTCGCCGATCGCCGCGTACTCCTCCTCCGAGTACTGGATCTCGAAGCCGGTCACCTCGTGGTAGAAGGCGGCCAGCTTCCGGGGGTCGTCGCAGTCGATGGTGAAGGCGATGAGCTTGGCTTTCGTCGTCATGCGTCCATTCTGTCGGGCGTACCTGTCATCTTCTGTCAGGTACGCCCGGCGGGTTCAGCCGCGGCGCGTGGCGGCGGTCACCCGCTTGAGGATCCGGTCCCATTCCGTGCCGAACGGGTTGTCCTGCACCAGGTACGTCCAGGTGGCCGACGGGCGCTTGAGGTCGGGCTCGGGGGCCTCGAACGACTCCAGCGAGCGGCGTTCGACCTCGGCCTGCAGCGCCTTGTACTCGGCCACGGCCTCCCGCTGGAACTCGTCGACCGGGCTCATCCGGCCCAGCGCGCGCAGGTGGATGCCCTCGCGCAGGTCGTTGAGGAAGGCCAGGTGCTCGGTCCAGCAGGTGTCGATGGCGTGCAGGACGATCTGGCGGGCCGTCTCGTCCCTGGTGTCCTCGGGCAGCTCGGCCCAGCGCTCGGGGTCGGCCTCGGCCAGCGCCTTGGCCGCGGCGTCGCCGTGCAGGACCTTGTCGCGCCATTCGAGGATCAGCTCACGCTGGTGTTCCAGCAGGCGGGTGTAGCGCCAGGTGTTGCGGTGGATCTCCAGGTTGACGCCCTCGGCCACCCGCTGGGCGTGGCCCACGATGTACGCGCCGCGCCGGTGGCGCACCAGGCCGTCGGGGTCGGGGGCGGGCGGGCGCTCGTCGGGGACGAACTGGGTGATCAGGTCGTCGGTCATGCTGACGAAGAAGACCGAGCCGCCCGGGTCGCCCTGGCGGCCGGCCCGGCCGCGGAGCTGGTCGTCGAGGCGGCTGCTGGCGTGGCGGCCGGAGCCGATCACGTAGAGGCCGCCGAGCTCGGCCACGCCCTCGCCGAGCCGGATGTCGGTGCCGCGACCGGCCATCTGGGTGGAGACGGTGATCGCGCCGCGCTCGCCCGCCCTGGAGATGATCGTGGCCTCTTCGGCGTCGTTCTTGGCGTTGAGGACGACCGGCTCCATGCCGCGGCGCTGCAGCAGCTTGGCGAGGTTCTCCGACTCGGCCACGTCGAGGGTGCCGATGAGGATCGGCCGGCCCGTCTCGTGCACCTCCTGGATCTCCTCGACCAGCGCGGCGTCCTTGTCGGGGACGGTCGGGTAGATGCGGTCGGGCTCGTCCTGGCGCACGCACGGCCGGTTGGACGGGATGACCGCGACCTTGAGGCCGTAGAACTCGCCGAGCTGCTCGTTGACCGCGACGGCGGTGCCCGTCATGCCGCAGATCTGCGGGTAGCGGCGGATCAGCCCCTGGACGGTGATCGAGTCGAGGATCTCGCCCTTCTCGCTCGGCGGCAGCGCCTCCTTGGCCTCCACCGCCGCCTGCAGCCCGTCGGGCCAGCGCTGCAGCAGCGCCACCCGGCCGCGCGAGGGGTTGATCAGCTGCACCCTGCCGTCGCGCACGATGTAGTCGACGTCGCGGGCGAGCAGCGCGTGGGCGTGCAGGGCGAGGTTGAGCTCGATGAGGGTGCCGGGCTCGTGCTCGTCGTAGAGCTCGACGCCGAGGATGTTCTCGACGCTGTCGGCGCCCTTGGGGGTGAGGTAGACGTTGCGCGCCTGCTCGTCGATCTCGTAGTGGTAGCCGCGGACGAGCGTGCGCACCAGCGCCGCCATCTCCGGCACCGCGCTGCCGGGGTCGGCCGCGCCCGCCATCACCAGCGGCACCCGCGCCTCGTCGACCAGCACGGAGTCGGCCTCGTCGATCAGCGCCACCTCGGGCGCGGGCACCACGATCTCGGCCGGGTCGGTGCGCAGCCGGTCGCGCAACACGTCGAAGCCGATCTCGCTGACCGGCCCGTACGTGACGTCCTTGGCGTAGGCGGCGCGGCGCTCCTCCGGGGTGGAGTTCTGGTCGATCCAGCCCACGCTGACGCCGAGCGCCTCGTAGAGCGGGCCCATCCACTCGGCGTCGCGCCTGGCCAGGTAGTCGTTGACGGACATCACGTGGACGCGCTTGCCCTGCAACGCGTAGCCGGCGGCGGCCATGGCGCCCGACAGGGTCTTGCCCTCGCCGGTCGCCATCTCCGCCACCTTGCCGTCGAGCAGGGCGAGCGTGCCCAGCAACTGCACGTCGTACGGCCGGAGCCCGAGAGTGCGGTCGGCGGCCTCACGCACGACGGCGCAGAACTCGGCCAGATCGTCCATGGCCGGCGTCGGCAGCTCGTCGAGCTTCCCGACGCGGCCGGCGCGGTCTTCGGCCGCCTTGACGATCTTCAGATAGGGGCTCAGGTTCACGCCGCCTGGACGATCCAGGAGGTTTCTGAATATTCCCTTTATCGAGGCCACAGTTCCTCCAACGCACTTTTCGCCGGCGCCGTTCCGTTATGCCGAAATGAGAGAACGGAGCGACGATACGGCAAGCGTCGCCGTACCGGACCTTAACTCATCACGGGCCCTGGACCTCACATCTCCGTTTCCGCTTTCAGCGCGAGAACGGCGACCGCGGCGAGCAGGAGCGCGCACCCGCACCAGGCGAGCGGGGTCAGCCGCTCGCCGAACAGCAGGACGCCGATCAGCGCGGCCCCGGCCGCCTCGCCCAGCGAGATGATCGAGACCGTGGTGGCCGGCAACGCGGTGAGCGCGCGGAAGAACAGGCCGTAGGCCAGGGCGGTGGGCACCGCGCCCAGATAGAGCAGCAGCGCCACCGATGACAGGCTCAGCTCGGGCAGCACGCCCGCCGGGAGGGCGAAGGGCGCCAGGCAGGCCGCCCCGACCACGAAACCGCCGACCGCGGTGGCCTGCGGGTCGGCCGCCCTGTGGTGGCGGGAGAAGAGCGTCACGCCGGCGTACCCGGCGGCCGAGAGCAGGGCGTACCCGATGCCGGACAGAGAGCGGGCCTGGACGACGGACTCCCAGGTGAGCAGGACGAGCCCGACCGGCGCGGCGGCCAGCGCGGCGCGGGCGACCGGGCCGAGCGGCTCGCGCAGCAGCAGCCGCCCGCCGAGGGCGGTGATGATCGGCGTGGCGCCCATGGTCACGACCGTCGCGACCGCGACGCCGGACCCGGCGATGGCCGCGAAGTACGCGGTCTGGTAGACGGCCATGCCGGCCCCGATCGGCAGCACGTGCCAGGTGAGCCGGCGCGGACGCGCCGCGCGGCGGGTGAGCGCGAGCAGGAAGGCGGCGCCGAGCAGGTAGCGCCAGAGCGAGACGCCGACGGGGCCGAGGTGGCCCGACTCGAACAGCAGCGCGCCGGCGGCGCCGCCGGTGCCCCAGGCCGTGGCGGCCACGGAGACGTAGACGGCGCCACGGCGGGCGGAGACAGGGGTCATGACAGGAGTTCTCCGGATGGAGTGGTCGGAATGGGCCCGTATGCGGGCAGCAACCACCCCCGGATCGCTCAGACCCGGAGAATCCTGAGACGCCGCCGCCCGCTAGCGGGCCGGCGGCGGGGAGCAGACGAGGAATCGACGCGGCATGGGCGCCACCCTAGCCGTCCCTCCGCCGCGAAAGCACCCGGGTTTCACGGCTTGCGGGCCACGCCTCCCAGCAGCAGCTCTTCCCAGGGAGCCAGCGGGCCGGGCAGCCGCTCGTCGGGGTGCCACTCGGGGAAGTGCACCACCCCGGGCTCGACCAGCACGAGACCGTCGAAGTACGCCTCGATCGCCGCGCGCTCGCGGAAGTGGCCGGTGCCCATCGTGGCCTGGAGCAGCGCCTCCAGCGCCTTGGCCTTGGGGTTGCCGGAGGCCAGCATGTTGGAGACGGCCAGGTGGCTGCCGGGGGCGAGTTCGGCGACGTACCGCCGGACCAGGCCGTGGGGGTCGTCGGCGTCGGGGAACAGGTGCAGCAGCCCGATGGCCAGCAGGGCCGTGGGCTGGTCGAGGTCGATCAGGCGGCCCAGCTCGGGGTGGCTGAGCACGGCGTCGACGTCGCGGGCGTCGGCGGTGATCGCGGTGGCGTGGGGGTTGCCGCTCAGGATGGCGCGGGCGTGCGGCTCGACCATGGGGTCGATGTCCACGTAGACGACCCGGGTACGGGGGTCGGCGAACTGGGCGACCTCGTGCGTGTTCTCGATGGTCGGCAGCCCGGCGCCGAGGTCGACGATCTGCCTGATGCCCGCCTCGCGGACGAGGAAGTCGACGACCCGGCCGATGAAGGCCCGGTTGCACCAGACGAGGTCGACCACCTCGGGCACGGCGTCCTTGAGCCGGCGCGCCACCGAGCGGTCGACGGAGAAGTTCTCCACGCCGCCGAGCAGGCAGTCGTGCACGCGGGCCACGCTGGGACGCGTGACGTCGACGCCCGGAGGGACCCACTCCTGCGCCTCGCCGACGGTCATCCGGCCCCCTTCCAGTCCGTGACGCGGATCGTATCCGCCACCACCGACGCTTTGTTGGGGGTTTACCGGAGTATGTCGGGGTAGCGGAGGTCTTGCCCGAGAAAAGACGGAAGAAGAGAGGAAGAGAGCCCGATGGAGCTCTGGAACTATCGTCCTGACGTCTATGACCGCGGCCAGAGCCTGGATCTCGTGGGGTACCACGTCCAGGCGACCGACGGGAAGATCGGGTCCGTCGACGAGGCGACGTACGAGGTCGGCGAGAGTTACATCATCGTCGACACCGGTCCCTGGATCTTCGGCAAGAAGGTCATGCTGCCGGCGCAGGTCGTCACGCGCATCGACCCTCAGGAGCGCAACGTGCACGTCGCGCGCACCAAGGCCGAGATCAAGGACGCGCCCGAGTTCGACGAGGGCAGGTACAAGGAGCCCGAGTACCGCACGCGGCTGGGTGACTACTACGGCCGCTACGGCGGGTGACCCTCGCAGTCTGTCCTAGAGGGAGGGCCGCGTCCGATCAGGGCGCGGCCCTCCGCCCGTTCCGGGCCTTTCCGAGCCTTTCAGGGCCTTTCAGGGCCGCCGGGTCAGGGCTGCGGAGTCAGGGGCGCGGGGTCAGGGGCGCGGGGTCAGGGGCGCGGGGTCAGGGGCGCGGGGTCACGGCCACCGGCTTTCGCCGCTCGCCACCACCGGCTCGCTCAGCACGCCCAGCCGCTCCAGCAGCGTCACGAACGTCGTCGCGTACGGCGAGTCGGCCACCACCGCCACCACCCGCGGCCAGTCCACCTGCTCGCGCAGCGCCCGCACCTGGGCCAGCAGGGAGCCGTAGTCGCAGGCGTGCTCCGACAGCGGCAGCAGCCAGGAGATGACCAGGTCGGTGGCCTCCAGCACGGGCACGATCACCGCCGACGCCTTCAGCGGCTCGGCCCGGTCCAGCAGCTCCTCGGTGATCTCATGGTCGGAGACGCGGAAGATCAGATCGACCAGCCGGCCCTCGTCGTACGCCTTGACCAGCCAGTCCTCCGGCGGTTTGGCGGTCTCGAAGCCCAGCCCGCGCAGGGCCTCCAGGGCGGCGGGCACGTCATGCTCGGTGAGCACGAAGTCGACGTCGTGCAAGGAGGGGGCGGCGCCTCTCGCATAGGCCGCGCAGCCGCCGGCCAGCGCGAACTTCACCCCGGCGTCCTTCAGCCCGGAGCTCGCGCGCTTCAACGTGTCAAGGATGGCGTCAGTGACCGCATGACCATGGCTGCTCATGGTTCCGGGCTACCCTCACGATCGTCATGTAGACGTTGGGAACAGCCCAAGAGACACCCCGAGGGACGGCGCGTAGAGGCAGGGGTTGAGGGTAGCGCCACACCCTATGACCGACATGCTGGAGAAGACGGAACGCGCCTACGGCAACGGGCATGATCGTCCGCTGGGCGGCTACCTGGGCATCCTCGCCACGTACGGCGCAGGGGTGGCCGGGGCGGCGGCGGCCGCGGTGCTCACCAAGCGGAAGCTGCCCGAACGGGTCGGCGTCCTCGACATCGCGCTCATGGCGGCCTGCACGCACAAGGTCTCCCGGCGCCTGGCCAAGGACCCGGTCATGAGCCCCCTGCGGGCGCCCTTCACCAGGTACGAGGGCCAGGGCGGCCCCTCCGAGGTCCAGGAGGAGCCGCGCGGGCCGATGGGCGAGCTGCTGGCCTGCCCGTTCTGCCTGGCCCAGTGGGCGGCCACCGCGTACGCCGTCGGCCTGGTCTTCGCCCCCAGGGTGACCAGGCTCGTCGGCGCCACGATGACCGCGGTGGCCATCTCCGACTGGCTGCAGCTCGGGTACGCCAAGCTGATGAAGTCGGCCGACTAGCTGTCAGCGCCCCCTCGGGTACGTCGAGCCGACGAAGCCGGCCGGTCAGCGCACTCTCGGGAGCACCTCGCGTTCGTAGAAGTCGAAGAACGCGTCCTGCTCCGTGCCGATCTGGTTGACGTAGACCTCGTCGAAGCCAGCGTCCACGTACTCCTTGAGCGCCCGCGCGTGGACCTCGGGGTCGGGGCCGACCGGGCTGCCGCCCACGGCCTCGTCCTCGGTGACCGACTCGGCGAGCTGCTCGAAGTGGCGGGGCAGCGGCAGGATCTGCGACGCCTCCCCCTTGATCCCCTGCGTGGGCCACAGGCGGTGGACGGTCTTGCGCGCGGTGGCCTCGTCGGCCGCGTAGCACGCCTTGAGGCCGCCGAGCGCCGGTTTGCCCGCGCCGCCCGCCTCGCGGAACCGCGTGACGGACTCGGCGTCCGGCGCGGTGGAGATGTAGCCGTCGGCCAGCCGGCCGGCCAGCGTCGTGGACTTCTCGCCGAACCCCGACATCAGGATGGGCACCGGCTCGTCGGGCAGCGTGTAGAGCCGGGCGGTGTCCACGCGGTAGTGAGCGCCCCGGTGGGTCACCAGCTTGCCGGTGAACAGCTCGCGCATCAGCCCGACGGCCTCTTCGAGCATCTCCAGGCGCTCGCTGAGCGGGGGCCAGCGCGACTCGACGACGTGCTCGTTCAGCGCCTCGCCGGTGCCCACGCCGAGCCGGAAACGTCCGCCGGTGAGCGCCCCGGTGGTGGCGGCGGCCTGCGCGACGACGACCGGGTGCGTACGGATGAGGGGACAGGTGACGGCCGTGGTGATGGGCAGGGAGGTCGCCTCGGCCACCGCGCCGATCACCGACCAGACGAAGGGCGCCTGGCCCTGCTCGTCCAGCCAGGGGTGGAAGTGGTCGGAGATCCACAGAGCCTCGAAACCGGCGCGTTCGGCGGCCTTGGCCTGGCGTACCAGTTCTTTGGGTCCGTGTTCCTCACACGACAAGAAATAGCCGAATGTCGTCATGGATCACCACCTGCCCGTTACGGCGGAGGAAAACATGTTAAGGAGTCGCGCGTGGGGGCAGTTGCAGTCACATGGCTACTTTGCTTTGGATCATCGCCGTTATCCTCGTCATCTCCGGGATCTATGTGATTCTGGCCCGTCGCGACCTCCTCTGGGGGATCGTGCTCATCGTCCTCGGCTTCCTCGTGGGCCCGGGCGGGGTCAGCATCTTCAATGTGTAGGGCGCACGCCGCCCCGCACTCCGTCCGTGACAACCCGCTGGGCCGAACCTCGAGAACGGCCCAGCGGACCCCATAGTTTTGCCGAAATATCAGCACCACCGGCCCTCAATCCCGATTGATCGGGCATGGGGAGCGAGTGAGCAGATTCCCGCCGTTCAGCCGCTTCGAGATGAACGCGGCTTCGGCACGGGTCCGTGAGCAACTTGTTCACGTACGCCGCCACCTGCGTACCCAGGCCATCCTCGACGAGGCCACGGCCCGCCTGGCCACCCGGCTCAACATCCGCCCAGGCGAGGCCGCCGAGCAACTCGCCAGGATGGCCCAGCACAGCGGTCTGGATCTCATCGAGGTCGCCAAGGGCATCGAACGGCCGTCCGAGCAGGTGCTCGAACGGCCCGAGGTGCCCGAGTGGGTACGCGGCATGCTGGCGGGCGTGCACGCCTCGGCCCTCTTCCTCACCCCCGTCCACGACGACGCGGGCCGCGTCGTGGACTTCCTCGTCCTGGCCGCGAACCAGCACGCCCGGACCCCCGCCGGACGCACGGCCGACGACCTGGCCGGGCGCCGTCTGCTGTCGGTCAGCCCCGGCGTGGCCAGTTCGGGCCTGCTGGACGACTACATCGCCGTCTACGAGTCGGGCGAGTCGCTGCACCACATGCCGCTGGAGTTCGTCGAGGCCATGGACTACCGGCTGTGGCCGGCGACCCTGGCCGTGCGCGCCGCGCGCGTGGACGAGGGCCTGCTGGTGAGCTGGCGCATCCTCGACGACGAGGAGCTGCTGGTCTCCGGCTGGGAACGCGCCCAGCGCCTGGCCGAGCTGGGCTGGGGCGAGTGGAACCTGGCGACCGAGCGCACCCTGTGGACGCCGCAGATGTACGAGATGTTCGGCCGCGCCCGCGCCGACGGCCCGATGCCGCTGGAGGAGCTGCCCGGCGTGGTGGTCGCCGAGGACCTCCCCGTCATGGACGAGCAGATGCGCACGCTGCTGGAGTTCCGCGAGGCCGTGGAGAACGAGTTCCGCATCCAGCACCGGCACGGCGTGCGCCACCTGTGCGTCTACAGCGAACCGATCCTCGACGGGGACGGCGTGCCGGTCAAGGTCCGGTGCCTGGTGCAGGACGTCACCAAGAACCGCCGCAGGGAACGCGCGCTGGCCGTGGCGCACGAGCAGGCGACCAAGGAGAAGGAACGGGCCGAGCAGGAGCACCGGATCACCGTCCAGCTGCAGAACACGATCCTGCCGATCCGCCGGGGCCTCATCCCGCTGCCGGGGCTCGCCGTCGGCGTGCGCTACCTGCCGAGCGAGGATCTGGCCAGGCTGGGCGGCGACTGGTTCAAGGCCCGGCTGATCACCGACGGCCGGGTGCTGCTGGCCATCGGCGACGCCATGGGCCACGGCCTGACCGCCGCGAGCATCATGCTGCAGATGCGCTCGGGGCTGGCCGGCCTGGCCTACACCGGCGCTCCCGCCGGTCAGCTCGCCACCTGGCTGAACGACCTCATCGTGCACTCCAACGAGGACGTCACCGTCACCGGCACCGCGATCATCGGCCACTTCGACCCCGAGCGCCGCACGTTCGCCTGGACCAACGCCGGGCACCTCGCGCCCGTCCTGATCAGGGACGGGCGCGGGCAGGCCGTCGACGGGATCACCGGCACGCTGCTCGGGGCGTTCGACGCGGCCGAGTACGACATGACCGTCACCCAGCTCGAACCCGGCGACACCCTGGTCCTGTACACCGACGGCGTCGTGGAGCGGCGCGGGCAGGACCTGGACACCGGCATCGCCGCGCTCCTGCGGGCCTCGCGCTCCTGCGTGGGGGACGATCCCGAGCAGATGATCGACTGCCTGCTGCGGCGGCTCGGCGCCGACGAGTCCACCGACGACGTGTGCGTGATCGCCGCACGCGTGTTGTGACGCCCTCGGGGTCAGTCGTCGTAGTTGTTGCCCGGCTCCTCCAGGCAGTAGACACCGTACGCCCTGCCGAGGACGGGCAGGGCGACGTTGCGCACCCGGATGCCGCCCGAGGTCATGCCCTTCTCCGTGCCCTTGTGGGCGTGCCCGTGCAGGATGAGGTCGGCGCCCGCCGTGTCCACCGCCTCGGCCAGCAGGTAGCTGCCGAGGAAGGGGTAGATCTCCAGCGGCTCGCCCTCCAGCGTCTCCTTGATCGGGGAGTAGTGGGACAACACCACGCGCTGGTCGGCCACGAGCTCCTTGAGCGCGACCTTCCACGCCTCGGCGATGTAGCGCGTGTGGGAGATGAAGTTCTTGATCTCGCGCTCGCCGAACTCGCTGGCGCTCTTGCCGGCGAACCCGCCGCCGAACCCCTTGCCGCCGACCACGCCCAGCTTCCGGTCACCGCACTGGATCACCGCGCCGTCGTCGTCGAGCACGATGACGCCGGCGTCGCGCAGCTCGGCGGCGATCTCGTACTGCAGGTCGGAGTGGTAGTCGTGGTTGCCCAGGACCGCCACGGTGGGGATGGGCAGGTCGCGCAGCTCGTCGGCCACGACCCGGCCCTCCTCCAGCGTGCCGTGCCGGGTGAGGTCTCCCGCGACCATGAACACGTCGGCACGTTCCTCGATGCCCTCAAGCCTGCGCCGGTACTGGCCTCTGACGTCCTCGCCCAGGTGGATGTCGCCCACCGCCGCGATTCGCAGGTCAGTCAAGATGCTCATCCTCCCCCGGCGCCGAGACGTCGACCACGCGTATCTCGTTGTGCAGGTGCAGCTGGGGCGCGATCTCCCGCGCCACCTGGCCGAGCCTGTCGCGCTGCTCGGCTCCGCTCACCTGACCACGCAGGAACAACTGGTCGCCGCGGACGTCGACCTTGATGCCCAGCTCGTGCGTGCGTCCGTCCTCGGCCAGCGCCTGTTGGACGCGGGCCGCGACGTACTGCGGAGCTTCCATCGCTTGCCTCCTTCTATTGTCGCCGCATGCCCGGGGATTAACGGCTCAAACGGCGCGAATAAGGTCTATAACGGCCCGTTCCACCGTCCCGTGGGTGGCGAGCTGCCCGTAATCGGCGTCCGCCCCGAGTTCGGTGAGGGCCGCGGCGATCGTCCTGTCCTGGTCGTACGCCTCCACCACCCGCGGGTCCACGTACGACGCCCGCGCCACGGTCGGCGTGTTGCCCAGGTATTCGGCCACCTC
Source organism: Nonomuraea sp. NPDC049637 (assembly GCF_040675235.1). Taxonomy (NCBI): domain Bacteria; kingdom Bacillati; phylum Actinomycetota; class Actinomycetes; order Streptosporangiales; family Streptosporangiaceae; genus Nonomuraea; species Nonomuraea sp. NPDC049637. Next base: position 284,390 of record NZ_JBFAOM010000002.1, read on the forward strand.
CCGCATCACCCGGGTGACCGCCCGCTTCCTGGCGGTGCCGTTCCCCCGGGCGTGCTTGGAGACCGCCAGGCCCACGGCCGCCAGGACGGTCGCGTGCCAGGTGCGGAAGTCCTTGGCGGTGACCTCGCAGCCGACCAGTTCGCGCAGGTAGTCGTTGATGTCCTCGCTCCTGACATCGCCCCAGCCGCCTTCCGGGCGGCGGTAGCGGAGCAGCTCGCCCTCCGCGCCGAGCGCCTTGAGCGAACGCAGCACCGTGCAGGCTCCGGGATCGGCCACCACGACCTCGCGGGAGATGTCGCCCTTGGCCTGGTAGGCGCAGGTCACGACGCCGTTGCTGCAGGTCACGTGCTCCATGCGCAGGGTGGCCAGGCCGTAGGTGTCGTAACTCTCGCCGCCGATCCTGAAGAAGCCGACGTCCAGCAGGCGGGCGGCGGCGGCCAGCACCCGGTCCCTGGTCAGGCCGCGGCCCTTGAGGCGGTCGTCCACGGCCTTGCGGAACGCGGGCAGGCGCTCGGCCACCTCCAGCACGTGGTCGAACTTCGCCTTGTCCTGCTGCTCGCGCCAGAGGTCGTGGTAGCGGTACTGCCGGCGTCCGGCCGCGTCCACGCCGACGGCCTGGAGGTGGCCGTACGGGGACGGGCAGATCCACACGTCCTTCCACGCCGGGGGGATGACGAGCGACCTGATGCGCTCCAGCGTCGCCTTGTCGCGCACCGGCCGCCCGTCCGGTCCTTCGTAGCTGAACCCGCGCCCGCGACGGCGCCTGACGATCCCCGGCTCACTCTGGTCACTGGGATGTAGCTCGGGCACGCCGGGCGGCTACCCAGCACGTTAGGCAGCAAACAGGACGGGCAGGTGAGCGGCATGCCTGAGAACACGGATGACGGTAGATGGCACGAAGAGGGTGACCGGAAGGGCCACCCCATGGTGCCCGCCACACCGCGCGACGTGGTGCACATCAGGGTGGGATCGTTCATTCTGGTGTTCCTCTTCGCGTTCACGGTGCTGGGACTCATAGCAGGCGCGCCGGTGATGGCAGGGATCGCGATCGTGTTGTTCATCATCACGATCGTCGACATCGCCCTGGCGATCCGGCGGCAGAAGGACCGAAACACGGGAGAGGCAGGCTGACAACCGACATGGCATCCCTTCGAGGACGCGTGGTAGTGGTGACGGGCGCGAGCGGCGGGGTCGGACGGGCGGTGGTGCGCGAGCTGGGCGCTCGCGGCGCGCGGGTGGCCCTGATCGCCCGCGGCACGGCGGGCCTGGGCGCGGCCGCCGTGGACGTGGGAACCGCGGGCGGGGACGCGAAGGTCTACGAGGCGGACGTGGCCGAGTACGAGCAGGTGAAGGCGGCGGCGGAGCGCGTCGAGGCGGAGATGGGACCGATCTCGGCCTGGATCAACACCGCCTTTTCCTCAGTCTTCGCCAAGTTCACCGATATTTCGCCAGATGAGTACGCTCGTACCACTTCGGTGACGTACCTCGGCTACGTGTGGGGCACCAAGGTCGCCCTCGACCTCATGGGCCCCCGCAATGCCGGGACCATCGTCCAGGTCGGCTCGGCCCTGAGCCATCGCGGCATCCCCCTCCAGTCGGCGTACTGCGGGGCCAAGCACGCCATCAAGGGCTTCACCGAGTCGCTGCGCACCGAGCTCCTGGCCGACCGGAGCGGCATCGACGTCACGCTGGTCCAGCTCCCCGCGGTCAACACCCCTCAGTTCGAGTGGGTCCTGTCCAAGCTGCGGCGGCACCCCCAGCCCGTACCCCCGATCTACCAGCCGGAGGTCGCGGCGCGCGCCATCGTGTACGCCGCCGAGCACCCCGGACGCAAGGAATACTGGGTGGGCGCCAGCACCGCGGCCACCCTCATGGCCCAGCGCGTCGCCCCCGCCCTCGTGGACCGGTACCTCGCCAGGACCGGCATCCAGTCCCAGCAGACGGACGAGAAGCAGCCGAGCGGGGTGTCGAACCTCTGGGAACCGGCCGACGACGACAAGGACTACGGCGCGCACGGCACGTTCGACCGGCGCTCACACGGTCACAGCCCGCAGGTGTGGCTCTCCCAGCACCGGCGCGCGGTGCTGCTGGCGGCGGGGGGTGTGGCCGCGGCGGCCGCGGCGGCCCGCCGGTTCACCCGCTGACCGACGCCCGTTGCCTCTGACCGGGCAACGGGCCTACTTCTCTGGCCCCCGCCCGGCACCCGGTTACCGGGTGGGCCGCGGGAAGCTCGCTACGCTCGCCATGGTTGCCCGCCCGGCACCCGATTGCCGGCTGGGCATCGGGAGCCCGCCCCGGACCAGGTGCGCAACGAAGTGCCCTCTGCCGATGTACCGGCCATGCCCCTACCGTCCGAACCGATCAAGACAGTTGGGCTCAGCGTCCCGGCAAGGCTCGTTCCAGCTCGATCAAGGCCAGCGCGGGCCCCTCTTCGAACTCGTGGTCGTGCGTCCTGCCGGTCTCGGTGAAGCCGTTCTTGGCGTAGAAGCGGCGGGCCTGGGCGGAGTCCCGGATCGTCCACAGGTGCACGTCGTCGTACCCGGCGTCGCGTGCCGCGTCCAGGACGGCCGTCAGCAGAACGCCGGCGATGCCGCTCCCCCAGACGTCCGGATGGGCGAAGAAGGTATAGATCTCCGCGGAGCCGGGACGGGAGGTGGAGGCCCCGAACCGGGCGAAGGCCCCGGGCCGCTCGTTGAGGCGCGCCAGGAGGATCGAGTCCCCGCCCTCGGCCAGGATGCCGTGCCACTTGCCGCGCCGCTCCTCGATCCCGGCCGCGGCGACCTTCGGCGCGCACAGCGGGCCGTGCGAGACACCCCAGGACAGGGCGTGGATCTCACCGAGGACGTCCCCGTCACCGGGTTGCGCGGGGTGGACCGTGATCACGTCAGGCATGACCTGAACACTAGTGCCGGCTACTGTTGCCGACTCGACCGGGGCTGAAGGGTCGATCCCTCAGCCCCACGGTCAGCCACCGCACCCCTGCAACGAGTTCACGAGAACGCATTCGCAGAAGGTGACGCACCGACGACACCCGGACGCAGGCCCGTCCGCTCACCCCGGCTTTCAGGATTTGGACTTCGGAAATCTGGGCCCCGGCCCGTACTTCACGCCCGCTCCCCCTCGCGCGTCACCGATCTTGTCGATGATCTCGCGCTCCCGCAGACTGTTGAGCAGGTCCCGGGCCGCGTAGACATGTAGATCGAAGAGGCGGCGTATCGTCTGGTTGGTGACGAAGCCGTACTCCCGGACGTGCTCGATCACCTTGCGATCCATGTCGTCCACGTCGACATGCCGATACGAAACCGAGCGGGACATGGAGGCGAGCACCTCTGCCCGCAGCCGATAGGTGGGGAACTGCTTGGAGGCGCTTCGCTTGGTGGGCGCGATCAGGTTGTAGTCGTCAAGCATCATGCGCAGTACTTGCTGCGCTTCGACGGGCGCCCGCTGAATGATCTCAGCCAGCTCGAACGCGTCGATGCTTCTGCTGTGACGCAGGTGCGTCAAGGAGAGCAGGATGTTGATGTCCCTGCTCGCCCTCAGGGGCAGATCACTGATGAACCGCACGAAGGCCGCGTTCCCGATGCCGCCCGCGAGGGTCGCCCGAACCAACGTTCCGTGGTCCTCGAAGAGCGGCGGCTCCTTGCCGATTCGGAGCATCTCCCGGTAGGCGCGGTCCACCCCTTGTCCTGTCCGCTCGGCGAGTTGCAGGACGGACACGGTCTCCGTGAGGAGCCGGTTCCTGGGAGTGGACGGATGGGTGAGGATGTTGGCGGGGGTTACCCCCGACACCAGGCCGCCGGGGCTCGTGATGATCATCCGCTCGGGAGAGTGCTCGATGTCGACGGTTCCGCCGGTCTCGTAGGACCGATGGATGAAGGCGTTGATGACCAGCTCTCGTGCGGCTTCGCTGGGATAGTCGGTGAGCTGGAGTTGCACGCCACCTGCCAGATTGAGCGGCCACACCTCTCTACGGCTCTCCATGGCGTCGGTCATGGCTTGGATCGCCGCGATCAACGGCCTGGTTCCTCTAGTCCGCCCGGTGGCCTCGCTGCCCGAGGTGGGGCGGAACTGGTAGGAGTAGCCATAACTCGGGACTACTCGCGGAATCAGCTCTTCATCGGCCAACAGCAGTACTGCCGCATTCGTGACGCTTCCGTTGGGCGCGATCAGGCGAAGCGACTCAAGGAGGGCACGGTCCGCCAGCTCAGCCAGATGATCCCGTCCGCTGGCGATCAGCAGTCGCCGGAGCCTCTCGAACTCCACCGCGCTCAGTTGGCCGATGCCGAGGCTGGAGGCGTCGGCCGACCAGTCGACCTGGCCGCGAGCGATCATGACCTCGCGCTGCTGGTGCGGAGGGAACGGCAGGCACTCCTTGCCGAGACGACGGGTGGCGAGGCCCGCGGCGTTGCTGTGCGGCATCGCCCCCTGCGGGACCGTGATCAGAATCAGCCGCACGCCTTCGACGACCCGCTCTTCCACGAAGGCGGTGATCGGTGGGCTCGTCCGGTCGAAGATCCCCTTCCGGATGCCCTCCACCGTGTAGCTCTCGGGCACACCGCGAAGTGCCTGGACACGGTCGGTCGCCTTGTCGTCGACCCCCAGGACGAGGGTGCCGCCGTGGGCGTTGACGAAGCAGACCAGGGCGTCGGAGATGAGATTGAACGTGGCCTTCAGCGACTCGGCCACCAGCTTGAAGTCAAGCGTCTCCGACTCCAGGGAGTCCGCCTTGACGCCCTCCCCCACCACAGCGAGCGCCGCGTCCACCTCGTCATGCTTCACTTCACTGAGGATAACTGAGAAGTGGGTTTTCAACGACGTTTCTCAGTTGGGCTCAGTACAGCGCGCGTTCCCTTACGGGAGGATCGCGGTGGCTTCGACCTCGACCAGGTGGTCCGGGACGGACAGGGCCGCCACGCCGAGCAGGGTTGCCGGTGGGGTCGTCGTCGTGCCCAGTTTCGCCTTCGCCCGGGAGATCCCGTCCAGGAGTGCGGGCATCTTGTCGGGGGTCCAGTCCACGACGTGGACGGTCAGTTTCGCCACGTCGTCGAACGACCCGCCGGCCCCCGCGACGGCGGTGGCGACGTTGAGGTAGCACTGTTCGACCTGTGCGGCGAGGTCGCCCGCGCCGACGGTGGCGCCCTCGGCGTCCCAGGAGACCTGGCCGGCGACGAAGACCAGCCTCGTGCCCGACGCGACCGCCGTCTGGTGGTAGACGTCGATCTCGGGCAGGCCCTCGGGGTTCAGCAGGGTGACGGGCATGGTGTGGGCCTCCTGACGGGGGCGGCCGGGATGCGTACGGCCGCCCAAGACTCTCTTGTGGTTACTGAGGAACTGTAGGAGAGTGTCAGCTGACGTGGAAGAACGCACTTTTCAGTGACTGGGGAACCTCATGGTGACCAAGCAGTTCAAGGGCTCGGCCGGCGAGGCGGACCTGAGGCGGGCCGACTCCCTGGCGCGGGAGATCTTCACGGACGTCGCCAACAAGTGGGCGTTCCTGATCATCGAGGCCATCGGCGAGGGCACCCTGCGGTTCGGCGAGCTGCGCGACCAGGTGGAGGGCATCAGCCACAAGATGCTCACCCAGAACCTGCGCATGCTGGAGCGCAACGGGCTGGTCGAGCGGACGGTGTATCCCACCGTGCCGCCGCGGGTGGAGTACACCCTCACCGAGCCGGGACGGGCCCTGCGCGCGACGGTCGACGCGATGTGCGCGTGGACGCAACGCCACCTCGGCGACATCGAGGCCGCCCGCCGCCGCTTCGACGCCTGACACCGGCCGCGGACCGTCCAGTCACGGACAGACCAGGACAGACCAGGACCGCCAGGACCGCTCAGGCACCGCCCAGTCACGGACAGACACCGGACAGGCACCGGACAGGCACCGGACAGGCACCGGACAGGCACGGCAGGCCGAGACCGCCCACGCGAGGGAGGTTTCAACTGCCGACAAATGGGGTCAGGTGACGTCAGGCCCGAGTTAAGCGCCGCCCAGGGGGTAGGCGGCGTGAAACTCACGAGGGAGGGTCTTGATGCCTGAACGCGATCTCCAGTACTTGACCGAACTGGCCGCGCAGCTGCGCGTCGACTCCGTACGCGCCGCCGCGGCGGCCGGTTCCGGGCACCCCACCTCGTCGATGTCGGCGGCGGACCTGATGGCCGTGCTGTTCGCCTGTCACCTCAGGTACGACTTCGACCGCCCCGACAACCCCGGCAACGACCACCTGATCTTCTCCAAGGGCCACGCCTCCCCCCTTCTCTACTCGCTCTACAAGGCGGCGAAGGTCATCGACGACGAGGAGCTGCTGTCGTTCCGGCGCCGGGGAAGCCGGCTGGAGGGGCACCCCACCCCCCGGCTGCCCTGGGTGGACGTCGCGACCGGCTCGCTCGGTCAGGGACTGCCGGTGGGCGTGGGCGTGGCCATGGCGGGACGGCTGGAACGGCTGCCGTACCGGGTGTGGGTGCTGTGCGGTGACAGTGAGCTGGCCGAGGGGTCCATCTGGGAGGCGGCCGAGCACGCCGGGGCCGAGGGGCTGGCCAACCTGGTCGTGATCGTGGACGTGAACCGGCTGGGGCAACGCGGCCCGACCCGGCACGGCTGGGACACGGGGGCGTACGCGCGCCGGTTCGGCGCCTTCGGCTGGCACACGATCGAGATCGACGGCCACGACCCCGGCCAGATCGACTTCGCGCTGGGCGACGCCTGCAACACCCGCCGGCGTCCCACCGTGATCCTGGCCAAGACGCGCAAGGGCGAGGGGGTCGTCGAGGTCGAGAACCGGGAGGGCGCGCACGGCAAGGCGCTCAAGGACCCCGACAAGGCCATCGACGAGCTGGGCGGGCCGCGCAGCGTCCATGTGGACGTGCACCGTCCGGAGGGCGAGGCCGAGCCGTTCCACTTCGACCCGCGCCCGGCGACGTTGCCGGAGTACGAGGTCGGCGCGAAGGCGGCGACCAGAGCGGCGTTCGGCGCGGCGCTGACGGCGCTCGGCGCGGCCCGCGGCGACGTGGTGGCGCTGGACGGCGAGGTGGCCGACTCGACCAAGACCGAGGAGTTCGGCCAGGCGTTCCCCGAGCGCTTCTTCGAGATGTACATCGCCGAGCAGCAGCTGGTGGCGGCGGCCGTCGGGCTGTCGGTGCGCGGCTGGACCCCGTACGCGGCGACCTTCGCGGCGTTCCTGACCAGGGCGCACGACTTCATCAGGATGGCCGGCGTGAGCCAGGCGTCGATCCGGCTGGTCGGCTCGCACGCCGGCGTCTCGATCGGCGAGGACGGCCCCTCGCAGATGGGCCTGGAGGACCTGGCCATGATGCGGACGGTGTACGGCAGCACGGTGCTGTACCCGTGCGACGCCAACCAGGCGGCGGCGCTGACCGTCGAGCTGGCGGACGTGTCAGGGGTTTCCTACCTGCGCACCACCCGCGGCGAGACGCCGGTCATCTACCCGCCCGGCGAACGTTTCCCGGTGGGCGGCTCGCGGGTGCTGCGGCGCTCGCCCGACGACCGGGCCACGATCGTGGCGGCCGGGATCACGGTGCACGAGGCGCTGGCCGCTGCCGACGAGCTGACGGCGGCCGGCGTGCCGGTCGGCGTGATCGACCTGTACTCGGTCAAGCCGGTGGACGCGGCGGTGCTGGTGGAGGCCGCCACGACGACGGGCAACCTGATCACGGTCGAGGATCACCGGCTGGAGGGCGGGCTCGGCGACGCCGTGCTGGACGCCGTCAGCGAGCTCGGCCCGCGGGTGGTGAAGCTCGCCGTGACCGGGTTGCCCGGGTCGGCGACGCCTGAGGAACAGCTCGCGGACGCCCGCATAGACCGCCACGCGATTGCCGAGGCGGTCAAGCGGTTGTTGTGAAGGAACTAGCGGGCTTTCGCCGTGGCCTTCCTGTTGGCCTTCTTGATGGCGTCCACCAGCTCCTTCTTGGTCATCCTGGATCGGCCGCGCACCCCGAGCCTGGACGCCACGCCCTGCAAGTGCTCCTTGCTGGCGTTGGCGTCCACGCCCTCGTCGGTCCTGCCGGAGCGGTCGGTCGCGCCCTTGTCGGACGGTCCCTTCTGCCCCTTGGGCTCCCAGTGGTCTCCGACCTTCTCGAAGGAGTGCTTGAGTGCGGCGAACGCGGTCATGTGCGCTCGCCGCCCCTCTCCGTACTCCTTCACGGCGGAGTCGTGCGCCTTGATCCACGTGTTCTGTGCCTTCTTCGGCGAACGCTTGATGGTCGACGGCAGCTCGTCAACGGCTGGCATGTCGATTCACCTCCTACAGCGGCGGCTCGTCGTAGTGGCGGCGCTCCTCGTACACCGTGGTCCTGCGGGTCTCCGGCTCCTCGTAGATCTCGTGCCGGTGAACCGGCTCGTCGATCGGGCCGACCGCCCTGCGGGTGACGCTGATCCGGTAGATGCCGAACAGCAGCCCCGCCAGGCCACCGAGCATGAGGATGACGCCGACGACGTTGATGTCGAGGCCGGCGAGGTCGAACTCGACGGCCCACGTGAGGATCGCACCGAGCATGATGAGGATGATGCTTCCGGCGATGGTCATCAGATTTACCTCCTTGACACGAAGGAACCTCTATCCACATGTCGAAAAACAAACCAGTCGTGGTGATCGGGCTGATGGGATCGGGTAAGACGACCGCGGGCCGCCTCCTCGCCACCGCGCTGGGGATGCCGTTCACGGACAGCGACCCGTTCCTGGAGAAGGAGCACGGCGGCACGGCGGCGCAGATCGCCGTCCGCGAAGGGGCCGAGGCGCTGCACCGGTACGAGGCCGAGCACGTGCTGGCGGCGCTGGCGGGCGAGCCGAAGGTGATCGCGGCGGCGGCCAGCACCGTGGAGGACCCCCGGGTGCGCGAGGCGCTGCGCGAGGCGTTCGTGGTCTGGGTGGACGCCGCCGACGCCGTCCTGGCCCGGCGCATGAGCTCGGGCGCGCACCGTCCCGAGTTCCAGCCGGCCGTGATGCGGGCCCGGCGCGAGGGCTACTTCCGGCAGGTGGCGGACCTGACGTGCGACGTCGGCGTGCTGACCCCCGAGGAGGTGCGCGACGCGGCCCTGCGGAAAATGGGTTTGCCCGCCGATGAGCAGGACTGATACCCAGAGGGGATGTTCGCCGAGAAACCCACTTTGACGGGTGAGCGCGTCAGGTTGCTCCCCGTCGGCCCCGAGCACGTCGAGGGCCTGATCACGTTGATCAGCGATCCGGAGGTGCAGCGGCTGACGGGCTCGCACGGCGAGGTCGACCACGAGGTGGCCCGCCAGTGGTACAGCACGAGGGGCGAGCACGCCGACCGGCTCGACCTGGCCATCATGGCCGGCGACGAGTACGTCGGCGAGGTCGTGCTCAACGAGCTCGACCGGCACAACCTGTCGTGCAACCTGCGCATCGCGCTGATCGGCGCCCGGGTCTTCGGCAGGGGCTACGGCACCGAGGCGATCGAGCTGGTCCTCGACCACGCCTTCGCCACCACGCCGCTGCACCGCATCGGCCTCGGCGTCTTCGCCTTCAACGACCGGGCGCGGCACGTCTACAAGAGGATCGGGTTCGTGGAGGAGGGCGTGCAGCGCGACACCCTGCTGTGGGAGGGCGAGTGGCACGACTCCGTGACGATGTCGGTGCTGCGGCCGGAGTGGCAGTCAAGATCCAGAAGCCTGGCATAATGATCATGACGCATGGGTCCCCCGAGGCGCGCGGGGGACCTGTGGTCGTTCACCGACAACCAACGGCCGGTCCGGCGCATCTAAGCATCAGTGACGATGCGCTTGGTGCCTGGTGATCCCGAGAGGCTGGGCGGCTTCTGGCTGGCCGCCCGGCTCGGCGCGGGCGCGCGCGGGGTGGTCTACGACGCCTACGACGACGAGGGCCGCCGCTACGCGGTGAAGGTGCCCAGGGTCGAGGTCGAGCCGGTCGCGCGGGTGAGCTGCCCGCACCTGGCGGAGGTGGTCGCCTCCGGGGTCGATCACGGCATCCCCTACGTGGTGAGCGAGTTCGTCGACGGGCCCGACCTGCGGCAGGCGGTCGAGCGGCACGGGCCGTACCGGGGCGAGGAGCTGGCGGCGCTGGCGGGCGCGCTGGCCGGGGCGCTCCGCGCGCTGCACGCGGCCGGGCTCACCCATCGCGACCTGCGGCCGGAGAGCGTGCTGCTGGCGGCGGGCGGCCCCAAGGTGATCGACATGGGGGTGGCGGTCGGCGGGTCGCTTGGGGCGACGTGCACGTACCTGGCCCCCGAGATCCTGACCGGCAGCGGCCACGAGACGGCGACGGACGTCTTCTCCTGGGGGGCCGTGGTGCTCTACGCGGCCACGGGCGGCGATCCGTTCTCCGGGCGCAGTCTCGGCGCGGTGCTGCACCGGCTGCTGACCGTCGACCCCGACCTGAGCGCCCTGCCCGACGGGCTGCGCGAGCTGGTCGGGCGGGCGCTGGCCAAGGACCCCGCCGCCCGCCCCTCTGCGGACGAGCTGCTGGTCGAGGCCGACCCCGCCGCGTTGCGCCCGCCGGCGGGCCTGGCCGGGCACAGGTCGCTCGGCGAGCTGGCCGAGCGCGTCTACGCCGGGCTCACGCCGCGCCAGCAGGAGGCGGTGCCGGGCCTGCTGCTGCGCCTGATGGACGGCGACGACCCCCACGACGAGGGCGGCGTGCTGGCCCCGCTGATGGACGCCGGGCTGCTCGTACGCCGCAGCGTTCGGGTGCCGCCGACCGAGACCGCGGTCGGCAAGCTCGTGGCCGTGCGCGACGACCGGGTGGCGCCGGCCAGCGCCGCGCTCTACCGGGCCTGGCCACGCCTGCGCGGCTGGGTGGCCGACGAGCGCGACGGCCTGGCCGTCCACCGGGAGCTGCGCCTGGCGGCCGACCGGTGGTCGCGCCACCGGCGCGGGCACACCTACCTCTACCGGGGCGACCGGCTCGACACGGCGCTCGGCTGGGCCGCGGCCAAGCGCCGCCACCTGCGGCTCAACCAGCTCGAACGCGACTTCATCGGCGCGAGCGTGGCCATGTCCAAGCAGCGCAGGCGGCTGCTGCGGCCCTCGATGGCGACCCTGGCCGCCGCCCTGGCCGTCGCGGTGTCGATGTCCGCCGTCACGCTCAACGGGGAGCGCGAGCTGCGCGGGCACCTCCTGGAGGCCAACGCGCGGGCCGTGGCGGCCCGCGCCGAGGCGCTGCGCTCCTCCGACCCGCGTACGGCGATGCGGCTGAGCGTGGCGGCCTGGCGGATGTCGCCGGTGTTCGAGGCGCGGGTGGCGTTGCAGGCCTCGCTCGCGCAGCCGGAGCTGGGCGTGTTCACCGACCCCGCGGCCGACGAGCGGGCCGGCTACCTGCTGCGCGGCGACGAGCTGGTCAGGTGGCGCGACCGCACGCTGACCGTCTGGGACGTCCGCGGCGGCCGGCAGCTGGCCGCGCACACGCTCCCCGAGGGCAGCGCCGCGCTGAGCGACGACGGCCGGTACGCCGAGGGCCCCGGCGGGCAGCCCGTCGAGGTGGCCACCGGCCGGCCCCCCGCGACCGGGACGTACACGATCACCAGCGGCAACCGCACCCGGGTCTACCGGGGCGCCGAGGTGCTGCTCGACGTGCTCGACCGCCGGGTGGCGGTGTCGCGCGACGGGAGCCGGGCCGCGGTCTCCGACCTGGGCGGCCGGGTCGAGCTCTGGTCGCTGACCGGCCGGGCCAAGGAGCGGGAGTTCACCGTCCGGCCGCAGACCGGGCCGGACCGGTCGGCGCCGCCCCTGTCGTTCAGCCCCGACGGCCGCACCCTGGCCGTCGCGGGCCGCGACGGCGTCACCCTCCTCAGGCCCGGCGCCGAGCCGGCGCAGGACGCCACGACCGGCACCGCCGCCACCGCGTTCGCGGCGGACGCGGAGACGGACGCGCAGACGGACGCGGACGACGGGAAGCTGCCGGCGGACGGCCCCGCCGGCACGCCCGTGTTCAGCCCCGACGGCAGCCTGCTCGCCCTCCCCGGCCGGGACGAGGTGCGCCTGTGGAGCGTGGCCGAGCGGCGGCTGGCCGGCGCCTACCGCTTCCGCGGCGACCAGCACGGCGACCTGGCCTTCTCCGCCGACGGCCGCACCCTGCGCTACCTGAGCGGCCTGGGCTCGGTCGTCTCGCTCGACGTCTCCGGCCTGCCCGCGCCCTCCTCCGGCGTCCGCACCGCCGCGCTGTCGAGCGACGGCCGGGTGGCGGCCAAGGACGTCGGGAACGCCATCCGGCTCACCGACGTGGTGGCGCGCAAGCCGCTGGCCGAGATCGCCGCCACCGGCGACGTGGCCTTCGACGCGGCGGGCAGGCTGCTGGCCGTGGCGGGCGACCCGGTCACCGTCTGGGAGGCGTCGGGCGGCAGGAGGGTGGCGGTGATCGACGCGGGCGGCGACGTGCCGGCCGTGGCCCTGTCCCCCGGCGGCGACACGCTGGCCACCGCGCGCGGCCGGCTGCTGGAGACCTGGGACGTGCGCGCCGGCCGCCGGATCAGGGCCTACGAGGGCGCGGGCGACCTGGCGATGGCCTTCAGCCCCGACGGCTCGACGCTCGCCTCCGGCACGAACCTGCTCGACCTGCGCACCGGCCAGGTAACCCCGCTCGCCCCGGTCGCCGTCCGGCCCACCGCGCTCGCCTTCTCCCCCGACGGCCGCACGCTGGCGATCGGGCTCGGCGGCGGACGCGTCGAGCTGTGGGACGTCCGCCGGCGCGAGCGGGCCGGCTCGGTCGAGACCGGCCCGGCCCCGGTACGCGACCTGCGCTTCTCCCCCGGCGGTGACCTGCTCGCGATCGACGCGGAACGCACCTCCCTGTGGGACGCCGGCACGCTGCGCGAGGTCGGCCAGGTCGGGTCGTGGGCCGAGGGTCTGGCCTTCAGCCAGGACGGCCGCAGGCTGCGCGGCGTGGCGGCGGACGGCAGCGTCCGCGAGAGCCCGGTGGACCCGGCGCTGACGGCCCAGGAGGTGTGCGCCCGCGCGGGCGGGCCGCTCAGCCAGGACGAGTGGAGCCGGCTGATCCCGGAGAGCGGCTACCAGGGCGGCTGCTGAGCCGGGCGGCCGGTCAGGAGGCGGGGTAGGTCTTGAGCACCCTGCCCTGGGGGTCGGCCACCAGGTAGCCCGTGCGGTAGGCGTCGCTGAGGTAGACGAGCAGCACCTGCTTGGTGCTGGTGAAGACGAAGTTCGGATCGACGATGAGGTAGCGCGCGGTGGGCTTGCGCACGCCGAGGACGCTCTCGGCCTTCTTGAACAGGCCGGGCAGGGCGTCCCAGTTGTACTTGGCCAGGTCGACGGCCGGGGTGCGGATGGTGGAGCCGGTGCCCTCGCGGGTGGCCCTGCCGTCGCGGTAGGCGTAGCGGTCGTAGACGGCCGGGTCGCCCTTGACCGGGGCGTCGGCGGAGATGTGCGTCGGGTAGACGACCATCCGGACGACCTTGGTGCCGCCCATGACCGGCTTGAGCGCCTTGATCGCGGCGCGGATGCCGTCGGCGGTGAGCAGGTTCTCCGGCTGCGGCTCCGGCTCCTCGCTCGCCTTCGGCTCCTCGACGTCGGTGGTCTCCACCGGGGTGATCTGCGGCGTGTCCGGCTGGGTCGGCTCCTCCGCGCCGCGCACGCCGGGCAGCAGCGTGTAGACCAGCACGCCGGTCACCGCCAGCGCGCCCACGGAGGCCGTCACGGCGGCGACCGGCGACCGGCGGGCGCGGCGCGAGGCCACGGTGCCGGGCTGCGAGAACGACGGCTGCGGCCCCCAGGGCTGCGGCGCCCCGGGCGGCACGGTGGCCCCCTGCCGCGCCCCGGGCGGCACCGTGGCCCCGGACGGCGCGCCATGCTGGAACGGGCCCGGCGACGAGGGGGCTTGCTGGAACGGGCCCGGGGCGATGGGCGGGTAGGCGGGCGGGGCCGAGCCGGGGTCGGCGGCGGCGGCGAGCATGCGGTCGAGGGTCTCGGCGTCGGGACGTCCGGCCGGGTCGCGGCGCAACAGCGCGCCGAGCACCGGCCCGAGCGGCCCGGCCCGCTCCGGCGGCGGCACCTCCTGGTTGAGCACGGCGGCCAGCGTCGCCAGCGTGGTGCTCCTGCGCAGCGGGTGGCGGCCCTCGACGGCCACGTACAGCAGCATGCCGAGCGACCACAGGTCGGAGGCGGGGTCGCCCTCGTGCCCGTTGATGCGCTCGGGCGCCATGTACTCGGGCGAGCCGATGAACGACCCGGTCGCCGTCAGGCTGGTCGACTCGCGCACGGCGGCGATGCCGAAGTCGGTGAGCACCGAGCGGCCGTCCTCGCGCAGCAGCACGTTGGCGGGCTTGACGTCGCGGTGCAGGATGCCGACGGCGTGCGCGGCGCGCAGCGCGGACAGCACCTCGCGGCCCAGGCGGGCGGTCTCCCAGGGCGTCATCGGCCCGCGCGCGAGGCGGTCGGCGAGCGAGCCGCCGGTGACCAGCTCCATGACGATCCACGGGTAGCCCTCGCCGCCCGGATCGACGATGTGGTGGATGGTGGCGACGTGCGGATGGTTCAGCCGGGCCAGCGCGCGGGCCTCGCGCAGCACCCTGGCCCGCAGCTCGCGGGCGGCCTCGGGGTCGTGCTCCTCGAACGCGGGATCGGGCGGCCGGACCTCCTTCAGCGCGACCTCGCGGTGGAGGGCGGTGTCCCAGGCGCGCCACACCAGGCCCATGCCACCGCCGCCGAGCCTCTCGGTCAGCTCGAAGCGGTTGTCGATCACGCGTTTGTGCATGGGAAGCAGCGTAGGGCCGCGTCGTGGTCGCCGTCATCAGGGTGTCGCGGCGGGGACGGGCGGGCTGGTTGGATGGGCGCCATGAACGCAGGCGATCACCAGCTCGGCATCTACCTGACGGGCATGCTCGAAGGCCGTACGCCGGAGCTGACCACCGACCTGTCGGCCCTGGAGGCCGCGGCCGGGCGGGTGCTGTCGCCCGAGGCGCTGGGCTACATCGTGCCGAGCGCGGGCAGCGGCTCGACCGCGCGGGCCAACCTGGAGGCGTTCCAGCGGCGCCGGATCGTGCCGAGGATGCTGCGCGGCGTCGCGCGGCAGCGTGACCTGTCGTGCGAGGTGCTGGGCACCCGGATGGCGGCGCCGGTGCTGGTGGCGCCCATGGGGGTGCAGACGCTGGCCCACGAGGAGGGCGAGCTCGCCACCGTGCGGGCCGCGGCCGCGGTCGGCGTCCCGTACGTGCACTCGACGGCCGCCGCCCACGACTTCGAGCAGGTGGCGGCGGCCGGCGGGGACGCGCCGCGCTGGTACCAGCTCTACTACCCGACCGACCGGGACGTGTGCCTGAGCTTCCTGCGCCGGGCCAGGGCGACCGGCCACTCGGTGCTGGTGGTCACGCTGGACACGACGCTGCTCGGCTGGCGTCCGGCCGACCTCGACCGCGGCTACCTGCCGTTCCTGGCCGGCACGGGCATCGCCAACTACCTGAGCGACCCCCACTTCGCCGGGGTCGAGAACCCGGTCGCCCACTGGGCCGGCATGTTCCCCAACCCGGGCCTGAGCTGGGACGACCTGCCGTTCCTGCGCGACCACTGGGACGGCCCGATCGTGCTCAAGGGCATCATGAGCACCGAGGACGCGCGCCTGGCCGCCGAGCACGGCGTCGACGGGATCGTGGTGTCCAACCACGGCGGCCGGCAGGTCGACGGCGCCCTGGCCGCGCTCGACGCGTTGCCGGGCATCGCCGAGGCGGTCGGCGACCGGCTGACGGTGCTGTTCGACTCGGGCGTGCGCACCGGGGCCGACGTGGTCAAGGCGCTCGCGCTGGGCGCGCGGGCCGTGCTGGTCGGCCGTCCCGTGCTGTACGGGCTGGCGCTGGGCGGGCAGGCGGGCGTCGAGCACGTGCTGCGCTGCCTGCTGGGCGAGCTGGACATCACGCTCGCCCTGTCCGGCTACTCCGCGCCGGACGAGCTGGGCCCCGGCGCGCTCGCCTGAGCGCGCATCGAGGTCCGGAAGTGACCGCGATTGCCCCTACCTTTGTCCGCATGGATCCCCTCATCTCCCAGCGCGCGCTCAACCGGGCCACGCTTGACCGGCAACTGCTGCTGCGCCGCGGCGACGGCAGCGTGCAGGAGGTCGTCGAGCGGCTCGGCGGCCTCCAGGCGCAGACCCCCCACACCTGGTACGTCGGCCTGTGGAACCGCATCGAGGGGCTCAAGCCCGAGGACGTCTCGGGCCTGCTGGCCGGCCGGGAGCTGGTGCGGATCGCGTTGCAGCGCTCCACCATCCACCTGGTCACCGCCCGCGACTGCCTGGCCATGCGGCCGCTGCTGCAGGCCGTCACCGAGCGCATGACCCGTACGACGTTCGGCCGGCGGCTGGCGGGCGTCGACCTGGACGAGCTGGCCGCGACCGGCCGGGCGCTGCTGGAGGAGCGGCCGATGACCTTCGCCGACCTCGGGCGGGCGCTGGCCGAGCGGTGGCCGGAGCACGACCAGCACGCGCTCGGCCAGGGCGTGCGCTGGCTGCTGCCGCTGGTCCAGGTGCCGCCGCGCGGGCTGTGGGGCAGGAGCGGGCCGGTCGCGCACACCACCGCCGAGTCGTGGCTGGGCCCGGCCGAGGTGCCGCCGATGACGCCCGCCGAGCTGGTCCGGCGCTACCTGGCCGCCTTCGGCCCGGCCTCGGTGCAGGACGCGCAGACCTGGTCGGGCCTGACCAGGCTGGGCGAGGTCGTCGAGTCCATGGACCTGGTCCGCTTCAGGGACGCCGCCGGCCGCACCCTGTACGACCTGCCGGAGGCCGTCCGGCTGGCCGAGGACGTGCCGGCCCCGGTGCGGCTGATGTACGACTTCGACAACCTGTTCCTGTCGCACGCCGACCGCTCGCGGGTGATCAGCGAGCGCGGCGCGGCCGTCATGCAGGGGTCGTTCATGGGCACGAACGTGATCCCCCGGATCATCCTGGTGGACGGCGTCACCGCCGGCGACTGGACGGTGACCAGGGCCAAGGGCGTCTCCACGCTGAACGTGCACCAGTGGACGCCGATCGCCGAGCTGGACGAGGTCGAGCGGGAGGCGCGGCTGCTGCTGGAGTTCCTCGCCCCCGATGACAGGCACGACGTCTCAATCCTTGACCGCCCCTCCAAGCCCTGACACGAGCCGCCGCTGCACCGCCACGAAGAAGATCAGCACCGGGATCGTCATCAGCGTCGAGGCCGCCATGATCCCGCCCCAGTCGTTCTCGTCGGGCTTGAAGAAGACGAGCAGCGCCGCGGGCAGGGTCTGGTTGTCCTTGGCCGAGACGATGAAGGTGCGCGCGAAGACGAAGTCGTTCCAGGCGGTGATGAAGGAGAACACGCTGGTCGCCACCAGGCCGGGCGCGGCCAGCGGGAACAGGATGCGCCACAGCACGGTCGCGCGTCCGGCGCCGTCGATCATCGCCGCCTCCTCCAGCGCCTCCGGCACCCCGGCGACGAACCCGCGCAACATCCAGATCGCGAACGGCAGCGTGAAGGCGAGCTGCACCACCACCAGCGAGGCCAGCGTGTTGAGCAGGCCCAGGTCCCGGACCACGAAGAACAGCGGGATCGTCAGCGCCTCGACCGGCACCATCTGCGCGACCAGGAACATGATCAGCACGGTCGTCCTGAACCGGAAGGCGAACCTGGTCACGGCCACCGCCGCGAGGAAGGCGGCCCCGGCCGACAACACGACCACGACGAGCGCCACGATCGCGCTGTTGAGCAGGTAACGGGCGAAGTTCTCCCCGGTCAGCACCCGGACGAAGTTGTCCAGCGTCGGGTGCGACGTCCAGGGCCTGACCTCCAGCGACTGGATCTCCCCGGCGGGCTTGAGCGCCGACAGGACCATCCAGTAGAGCGGGAACGCGGTGAGCAGGGCGACCACCAGCGCGACCGCGTCGGGCAGAAGACGTCGTCGGTTCACAGGCGTTCCCCACTGCGCCGCAGCGCCCGGATGTAGAACAGGGTGATCACCAGCAGGATCAGCGTCATGACGACCGCGACGGCCGAGCCGAGCCCGTACTCGGAGGAGCCGAAGGCGATCTGGTAGGCGTAGACGTTGAGCACGGTGTTCTGCCCGGCCACGCCGCCGCCGTTGGTCATCACGTAGATCTGGGTGAAGAGCTTGAAGTCCCAGATGACCGACTGGATGACCACGATCGTGACCAGCGGCCGCAACATCGGCACGATGATCCGCCAGAACCCCTGCCAGGCCGAGGCGCCGTCGAGCGCGGCCGCCTCCAGCACCGAGGCGGGGATGGCCCGGATGCCCGCGAAGAGGGTGATCATCACCAGCGGGAACGAGTGCCACACGACCGTCGCGCCGACCACGCCGAAGGTGACCCACCGGTCGTAGAACCAGTTGAACCCGTCGATCCCGAGCACCTGGTTGACCAGGCCGAGGTCGGCGTCGAACAGGAACATCCACACGGTGGAGCCGGTCATCGCGGGGGCCGCCCACGCGCCGAGCGCGGCCAGCGACAGGGCCGCCCTCGGCAGCGGCCCGGTTCTTGTCAGCAGCACGGCCAGGGCCGCGCCGACCGCCAGCGTCGCGACGACCAGCGCCGCCGCGAACCCCACGGTCTGGGCCAGCACCTCCCAGAACCGCCGGTCGCCGAGCAGCGCGGCGTAGTTGCCGAACCCGACGAACGTGCTCGGCTGCCCGCCGCTGACCTGCGCCTGCCGGTAGTCGAAGACCGACAGCAGGCCCAGCATGTAGACCGGGTAGCCGAACATGGGGACCAGCACGGCCGCCGCGGGCAGCAGGTAGAGCCAGGGGCGCCCGCGGCGGACGGTCGCACCTCGGCTCACGAGCGGCCGAAGGCGGTCTTGACGGCCGCGGACGCCTCGGTGGTGGCCTGCTCGACGGTGGACTGACCGGTCGCGACCTTCTGCAGCATCGTGGGGATGACCTTGCCGTTGTCGATCTTCACCCAGGCGGGGTCGACCGGCACGAACCGGGTGCCCTTGGCCACCGTGTCCAGGAACGGCTTGACGAACGGGTCCTTGGCCGCCAGCTCGTCGCGGGCCGAGGTGAGCGTCGGCAGGTTGCCCATCGCGTCGTACATCTTGGCCTGGTACGCCTTGCCGCCCAGGAGCTTGACGAAGTCCGCGGCCAGGGTGCGGTGACCGGCGTTCTTCAGCACGCCCAGGTTGTTGCCGCCGGCGAAGGCGGGCGCGATCGAGCCCTCGGCCGCGCCGGGCAGCGGGACGACGGCGTACTTGCCGGCCGCCGCGCCGGCGTCCACGGCCGAGCGGCTGAAGTTGCCGAGTATGCCCATCGCGGCCTTGCCGCCGGCGAACAGCTCGACCGTCTTGCCGCCGGTCAGCGAGACGCACGCCTGCGGCGGGCAGATCTCGTCGGTCAGCAGGTCCGTGTACGCCTTGACGCCCTTGCGCGACTGCGGCGAGTCGAGCGAGGTGATGTCGCCGCCGGCGTCCCAGACGAAGGGCAGGGCGCCGAAGGTGTACTCGCCGCCGACGGCGATGCCGTACAGGTCGGGCTTCTTCTTGCGGATCGTGCGGGCGGTCTCGGTCAGGGCGGCGATGGACGTGGGCGGTTTCAGGCCCAGCTCGTCGAAGACGTCGGTGCGGTAGTAGAGGGCCCGGATGCCGATGAACCACGGCAGGCCGTACTGCTTGCCCTGGACGGAGGCCGACCTGACCAGGTCGGGGGCCAGGTCCAGGCCCTTCAGATCGGCGGTGAGGTCGGCGAATCCGCCGGCGGCGGCGTACTCGGCCAGGTCGGTGTTGCCGTACTCGGCGACGTCCGGGGAACTGGCCGGGTCGTTGAAGGCGCCCTTGAACTTCTCGTGCCGGGCGGGCGTGGTGGGGATGTAGGTGACCTCGACCTTGACGTCCGCGTGCGCGGCGGTGAACTCCTTGATCGCCTCGTTGACGACCTTGTCCTTGGGGGCCCGGTTGGGCTCGTCGAAGAGCCAGACGCGCAGCGTCCCCGTCCGCTCGTCGCCGCCGCCGGAGGCGGGAGCGGTCGAGGGCGCGCAGGCGGCCAGCGTGAGCAGGGCCGTTCCGGCCGCGGCAAAGTAAAGAAACTTCACTATTACCTCCTGCGCAGACACTAGGAATTCGCTCCGGAGTCGAGAAGACCTGTCAGGAGATGTTGTGCAGTGCACAACAGGGTGCTGCATTTCGCGAAATTTCATCGAATATGGTGACTTGCGTGCCTGACCGCAACCAGTCCGCCTCGCTCCGGCGCGCCCTGGCCGTCCTGGACCACGTACGCGGCCACAGCGGCCTGTCGCTCACCCAGCTCGCCGAGGCCGTGGGCCTGTCCAAGAGCACGGTGCTGCGGCTGACCGTCCCGCTCGTGGAGGCCAGGCTGCTCGAACGCGACCGCAGGACCGGGGCGTACCGGCTGGGGCACGGCACCCTCCGGCTCGGGCAGGCGTACCTGGCCACGCTGGACCTGCGCGCGGTCGCCGCCGAGGAGTCGCACCGGCTGATGAGCGAGGTGCGCGAGACCGTGCACCTGGTCGTCTACGACCACCCGCACGTCGTCTACATCGACAAGGTGGAGAACGCGACGAACGTGCGCATGGCCTCGCGCATCGGCAGCCGCGGCCCGGTGCACGCCACGGCGGTCGGCAAGGCGATCCTGGCCTGGCAGCCGGAGGAGGCGCTGGCCGGGCTGGCGCTCGACCCGATCACCAAGCACACCATCACCGACCCCGACCGGCTGCGCGCCGAACTGAGCCACATCCGGCGGCGCGGCTACGCGGTGGACGACCGCGAGAACGAGCCCGAGGTGCGCTGCGTCGCCGCGCCGATCTTCAACCACAACGACGCCGTCGTCGCCGCCGTCTCGGTCTCCGGGCTCACCTCGCGGATCACCGCGGCGCGGGTGCGGGAGCTCGGGCCGCTGGTGGCCGGGGCGGCGTCGCGGATCTCCAGAAAGCTGGGCAGGCCCACCACATGACCGAACTGGTGACCTTCGGCGAGACCATGGCGCTGTTCGCCGCCCGGCGCACCGGGCCGCTGCGCTTCGCCCGCGACTTCGACCTGGGCCTCGGCGGCGCCGAGTCGAACGTGGCGATCGGCGTGGCCCGGCTCGGCCGCCGGGCGACGTGGGCCGGGCGGGTGGGCGACGACGAGTTCGGCGACCTGATCCGGGCCACGCTCGCCGGCGAGGGGGTGGACGTGCGCGCGGTCACCGACCCGGACGCCCCCACCGGCCTGATGATCAAGGGCCGGCGCACGGCCGACCTCGTGGACGTGCGGTACTACCGCAAGGGCAGCGCCGGGTCGCGGCTGCGGCCGGCCGACCTCGATCCGGCGCTGATCGCCTCGGCCCGCGTGCTGCACGTCTCCGCGATCACCCCGGCGTTGTCGGCGTCGGCCCGGGAGACCGTGGCGCACGCGATCGCCGTGGCGCGGGCGGCCGGCGTGCTCGTCTCGCTGGACGTCAACTACCGCCGGGCCCTGTGGACGGCCGAGGAGGCGGGTTCCTGGTTGCGGGAGACGGTCGGCGGCGTGGACGTGCTGTTCGCGACCGTGCCGGAGGGCCGCCTGGTCGCCGACGTGGACGACCCGGCGGAGCTGGCCAAGGCGCTGGCCTCGCTCGGGCCCTCGTCCGTGCTGGTCAAGTCGGGGTCGGCGGGCGCGCTGGAGCTGTCCGGCGGGGTGTTGCGGCAGGCGCGGCCGTACCGGGTGACCGAGGTGGACCCCGTGGGTGCCGGGGACGCGTTCGCGGCCGGCTGGCTGGCGGACTGGCTGGCCGGGGCGGCTCCCGAGCGGCGGCTGGACACCGCCTGCGCGGCGGGCGCGTTCGCGGTGACCTCGCAGGGCGACTGGGAGAGCCTGCCCCGCCGCTCCGACCTGGGCCTGCTCGGCCGGACCGCCGACGACGTGAGCAGGTAGCCGCCCAAGGACGAGGTTTTGCCCGTTTTCGACCCGTTCTTGAGGGCAGCCGGGGAAGATCTCGTCCGGGGAGAGGAACAGTGCGATGACAGACGTCTCCAGCAAGGGTCCGCAGTCGAACGACGAGCGCGAGGTGCTCACCAACCGACAAGGGCATCCCGTCTACGACAACCAGAACCAGCGGACGGTCGGCCCGCGCGGACCGGCGACGCTGGAGAACTACCAGTTCCTGGAGAAGATCAGTCACTTCGACCGCGAACGCATCCCCGAACGGGTGGTGCACGCCAGGGGCGCGCTGAGCTACGGCTACTTCGAGGCGTACGGCAAGATCGGCGACGAGCCGGTCAGCCGCTACACCAGGGCCAAGCTGTTCCAGGAGGCCGGCAAGCGCACCGACGTCGCGCTGCGCTTCTCCACCGTGATCGGCGGCCGGGACTCCGCCGAGACCGCCCGCGACCCGCGCGGTTTCGCCATCAAGTTCTACACCGAGGACGGCAACTGGGACCTCGTGGGCAACAACCTGGCCGTCTTCTTCATCAGGGACGCCATCAAGTTCCCCGACGTCATCCACTCGCTCAAGCCCGACCCGGTGACCTTCCGGCAGGACCCGAACCGCATCTTCGACTTCATGTCCCAGACGCCCGAGTCGATGCACATGCTGGTCAACCTGTTCAGCCCGCGCGGCATCCCCGCCGACTACCGGCACATGCAGGGGTTCGGCGTGAACACCTACAAGTGGGTCAACCAGCAGGGCGAGACGTTCCTGGTCAAGTACCACTGGATGCCCAAGCAGGGCGTGCGCAGCATGACCGCGGCGGACGCGGCGGTCGTCCAGGCGGGCGACCTCGGGCACGCGACGAAGGACCTGCACGACGCCATCGAGCGCGGCGACTACCCCGAGTGGGAGCTGCTGGTCCAGCTCATGAGCGACGACGAGCACCCCGAGCTGGACTTCGACCCGCTCGACGACACCAAGGTGTGGCCGGAGAACGAGTTCCCGGCCAGGCCGGTCGGCCGCCTGGTGCTCAACCGCAACGTCGAGAACCAGTTCGCCGAGAACGAGCAGGCCGCCTTCGGCACCGGCGTCCTGGTGGACGGCCTCGACTTCTCCGACGACAAGATGCTGGTCGGCCGGACGTTCTCCTACAGCGACACCCAGCGCTACCGGGTCGGCCCGAACTACCTGCAACTCCCGGTCAACCAGGCCAGGAACGCGCCCATCAGGACCAACCAGCGCGACGGCCAGATGGCGTACTTCGTCGACACCGGCGGCGAGGACCCGCACATCAACTACGAGCCCTCGCTGCGCGGCGGCCTGCGCGAGGCCGAGTACCCGACCCTGGACGAGGAGGGCCCGGTCATCAGCGGCCGGGTCATGCGCAGGCGCATCCCGCGGACCAACGACTACAAGCAGGCCGGCCAGCGCTACCTGCTCATGGAGCAGTGGGAGCGCGACGACCTGGTGCACAACTTCGTCGACGCGCTCAGCCAGTGCGACCGGCGCATCCAGGAGCGCATGGTCTGGCACTTCCTGCTCGTGGAGGACGACCTCGGCCTGCGCGTCGGCGAGGGCCTCGGCATCACCCCGGACGACGTCGCCCACCTGGAGCCGCTGGCGAGCCAGGACCTCACCGACGAGGACCGGGAGCGCCTGGTCAAGCTCGGGCGCAACGGCCCGCGCGACGTGGAGGGCCTGAAGATGACCCATTGCGTGCCCAACGAGCGGGCCGCCCACGCCGACGGCCTCTGAACGACGGCTACAGCAGCCCGGCGGCGGCCAGCAGCTTGCCGACCCGGCCGGTCTCGTCGTCGTTCAGCGGGATCTGCGGCAGCGCGGTGAGCGGGCAGTCGATGACGCCCCGCAGGTGCAGGGCGGCCTTGAACGCGCCCAGCCCCGCCGAGCTGCCGCCCATGCGGCCCGCGCCGACCCGGACGATCTCGAAAAGCCTGACCAGGCGTTCCTGCTCGGCCCTGGCCGCCGCCCAGTCGCCGCGGGAGGCGGCCCGGTACAGCGCGGCGTACCCGTGGGGGTCCACGTTGCCGAGGCCGGGCACGACGCCGTCGGCGCCCATCCACAGCGCGGAGTCCACGGTCACCTCCGACCCGGTGAGCACGCTGAACGGCGCCCGGCGGCCCAGGATGACCTGGCGCAGCCCGCCGTCGTCGCCGCTGGAGTCCTTGACCCCGGCGAGCGCGCCCTCGGCGGCCAGGTCGAGCAGCAGGTCCGCGCTCAGCTTGGTGTGCACGCTGACCGGCAGGTCGTAGGCGTAGACCGGCAGGCCGGCGCGGGCGGCGATCGTGCGGAAGTGGGTGCGGATCTCCTCGGGGTGGGTGCGCGTGTAGAACGGCGCGGTCGCCACCAGCCCGGACGCCCCGGCCGCCGCCGCGACGCGGGCGTGTTCGAGCACCCGCGGCGTGGTCATGTCGATCACCCCGGCCAGCACCGGCACCTGACCGGCGACGTGCCCGACGACCGTGTCCAGGACCACCCGCCGCTGCGCGTCGGTCAGGTAGGCCACCTCGGAGGAGGAGCCGAGCACGAACAGCGCGTCCACCCCGCCCGCCAGCAGGTGGTCCACCAGCCGGGTCAGGGAGGCGGCGTCCACCTCGTGGCCGGGGGTGAACGGGGTGCAGACCGGGGGGATCACGCCGGTCACCGTCGCGGCCCCGGCGACATCGGGATCTGTCATGAGTGCTCCTGGATCAGCTCTAGGTCGGTGGCTCCGGCCGCCACCGGGTGGTGGCAGTGGAAGAGGTGGTCGTCCCCGGCCCGCGTGGCGGCGGGCATCTCGGCCGCGCACAGGTCGTCGGCCCGCCAGCACCGGGTGCGGAACGGGCAGCCGCTCGGCGGCCTGGTGGCCGACGGCACCGCGCCGACCAGCGGGATCGGGGTGATGGGCGAGATCAGCCCGGGGGTGGCCGAGAACAGCGCCCGCGTGTACGGATGCCTGGCCCGCCCCGGCACCGACCGCGCGGGCGTCTGCTCGACGATCCTGCCCAGGTACATGGTGACCACGCGGTCGCTCATCCGGCGCACGGTCTGGATGTCGTGCGAGATGAACACCATCGCCAGCCCGAGCCGGTCCTTGAGGTCGAGCAGCAGGTTGAGGATCTGGGCGCGGACCGACACGTCCAGGGCGCTGGTGGGCTCGTCGGCGACGACCAGCCGCGGTTCGAGGGCGAGCGCCCTGGCCACGGCCACCCGCTGCCGCTGCCCGCCGGAGAGCTGGCCGGGCAGCGCGCCGGCGACGCCCGCGGGCAGGCCCACCAGGTCCAGCAGCTCGCGCACGCGGGCCTCGCGCTCGCCGGCGGTGCCCCGGCGGTGCACGTCGAGCGGGTCGCGCAGGATCCGCCCGACCGGCAGCCGCCGGTTGAGCGCCGTGGACGGGTCCTGGAAGATCAGCCCGACGCCGCCGCCGACGAGCGCGCGCCGCTCGTCCTGCTTCAGCGTCCACAGGTCGCGGCCGTTCAGTCGCACGTTGCCCGAGGTCGGCCGCTGCAGCCCGACCAGCACCTTGGCCAGCGTGGACTTCCCGCAGCCCGACTCCCCCACGATCCCGACGGTCTCGCCGGGCGCGACGGTCATCGAGGCGGCGGTCAGGGCGTGCACGCGGTCCCGCGCGAACAGCCCTCCCGAGCGGGCCCTGTGCACGACGTGCACGTCGTTCAGCTCAAGCACGTGTCTCACTCCCTGCGAGTCCGATCGCCGGATGGTGGCAGGCCACCGCGTGCCGCCTGGCCTCTCCGGCCAGCACCGGGGTCTGCGTACGGCACACGCCGGTGGCCATCGGGCACCGGTCGGCGAACCTGCACCCGGCCGGGAAGTCGGCGGGCGCGGGCACCACGCCGGGGATCTGGGTCAGCCGCTCGGCCCCCGACTCCAGCGACAACACCGAGCCGAGCAGCCCCCGCGCGTAGTGGTGGGCGGGCTCGCCGACCAGGGCGGCGGTGGCGCCGGTCTCGACGATCTGGCCGCCGTACATGACGACGACGCGGTCGGTGACGTCGGCGACCAGCGCCAGGTCGTGCGAGACCAGGATCAGCGCGAACCCCAGCTCCTCGCGCAGCCGCAGCAGCAGCTCGATGACCTGCGCCTGGACGGTCACGTCGAGCGCGGTCGTCGGCTCGTCGGCGACGATCAGCTTCGGGTCGCGCGAGAGCGCCATCGCGATCAGCACCCGCTGCCGCTGGCCGCCCGAGAGCTCGTGCGGATAGGCGGACAGGGTGCGGCGGGCGTCGAGGCCGACCAGTTCCAGCAGCTCGGCCGGGGTGCGCCGGCCGCCCCTGCGGGTGAGCTGCCTGAGCTGGGCCCTGATGGTCATGGCCGGGTTGAGCGAGGACAGCGCGTCCTGGTAGATCATCGCCATCTCGTGGCCGAGCAGGCGGCGGCGGGCCCGGCGCGGCAGCGCGAGCAGCTCCTTCTGGTCGAAGCGCACGTGGCCGCCGACCCGGGCCTGGCGCGGTTGCAGGCCCATGACGGTCAGGGCGGTCAGCGACTTGCCGCAGCCGGACTCCCCGACCAGGCCGACGACCTCGCCGGGCCACACCTCGAAGCCGACGCCGTCCACGATGTCCACGCCGGGGTCGAAGCCGATTCTCAGGCGTTCGACGCTGAGGATCGGCTGCCCGTCCGGCAGCGGGCGGGCGCGTTCGGCCAGCCGGCGGGCGGCCTCGGCCAGGCCGGGCAGCTCGACGACCTGGCCGGCTCCGGGGACGGCCTGCTCGTAGGCGTCGTCCTTGCGGGGGGCGGCCCTGCGTACCGGGGCGGCCCAGGCGTCGGAGATGCCCTCGGACAGGATGTTCAGGGCCAGCACGGTGACCAGGATCAGCAGCCCGGGGAAGACCGTGGCCCACCACCCGCCGAGCAGCACCAGGTTCTTGCCGTCGGCGATGACGCTGCCCCACGACGGGTTCGGCGGCCGTACGCCGGCGCCGATGAACGACAACGACGCCTCGAACACGATCGCGTCGGCCACCATCACCGTGCAGAACACCAGCACCGGCGCCGCGCAGTTGACCGCGACGTGCCTGAGCACGATGTACGGCGTGCGCGCGCCGATGACGCGCTCGGCCGCCACGTAGTCCTCGCCGTACTGGGCGATCACGTTGGCCCGCACGACCCTGGCCACGGACGGCATGTAGAGGAAGGCCATGGCCATGACCAGCACCGGGATGCTGCCGCCGAACACCGCGACCAGCACGGCGGCCAGCGCGATGCCGGGGAAGGCCATGATCACGTCGAGCACGCGCATGACGGTCTCGTCCACGACCCGGCGGGAGGTGGCCGCGACCGCGCCGACGACCGCCCCGGCGACCAGGGCGAGGCCGGTGGCGCCGAGGCCGATGATCAGCGACCAGCGGGCGCCGTACAGGAGCCTGGACAGGATGTCGCGGTTGGCGCTGTCCAGGCCCATCCAGTGCGCGGCCGACGGGCCGCCGCCGGCGGCCTCCTGGAAGTACGGCGAATGCGGCGCGATCAGCGGCGCGAACAGGGCGGCCAGCACCACCAGGACGACGACGGCGACCGCCGGCCACGACGCCGCGGGCAGCCGCCGGAAGGCGACGCCGGGCCTGGACAGGCGTTCGGCGAGTCCGCTTCTCATCGGGCGGCACTCCTCAGGCGGGGGTTGACCAGCAGGTAGAGGATGTCGACGACCAGGTTGACCACCATGAAGCCGATCGCGATGGTGAGCACGACGCCCTGCACCACGGCCGGGTCACCGTCGCGCACCGCGTTGATCATGAGCTGGCCCATGCCGGGCAGGCCGTAGATCGTCTCGATGACCACCGTGCCGCCGATCAGGTAGCCGATGCGCAGGCCGAGCACGGTCAGCGGGTTGATCAGCGCGTTGCGCAGCACGTTGCGGCCGACCACGACGATCATCGGCAGGCCGCTGCCGATCGCGGTGCGCACGTAGTCCCGGTCCAGTTCCTCGACCATCGACGTGCGGATGATGCGGGTGAGCTGGGCGGCGATCGGCAGCGACAACGACAGCGCGGGCAGCGTCATCGACTGCAGCCAGCCGGTGAGGGAGTCGGCGGGGTTGATGTAGCCGCCGGTCGGGAACAGCCCCTCGCCGACCGCCAGCCACTGGATCATCAGCAGCGCCAGCCAGAACGCCGGGGCCGCCACGCCGACCAGCGATACCACCCGGATCGCCTGGTCGGGCCAGCGGTCGCGGAACAGCGCCGCGGTCACGCCGAACACCAGCGAGAGCACGATCGCCACGGCCAGGCCGAGGAACGTGAGCTGCAGGGTCAGCGGCAGGGCGGTCGTCACCGACTCGACGACCGGCTTCTTGGTGAGCACGCTGGTGCCCATGTCGCCCTGGGCGAGGTCGGCGACGAAGCGCACGTACCGCAGCGGCAGCGGGTCCAGCAGGCCGTTCTCCTCCTGGAAACGGTGGATCTGCTCCGCCGTGGGGTTCGCGCCCTGGAAGTAGGCGTACTCGGGCTTGACGCCCGAGAAGCGCATCACGACGAACACGAACGCGACCACGCCCAGGACCAGCGGGATCAGGATGAGGAGCCGCCGCAGCAGCATCCTGAGTACGAGCGTCATGTCCTCTTGGCCTGCAGCAGGTTGATGCCGGGGTACGGCTGGGCGCGGATGCCGGAGAGCTTCTTCGGGTCCCAGGCGGTCATCAGCTCGTTGTGGACGACGGGATAGAGCACGGCCTGCTCGGCGACCAGGTCCAGATATCTGTGGATCTGCTCGCTCTTCTTGGCCTTGTCCGTCTCCTTGCCGGCCGCGTCCATCATGGCGAACAGCTTCTCGGCGTCCTTGCTGCCGTCCCAGTGGCTGTACTTCATCCACAGGCCACCGGGCACGTAGTTGTAGTGCAGGATCAGATCGGCGTCCATGCCGAACTGGTTGGGGTTCGAGGCCGCCGCGACCACCTGGTAGTCCTGGAACTGGTCCATCTTGGTGAACAGCGCGGCCGTGTCCTGCGGCTCCAGCGTGGTCTTGATCCCGACCGCCTCCCAGGAGGCGGCGATGGTGGGCAGGCAGTCGACGATCCAGCTCACGTTGACGGCCATGAGGTTGACCGTCAGGTTCGTCACGCCCGCCTCCTTCAGCAGCGCCCTGGCCTTGTCGGGGTCGTGGTCGTAGACGACCGAGGCGCGCCGGTGGTCGGGGTGGCCCTCGTTGAGGAAGGAGCTGGCGGCCGTGCCGTGGCCCTTGAGCGCCACGTCGATCATCTTCTGCTTGTCGATGGCGTAGTGCAGCGCCTGGCGGACGCGTACGTCGTCGAAGGGCTTGGCGGCGGTGTTGAACATCAGGAACATGTGGTTCATGCCCTTGCCGCCCTCGACCGTGAGGCCCTGCTGCTTGAGCTGGTCGACGTTGGCGTACGGGATGTTGTCGGCGATCTGCGCCTCGGCCGAGCCGCCGGAGATCTTGGCGACCCGGGCGGAGGCGTCCACGATGGTCAGCCAGTTCATCTTCCTGACGGTGGCCGGGCGGGGGCCGTTGTAGCCGTCGAACGCCTCGAAGGAGGTGTTGGATTTGGGGTTGTGCGCCGTCTGCCTGTACGGCCCGGAGCCGACCGTCATGCCGCTCTTGGCCTTGTCCCACGCGCCCGCCTGGCTGAACACGTGCTTCGGCATGATCTTGGCGATGGTCAGCCGGGGCGCGGCCTCGGGGAAGGGGAACTTCAGGACCAGCTCCACGGTCCGGTCGTCCACCTTCTTCACCTCCTGGAGCCAGGGCTTGAAGAAGTTGCCGGTCAGCACGTTGTCGGGGCCGAGGATGCGCTCGAAGGTGAAGACCACGTCGTCCGCGGTGACCGGCTGTCCGTCGTGCCACTTGGCGCCCTCGCGCAGCGCGAACGTCCACGACGTGGCGTTCGCGTCGGCGGGCAGCGCCGCCGCCAGGGCCGGGTACGGCTCCCGGGTGACCGGGTCGGTGTCGAGCAGCCCTTCGTAGACGTGGCTGATCCCGGCCATCGCGAACGCCGACGCGGTCTGCGTCGGGTCCCAGCTCTGGTCGTTGCCGTAGCCGATGACAGCGGTGATCAGGTCTTTGTTCGATCCGGCGCCGACCGAGCCGGTCGAGGCCGGGCCTCCGGAACAGGCGGAGAGGGTGGCCGCGATGAACGCCGCCGCACCCGTGGCCCCGCTGTAGCGCAGGAAGTCACGGCGGCTGAACTCAGAGCTCACGGATGCCTCCTGGGGGGAACAGGTAGAACGTAGGACATCCCATGTCCTATCTTGTGCGTAACGTGGACGCTAAACGCCAGAGCGTCTTGAGGTCAACAGAGGATTTCCGGAATGTTACCTACGACGAAAGGAAGCTTCATGGCCGCAGTCCCGCGTCCGGCACGTCCCAGCCGGGCCGTCGAGGCCCAGGAGGGCGTCAAAGACCTGATCGTCAGGCGCGGGCTGGTCGCGGGCGACCCGCTGCCCACGGAGTCGGAGCTCATGGAGGAGCTCCAGGTCAGCCGCAACTCCGTACGGGAGGCGCTGAAGGCTCTGCAGGCGGTCGGCATCGTGGACATCCGCCACGGCTTCGGCATGTTCGTCGGCCGGATGTCGCTGTCCGGCCTGGTGGACGAGCTGGCCTTCCACAGCCGCATCACCCTGCAGAACGGCCGCAACCACCTGGCGCACCTCATCGAGATCCGCGAGATCCTGGAGAGCGGGCTCGTCCAGCGGCTCATCGACCTCGGCCCGGAGGCCGACCTCGCCCCGGTGGCCGACGTCATGGCCCGCATGGACCACGAGTCGCAGGTCGGCGAGGTCTCCCCCGAGACCGACCGGCTCTTCCACGACCTGCTCTACCGGCCGCTCGGCAACCCGCTGGTCAGCCAGCTCCTCGGCGCCTTCTGGGACGTCTACCACCAGCTCCGCGACCACCTCGGCGCCCCCGACGAGCCGCCCGGCGACGTGGCCAGGCGGCACCGCGACATCTACGCCGCGGTGCTGGCCGGCGACCGGGCCGCCGCGGTGTCGGCCGTCTACGCGCACTTCGACGGCGTGCGCAACCGGCTGGCGCGGCTGGGGGATCAGTCGGGGTAGCGGGCCACGCGCCTGGCCCACGGCCGCCGCCACTCCTCGTACCACTCGGCGAACCAGGGGTGGGGCGCGGCCAGCGGCACGATGTGGGCGACGGTCTCGTGGTAGTAGCGCTTCTGGAACCGCCAGTGGAGGCGCTGCAACTCCTGCACGTTGCTGACCCGGTCGGCCAGCTTCACCAGCACCGCCTGCGCCGGGGCCTTGGCCAGCGCGGCCAGGTGGTCGGCCTTCGCGCGCCCGGCGGGCCTGGTCACCCAGCGGACGAGCCCGGTCACCTCCGCGCCGAACCGCCGGGCGAGCTCCCGCTCGGTGCACGCGGTGTCCTCCAGGACGTCGTGCAGCACGATCGCGGTCAGCACGTCGGGGTCGCGCACCTGCGCCCCGGCCACCGCCACCTCCAGCGCCTCCAGCAGATGCTCCACGTACGGCCGCCCGGTGGGACGCTGCTGCACGCCGTGCTGCGTCCGGGCGAAGCGCACCGCCTCGCGCAACCCCGTGACGGTCTGCGACGGGAGCGCCTCGGCCAGGGGGCCGGCGGCCTGGCCCCACGACATCCAGCTCGTGAAGATCTTCATCGGGCTCCTCTCGACGTCCTAGGCTGAGAATATGACCGAGATCGCCGTTCCCGACGGCTCGTGGACGTTCAACGGAGAGATGCTGCGCGTCGTCCCCGGCGGGGACAAGAACGTCCACGAGCTCCGCAAGGTGCTCGGCGAGGTGGCCGTGCCGCTGGAGGCCATCGCGACGTGCGCGTTCGAGCCCGGCCGCAAGGGCGGCCAGCTCCGCCTGCGCCTGCGCTACGGCGCCGATCCCCTGTCCGACCTCGTCGCCGGCTCGCTGGCCGCGCCCGCCGACCCGTACCGGCTGGCGGTGCCCAAGGAGCGCGCCGGTGCGGCCCAGTACTTCGCCGACGAGGTCCGCGACACCCTGGAGATCAACCAGACGCCTGGCGGCCCCTGCGAGCACTACCTGCTCCCCGGCCCCGCCATCCCCGTCTCGGCCACGGCCGGCGACGGCACGGCCATCTTCGACGGCGAGCGCGTCCGCCTGGAATGGACGGGTTTCGCCAGCACGGAGAAGGAACAAGCAGGGTCGCAGGAGTTCCCGCTGGCCGAACTGACGGGCGTGGAGTGGAAACCGCAGTCCGGCCTCGGCTACGGCACCCTCCGCTTCCGGCTCAAGGGCGACGGGCCGGGCGCGTCCCCGCAGAAGGACCCCCACTGCGTCTCCTGGGGCATCCAGCGCTTCGGCGGCGCGACCGCGCTGGTGGGGGCCGCGGTGCTGGCCCGGCTGCCGCGCGAGCAGCCCGAGGAGCTGGAGCCGGCGGCCTCCGTCGGCGACGCCCACGACGCGGTGCTGCGCCGCCTGGCCGAGCTGGGCGAGCTGCACCGGTCCGGGGTGCTGACCGACGAGGAGTTCGCGGCGGCCAAGCAGGCCATGATCCGCCGGCTTTAATCGGCTTGGCCGGCGTCCGTCCCCTGTGGGACGGTTGAGCGGTGTCCGACCAGCTTCCCCGTACCGTGGACGAGGCCGTCGAGGCGGAGCGGAACGGCCGCCGCCCGCGCTACCTCTACTTCTGGGGCCACCGCCCGGCCCGCGACGGCGGCCCCGGCCGCGGCTGCCTGTCGCAGTGGTGGCCGGTCACCTTCACCGAGGGCGGCCACACCTTCGCCTCGGCCGAGCACTACATGATGGCCCACAAGGCGTGGCTGTTCGGCGACCACGACAGCGCCGGCCGGATCCTCCTGGCCGCGACCCCGGGCGAGGCCAAGAAGCTCGGCCGCACCGTGCGCGGCTTCGACGAGGCGGTGTGGGCGGCCCACCGGCTCGACATCGTCACCCGGGCCTCCCTCGCCAAGTTCGGGGCCCACCAGGACCTGCGGGAGTTCCTGGTCGGCACCCGCGCGCACGTGCTGGTCGAGGCCAGCCCGCTGGACCGGGTCTGGGGCATCGGCCTGGCCGCCGACGACGAGCGCGCCGCGTCCGCGGCGACCTGGCGGGGGCTGAACCTGCTCGGTTTCGCCCTGATGGCGGCCCGCGACGAGCTGGACGCCTGATCAGGTCAGCACGTCGGTGATCTTCGCCAGGTCCAGCAGCCGGAACTCGGCGGGCTCGTGGCACCACACGTCGAGGTCGGCACCGCGCAGCTCCGGACCGCTGACGGTGAGCTCCTCGCCGTCGTGGACGATCCGGGCCGTGCCGTGGTACTCCAGCTCCATCGCCACCCGTTCGCGGGCCTTGGGGGGCAGGGCGGTGGCGTACCGGGCGAAGACGTCGCGCAGGCCGTGCCGGCTCGGCGGCGGCTCGCCGGCGGTGGCGACCAGCCAGGCGGCGGCGCGTTCCGGGCTGAGGACCGCCCGCTCGCGGCCGGCCGGACGGGCCGGGGCGCGCCGGGGCGTGCGGCCGGTCACGGTGAGCGAGCCGTCGTCCGCGCGGGCGACCGGCGCGTACCCGGCCTCCCTGAGCAGGGCCAGGGTCTGCGCCGGGTCGAGCGCGCTGGCCAGGACGGTGGGGGCCAGCAGGCGCGGACGCAGCTTGGCCAGCCCGCGATGCGCGGCCAGCTCGGCCAGCAGGGCCTCGTCGTCGCCCACCACGCAGCAGCCCACCGGGACCACCTCGATCTCCCCGTGCCGCCGGGCGACGTCGTGGATCAGGTACGTCAGGGGCTGCGGCAGCGGGCCGGCGGCCACCTCGGCCAGGGCGGACAGGAGGCCGGCGGCGGTGTGACCGGCGTCCAGGGCGCGGCGCACCGAGGACGCGCCGAACCGCCACGAACCGCCGGGCTCGCGGTCGGCGGCCCGGTCGAGCACCTCCGTCAGGGCGGCGGCGGGCGGGCCGGTGACCACGGCGGTCAGGTCGGTCCCGAACAACGCCTGCCGCCGGGCCTGCGCCAGCAGCCCGGCGGCGGCCTCGCCCACCCGCGGGCCGGACGGCGTCCGGAGGGCCAGGCCGGGCGGGCTGAGGGCGTCCGCGCCGACCAGGCCCAGCAGCCTCGACTCGGCCAGCACGGCGAGCACGACCTCGCGGCAGCTCGCCCGCTGCAGCAGCGGAAGGTGCCAGCTCGCGGCCGCCGCCACCTCCTCCGCGTCCGGCACGGCCGCCGCCTCCCCCGTCGCCGTCCCTCCCGTCGCCGTCTCTCCCGTTTCCGTGGCGCCCGGGAGCAGCCCGAACACCACCTCCCTGATGACGCTGGACGGTGTCCCGGTCCCGGCGGGGGCCAGCGGGGTGCGCGGTTTGCCGTCGTACCGGCGGGTGGGGCTGATCGGCAGCCGCCACCACGCCTCGACCAGCGCGGCGTAGCGGTCGGCCGGTGACAGGCGCAACCAGGCATCGTAACCCCTGGTCGGCGAGATGCCGGCACGCCGGGTCTCGGTCGCGCGCCGGTTGCGCACCTGCGTGGGCGGGTTGGCGGCCAGCAGCCCGGCGGCGTGCGTGACGTCCAGCAGCAGGCGGACCTCGTCCTCGTCGCAGCCCAGCCGGTTCGCCAGGCGGCGCACCTCCTTCACCCCGACGCCGCCGCCCTGCAGCTCGGCCAACGGCTGCGCCGCCGCGTCCTGCAGCAGGGCCGCGGCCCGGTCCAGGAGGCGGAGGGCGGCCACGGACGCCTCGTGCGCGACCAGGTCGGCGGCGACCGGCCGGGTACGGACGGCCGGCTGCTCGACCGGCAGGTCGATCCGGTGGCCGGCCCCGCGCAGCGCGAGCCCGACCTCCATGGGCATGACGTAGGTGCGCTCCCAGTCGACGCTCCAGACGAGACCGTGGTCGCGGGCCCACCGCGCCGGCGTCGCCGGCCGCCGCGGCTGGGGCTGGCCGCGCGGCGGGAACTCGTCGAGCACCCGCGCGGGCCCGCGATCGAGGAAGTCGTCCAGCAGCTCGCGGGTGCCCGCCGGGGCGCGGGCGACCAGCCGGGCCAGCCTGCCGGGATCGCCGAGGGCCGCCGTGATCGACTCGACCAGCGCCAATCTGCGCGGTGTGCCCGTGCCGCCCAGCCGCCGGTGCACGTCGATCAGCTCGGCCACGGTGACGTGCGCGACCACCCCGGACAGGTCGGGACCCAGCCCCAGGGGCGTCGGCAGCACCGCGGGCAACCCGGCGGCCGGGTGCAGCGCCCCGCCCTCACCCCGCCGTACGAGCGCCACGCGTTCGAGCCGGTCGATCAGCCCCGGCAGCTCGTCGCCGGCGGCCACCAGGCCGGCCAGCGGCCGGCCGCTGCGGGCCGCCACCAGGATCGCCTCCACCAGCAGCAGGCAGGGCAGCGGGGTCCGGGACAGCGCCAGGTGCACCGACTCCGGCGCGTCGAGCCGCTCGGCCAGCTCGGCCAGCCGCCGCGGCGGCACGGGCCGCAACACGTCGGGCCGCGCCGCCAGCAGCTCGGCCAGCCGCTCGCGCCCCAGCCCCGCCAGCCACCCCGGAAACGTCTCGTCCACCGACCGATTGTCGCAAGCCGCGGAGAGCGAAGAGGCCCGGAAAGCAGCGAAACCGCCTGGTGAACCAGGCGGTTTCGGTGTGGTGCGCCGCCAGGGACTCGAACCCCGGACCCGCTGATTAAGAGTCAGCTGCTCTAACCAACTGAGCTAGCGGCGCAACAGGGTTAACTGTATCAGCCGCCGGACGGTGCCCGCACATCAGCCGAGCCGCTCCCCCAGCCGCCCGTACGCCCCCAGCACCAGGTCCCAGAAGCCCTTCACGTCCACGGACGTCGCCACCAGCGCGTTCGACGGCCGTCCGCGCAGGTCGAAGTCGGTGACGGTCATCCCCCGCGTGTACGTCCCGGCGGTCTCCACGTTGACCACGGCCGGCACGCAGGTGAACAGCGTCGGGTCCAGCACGTACGCCACGGCGCAGGCGTCGTGGATGGCCGGGCCGCCTTCGGCCGTCACCACGCCGTAGAACTGCGCGGCGGGCACCAGCAGCTCCGACAGCCGGCCGAGCGGCCGCATGCGGTCGAGCACGTCCGCGGTGACCAGGGCGGACAGGGTCACGTCAAGGCCGAGCTGGCGTACCTGCCAGCCGGCCTCGAAGACGATCGCGGCGGCCTCGGGGTCGGCCAGCATGTTGAACTCGGCCGCCGGGTTGTGGTTCCCCCGGGTGTACGAGCCACCCATGATCACCAGCTCCCTGGCCCACTCCACGACGCGGGGCTCCCGGCGTACGGCGAGGGCGATGTTGGTCAGCGGGCCCACCGCGACCAGCGTGATCTCCCCCGGGGCGGCACGCAGGGCGTCCACGATGAAGTCCACCGCGTGCCCCTCGGACAGGGGACGCACGGGGGCGGGCAGGACGACGTCGCCGAGACCGGTGTCGCCGTGCACGTGGCCGGCGCGGACCGTGCGGTGCAGCAGGGCGCTCGCGCTGCCGGCCGTGACCGGCACGTCGCCGAGGTCGAGGAACTCCCGCAGCGCCAGCGCGTTCGCGGTGGTCAGCTCCAGGTCGACGTTGCCGCCCACGGTGGTGACGCCCACGACGTCGAGGTCGGGGGAGCCGGCGGCGAGGGCCAGGGCGAGCGCGTCGTCGATGCCGGGGTCGCAGTCGATGAGAACTTTCTTCACACCACAGGACAATACGCATGGCCGACGACAGGCGGGACAGCCCCGTGGCCGGCTGCGGGCATGGATCGGGGCCGGGCAGTTCCCCCAAATCTGCCCGGCCCCGATCGGTGGCGGTCCAGGCCGACGTCTTCCCCCAAAAACGTCGGCGGTCCCGCACTCGCGGACCGCGGTCCCCCTCCGCGTCCGCATCGGTGAAGGTCTGTTGTGGCCTCTCGACCTGCTACAACGCTACCGAGACGAATGCAACGGTCGCGTCATAACGGGGTCGAATAAGCGTTTAATCCGACTAGGGAAGCTCCAATCGAACCTCTGTACCGTCCTGCAACGATCTGCTCACCGTGCAGTACTTGTCGTGCACCCGCCCGGCCACCGCCCTGAAGACCTCGTCGGCCTCCTCCGAGGGCAGCTCCACGTCGTAGGTGACCGTCACCGGCCCGAGCTTGTTCGGCTCGACCTTCTCCGACTCCACCGTCATGGCCAGGCGCACCAGCCGGTGCCCGCGCTTGGCCGTGAGCGGCTCGACGGTCACGATGTTGCAGCCGCCCACCGCCGCGAGCAGCAGCTCGACCGGGGTGAACACGCCCTCGTCGTCGCCGCCGCCGATCTTCACCTCGGCGCCGCGGGCGTTCGTGGCCCGGAAACCGCCGTCTTCTGTCCGCTCAACACGCACGTTAGCCATGTTTCAGACCTTACTCAGAAAGCTCTCATGTTCCTTCAGCATCGTCGTAGACATGGCTAGTGAGGTGAATGCGAGTCACGGTCCCATCCTCTTCTGGTGCGGGGTCGCGGTCGCCGAGTTCGGCGCGATCCAGCCGGGGTTCGGCTACCCCTGGCGGCCCACCGCCTACGCCGCCGCGGCGTTGCTCGTCGCGCTCGGTTTCGCCACCGTCAAGGCCGCCGACCTGCTCCGCACCGAGCAGGCCCGGCAGCGGCTGCGGCTCGGCGGCTACCTGGCCGGCGCGCTGCTGGTGGCCCACGAGCTGAGCTCCACCGCGTACGTGACGGAACTCAGCCGCGTCGGCTCGCTCCTGCTGTACGCGATGGCGGCCGTCATGGCGGTCCGCAGCCACACCGTCGTCCAGCAGGCCAGGGGCCGGGTGCTGATCGCGTCCGGCCTGGACCCGGACACCCTGCGCACCCGGCTGGCCGGCGCGAGCACCAGGACGGACACCGTGGCCGTCTACCGGGCCGAGCGCGCCACCAGCGAGCTGCGCGACCTGGAGGCCAGGTACGGTCTCATCCTCGTCACCGGCGCCGAGCACGACCCGAGGGCCAAGGAGCGCATCAGCGCCTCCGGGCTCAGCCGCGAGATCCCCGACATCGCCGAACGCGAGGTGGTCGTCGAGGGCCCGCGCCCGTTCACCCGGTACGTCGGCGGCGCGTTGTCACGCCTCGCGATCCCGAGGTCACAGGTTCATTTCAAATCAGCGCAAAAGGCTTAGGCCCACGTTACGGCCGACGTGAGAGCGTGGGCAGCGGACAAGGAGGCCAGGTGACGATTTTCCCCGGAAGCGCCCGTGTCGACACGGTCATGGGCATGCCCGTCAGCGTCGACATCCGCACGGCTCTGCCGGCCCGAGAGCTCACCCCCCTGCTCGACGACGCCTTCTCCTGGTTGCGCTGGGTGGCAGACACCTTCAGCCCGGCCAAGGAGGACAGCCAGATCTGGCGACTCAACCACGGCCTGACCATCAGGCAGATCCCCGAGCTCGTCGAGGTCCTGCACCGCTGCGAGGAACTGAGCGAGGCCACCGGCGGCTGGTTCGAGCACCGGATCAACGGCGTGATCGACCCGTCCGGCTACATCAAGGGCTGGGCCCTGGAACGCCTGTCGCGGGCGCTGTGCAACGCCGGCGCCGGCGACCACCGCATCAACGCGGGCGGCGACATCAGGGTGCGCGGCTCGGCCGCCCCGGGCAAGCCGTGGCGCGTCGGCATCCGCGACCCGCACACCGACGTCGTCAGGAAGGCGCTGTTCGCCCACGACCTCGGCATCGCCACCTCGGGCGGCGCGGCCGTGGTGGACCCGCGCACCGGGGAACGCCAGCAGACGCTCGGCTCGGTCACCGTGATCGGCCCCGACCTCGGCGTGGCCGACGCCTACGCCACCGCCATGTACGCCATGGGCCCCACCCTGGCCAGGCGTTTCGCGACCGACCTGGCCCAGGCCGGCGCGTACGACACCATGATCGTGCTCCGGGACGGCCAGGAGGTCAGCACGCCGGGCATCTCTGGCATCGCCGCGGGGGCGCGCCTGGCGGGCTGAGCGCGGCTCAGGCGTCGGGGTGATCGCGCAGATATTCCAGGTAGATCGGGCGCAACGCCTCGCCCAGCTCACCCTCGCCCGCCGCGAGCGCGTCGCTGAGCAGCGCGGACACCCGGCTGAGGTCGTTGGCGGTCTCACTCTCGTGACCGCTCGCGGCCTCGGCGGCCGGGATCACCTTCAGCAGGTTCCACAGGAAGCCCAGATCCCCATGGCGTACGGCGTACCGCACCGCTCGGTCGTGCAACTCCGCCGCGGGCAACGAATCAAGACCATTAGCGTCCATCCCGCTCCCTTTCCCGACATGAGTCACAGGTAACCGCCGCCACCGTGCGCGATCGATCGGCTTCGCACCGTCGATGTATCGCGCCGGCGATCGCGAAGTGGGAGGATCAACCAGCGTGAGATTCATCATCAGAACCGTGGCCGCGGCCGCCGCCCTCTGGGTCGCCATCCAGCTCCTCGACGGCATCAAGATCACCGCCCCGGAGAACTCGGCCAAGTACTGGGGCGTCCTGCTCCTCGTGGCCCTGATCTTCGGTGTCGTCAACGCCATCGTGAAGCCGATCGTCAAGGCGCTGGGCTGCGCGGTCATCGTGCTGACCCTCGGGTTGTTCCTCCTCGTCATCAACGCGGCCATGCTGCTGCTGACGAGCTGGATCGCCGGCCAGTTCGACATCCCCTTCCACGTCGACAACTTCTACCCGGCCGCCTTCTGGGGCGCGATCATCATCAGCGTGGTCAGCTGGCTGCTCGGCCTGTTCATCCCCGACAACGACTGATCCCCCTCCCCATGCAGCTCAACGGCGCCGGCCTGACCTGCGCCCAGGTGCACGAAGCCGCCCACGGCCGGGCCCGGGTCACGATCGGTCCCCTCGATCGGGCCCGGGCCTCGTGGGCCACCGCCCAGGGGCTGACCGGCCCGGTCTACGGCCGCAGCACGGGCGTGGGCGCCAACCGGGACGTCCGGCTCGACTCCCCCGGCCTCGACCTGCTGCGCAGCCACGCCTGCGGAGCGGGCCCCCTGGTGGCCGACGAACGCGCGCGGGCCATGCTCGTCGTACGGCTCAACCAGCTCATGGCGGGCGGCTCGGGCATCGACCCGGCCGTGCTGCCCGTCCTGGCCGAGGCGGTCGCGGGCGGGTTCACGCCGCCGGTCCGCACGTACGGCGCGATCGGCACCGGCGACCTGACCGCGCTCGCCACCACGGCCCTGTGCCTGCTGGGCGAGGTGCCCTGGCGGCGGGCGGGCGAGGAGACGGCCGGGCCGCGCTTCGCGCTCGACTCCGGCGACGCGCTGCCCTTCATCAGCTCGGGCGCGGCCACGCTCGCCGACGCCGCGCTGGCCTGCCACCGGCTGGGCGCTCTGCTGGCGGCCGCCGTCGACGTGGCCGCCCTGTCCTTCACCGCTGTGGACGCCTCCGCCGAGCCGCTGGCCGCCGCCGTCCAGGAGGCCAGGCCGCATCCGGGCCAGTCGCGCGTGGCCGGACGCCTGCGCGGACTGCTCACCCACGAGCTGGCCACCCGCGTCCAGGACCCGTACGGCTACCGCGCCTTCGCGCAGGTGCACGGCGCGGCCGTGGACGCGTTGGAGCGTGCCACCGCCACCGTCGAGACCGACCTGAACGCCGCCACCGAGAACCCGCTCATCACCGGCACCCTGGCCTGGCACAACGGCAACTTCCACTCGGCCCCGGTGGCCCTGGCCCTCGACGCGCTGCGCGCCGCGCTGGCCCAGACCGCCCAGCTCAGCACCGCCCGCCTGGCCACCCTCATGAACCCCGCCTACACCGGGCAGCTGCCGTTCCTGGCCGACCGGCCGGGCGCCTCCGGGCTGATGATCCTGGAGTACGTGGCCCAGGACGCCCTGGCCGAGCTGCGCCACCTCGCGGCGCCCGTGACGACCGGGACCGCGGTGATCTCGCTGGGCACCGAGGACCACGCCGGTTTCGCCACCCAGGCCGCCCGCCACGCGCTGCGCTGCCTCGAACCGCTGGAGATCGTGCTGGCCTGCGAGCGCGTCGCCGCCGTGCGGGCCCGCAAGGGGGCACAGCCCGACGGGCAGCTCACCGACGAGCTGGACGAGGCGCGGGCGGCGCTTGCGCGACCGAGCCGCGCTCCCTGAGCGTCGGCTCCTGAACCACCCGGCGGCGGCGGGTGCCGCCGTCGGCCGCGGCCGCGATGAGCCGCACCGCGGCCCTGACGATGCCGTCGATGTCCCAGTCGACGGTGGTCAGGCCGGGGGTGAGCAGCCCCGACATGGGGTGGTCGTCGTAGCCCATGACCGACACGTCGCCCGGGATGGACAGGCCCAGCTCCTTGGCCGCGGCGTAGACGCCGTAGGCGATGGAGTCGGCGAAGCAGAAGACCGCGCCCGGCCTGGACGTGGAGAGGATCTCGTGGGCCGCCGAGGTGGCCGCCGCCAGGTCGTGGGGGGCCGTGACGACCTGGATGTCGAGCCCCAGCCGGTCGGCCTCGGCCAGGACGTGCACGTCGGCCGGACGGTCGGGGGTGCTGGCCTGGGTGGGCGTGAGCACGGCCACCCGGCGGTGACCGAGGCCGGCCAGGTGTTCCAGGGCCAGCGTGACGCCCCGGCGGTTGTCGAAGACGACCTCGCCCGCCGTGCCCGCCAGTGAGTCGCCGATCGCGACGACCGGCAGCGACTCGCACAGCTCGGCCCAGAACGGCGCGGCCGGGTCGACCGGCTGCACGATCATGCCGTCGACGCGCTGGTCGCGGAGCTGCTGGGCGAGCGCGCGCTCGCGGTCGGGGTCGCCGACCGCGTCGAGGATCAGGGCGTAGCGGTCCTTCTCCCGCAGGCCCCTGCTGATGCCGACCGCCAGCGACTGCTGCCACAGGTCTTCGAGCGAGCCGCAGAGCAGGCCGATCATGCCCGTGCGGCCGCTGGCCAGGGCCCTGGCGATGGGGTCGGCCTCGTAGCCGAGCTCGGCGGCGGCG
The DNA here is from genome assembly GCF_040675235.1 of Nonomuraea sp. NPDC049637. Lineage (NCBI taxonomy): Bacteria > Bacillati > Actinomycetota > Actinomycetes > Streptosporangiales > Streptosporangiaceae > Nonomuraea > Nonomuraea sp. NPDC049637. The sequence continues at coordinate 325,988 of NZ_JBFAOM010000002.1, forward strand.
GCGCGCACGCGCTCCATCGTCTCCTCCGAGACCTGCATGCCACGCAGCGCATAGGAGACGGCCGCCGGAGACAGGCCGGTCGCGCGGGCCACTTCCCGAATCGTCGCTCTCTTCCGCGGCATCCCGCCAGCCTATTGCCTGCCACCGACAGAAGCCGGACTCCCGCACGGGCTCGCCGGTTTCTTCTCGGCCCGTCCTCGACGTGCGAACCGTTGACAAACAGGACAGTGAAGCGGTTCACTGAACCGTATCACTGAAACGGTTCACCTGCTTGATTTCGCAGTACACTTCGTTTACCTGTAATCTCAGTAGGAAATAGAGGGAGGTGTGATCGTGAGCATCGACGTGCACCAGCACCTGTGGACGGGTTCGTTCGTCGCCGCGCTGCGCGCTCGCACCGTCCCGCCCCGGCTCGACGGCTGGACGCTGCTGCTCGACGGCGAGCCGCCGTACGAGGTGAACCCGGCCGACCACGAGCACCGCGACACGACCGGGCTCGACCTGGCGCTGGTGTCGATGTCGAGCCCGCTGGGCGTGGAGTTCCTGCCGCCGGAGGAGGCGTGGCCGCTGATCGACGCCTACCACGAGGGCGCGCTCGGGCTGGGCGAGCCGTTCGGGGTGTGGGCGGCGACCTGTCACAGCGAGCCCGATCCGGAGCGGCTGGCCAAGGACCTCGACCGGGGGCTGGCCGGGCTGCAGATCCCGGCCACCGCCGTACCGGACGACCGGCTGCTCGACGTGCTCACCGAGCGGGACCTGCCGCTGTTCGTGCATCCCGGGCCGGCCGCCGTGCCGCCGCCGCCGGGGACGCCGCCGTGGTGGCCGGCGCTGGTGCCGTACGTGCAGCAGATGCACGCGGCCTGGCACCACTTCCACGCCGTGGTCCGGCCCCGGCACCCTCGGCTGCGGGTGTGCTTCGCGCTGCTGGCCGGGCTGGCGCCGCTGCACTCCGAACGGCTCATCGCCCGTGGCGGCACCGGGCGCGGCCTGGTCGATCCCGGTTTCTACGTGGAGACGTCGTCGTACGGGCCGCGTGCCATCGACGCGATCGTCCGCGAGCTGGGCGTGGACGTCGTCGTCAACGGCTCCGACGCCCCGTACGCCACCGCCCCCGACCCCGGCCTCGGCACCGCCGCCCGCCACGCCATCCAGTCCACCAACCCCCGCCGCCTCCTGGGCCTCCCCCAACCATGACCCCGCGACCAAGCAGGCCATTGGACGCGCGAGGGAGTGCCGGCGCCTGGAGGAGCGGCGGGAGCGAAGCGACCAGAGCGGGGGAAGGCGCCGGCATATGGCGACCGAGCCCGCCTCACGCAGTGAGGCAATTAGATCCGCGAGGGAGTGCCGGCGCCTGGAGGAGCGGCGGGAGCGAAGCGACCAGAGCGGGGGAAGGCGCCGGCATATGGCGACCGAGCCCGCCTCACGCAGTGAGGCAATTAGATCCGCGAGGGAGTGCCGGCGCCTGGAGGAGCGGCGGGAGCGAAGCGACCAGAGCGGGGGAAGGCGCCGGCGTATGGCGACCGAGCCGCCTCACGGAGTGAGGCAATTAGATACAGAAAGGAGACTCGTACGTGAGTGACATCCAGATCCAGGGCGGGGGCGTGTGTGCCGGGCTGCCGGAGCGGACGCTCGACCGGCGTGAGCTGCGCGACCTGGTCGACGAGCTGGCCGCCAACCCGCAGGAGTGGCGTGACATGGTCGACTTCCCGGCCGACGGCGGACGGCACTACGCCTCCCTGTACCGGGACGCCTATGTGGACGTCTGGGTGCTGTGCTGGCGTCCTGAGGACGACACGGGCTGGCACGACCACGACATCTCCTCGGGCGCGGTGCACGTCGTGCAGGGGGCGTTGCAGGAGTGCAACCCGCGCATCGGCGGCGAGCACCTGGAGACCGTGGTGCCGGCCGGACAGTCGTTCTCGTTCGGGCCCGACCACATCCACCGGCTCGGCGGCGCGGAGGGCGAGAGCGTCTCGATCCACGCGTACTCGCCGCCGTTGTGGCGGCTCGGCCAGTACTCCATCGACGACAGCGGCGTCATGCGCCGGGTGTCGGTGAGCTACGCCGACGAGTTGCGTCCTATGGACGAGCCGGTCGCTGTGGCCTGAGCACGCAGCAGCTCCCGCACGCCTCGACGTCGGGCAGGGTGATCCACAGGCAGCACGTCCTGCGGAAGTAGCCGTCGTCGGCGGGCTCGACCAGCCCGTCGACCGGGCTGCCGAGCTCGGCGAGCAGGGCCATGTAGTCGCCCTTGACGATGCTGGTCAGCGGGTGGGCGAACGCCTCGGCGGTCGAGCCCCACAAGGTGCGCTCGCCGACCTTGGCGAGCGCGCTGATGGCCTTGACCAGCGGCTGCTGCGCCTCGGCCAGCGATTCGCGGATGGGTTCGACGCCGGTGCCCCAGCTCACGCGGCTGGCGGCGATCGTCACGCCGGCGTCGGAGACCTTGAAGTAGGTGTCGGCCAGCCGCATGACGGGGATGCGGCCGTCGAGGGCCCAGCCGAGCGCCATGGGCAGGCTGTGCCAGTAGCCGAAGGTCTTCCAGAACAGCGCCGCGCCGACGTGCCGCGGCGCGTTCCAGCGTGCTGCCGTCTGCGCGACCAGGCCCTCCAGCAGCGTGTACGGCTCCCGCGCCAGGTCGGCGGCGGCCGTCCAGCTCTCGTCGGGGTCGATGACGAGCCCTGGCTCGACCCCGATGACACCGCCCCGGCCGTCGGCCAGACGCTGGAGAGCCTCGGTCAGCACGCTGCGGATCCCTTCTACAGGTTAGCCTTACCTAAGGTAGCAGGGCGTCCGGCGAACCATCCAGCCACCAGCTGGGCCCCCAGAACCCCCAGGCCGACCGTCAGCGGAACGGTCCAGCCGCCCGACACCTCCCGCAGGTAGCCGAACAGCAGTGGGCCCAGCGCGGCCACGACGTACCCCACCGACTGGGCGACGGCCGACAGCGCCGTCACGCCGGCCGGATCGGCCGGGCGCAGGGCGATGATCAGCAGCGCCAGCGCGAACGAGGCCCCCTGGCCGATGCCGAGCACGATCATCCACACCCACGGCACGGTGGCCGGGGCCAGCAGCACGCCGAGGTAGCCGAGCACGGTCAGCACGCCGGCGCCCACCACGTACGGCACCTGCGAGGCCCGGCGGCCGGCCAGCACCGGCACCGCGAGCGAGGTCGCGACCTGGACCAGGTTCGTCAGGCTGAGCAGGTAGCCGGCCTGGTCGGCGGGCAGGCCGGCGTCGAGGAAGATGGTCGGCAGCCAGGCCAGCATGACGTAGAAGGTGAGCGACTGCAGGCCCATGAGGGCGGTCACGTACCAGGTGACGCGGCTGCGCAGGACGGCGCCGAACGGTCGCGGGCCGCCCTGCTCGGCGGGGCCGCCGCGGACCGCCTGCGGCAGCCAGAGCAGGGCCGCGAGCACGGCGGGCACGGCGAGCAGCGCCGAGACGCCGCGCCAGTCGAAGCCGGTGGCCCGCTCCAGCGGGATCACCAGGGCCGAGGCCCCGGCCGCGCCGGCCACCACGGCCGCGACGTAGACGCCGGTGAGCAGGTTGACGCGGTCGGGGAAGTGCTGCTTGACGATGCCGGGCATGGAGACGTTCATGACGGCGATGGCGGTCGCGGCCAGCGCCGAGCCCAGGTAGAGCATGGGCACGCCGTCGAGCCCGCGCAGGCACTCGCCCGCCGCGACCACGAGCAGGCCGGCCAGCAGCGTCCTGTCCAGGCCGATGCGCCGGGCGAGCAGCGGGGCCACCGGGCCGAACACGCCCAGGCAGACCACCATGACGGTGGTGATCGCGCCGCCGCCGGACGGCGACAGCCCCAGGTCCTTCATGATCTCGTCGAGGAGCGGTGACAGGCCCGCGATGGCGGGCCTCAGGTTGAGCGCGGCCAGCACGAACCCGGCCACCAGCAAGGCGTGTCGCAACGGCATAGGGCACCTACTCTGGCACAGACGTCTGACAACGTTGTCCGCCCGGGTCCGGTAGGACATGATCCATGCGTGAGACCGACGATGAAGGACGTCGCGGCGGCGGCGGGCGTGGCGCTCAAGACCGTCTCGCGCGTGGTCAACGGCGAGCCCGGCGTCCATCCGGCCACCGCCGAGCGGGTGCGGGCGGCCATCGACCGGCTGGGCTACAGCCGCAACGAGAGCGCCCGGGTCCTGCGCACGGGCATGACCGCCACCATCGGGCTGGTCATCGAGGACGTCGCCGACCCCTTCTACGCCGGTCTCAGCCGAGCCGTCGAGGACGTCGTCATCGACCACGGCTGCCTGCTGCTCAGCGGGTCCTCGGGCGAGCAGCCGGGCCGGGAGCGCGAGCTGGTCGAGACGTTCTGCGCGCGCCGGGTGGACGGGCTGATCGTCGTCCCGGCCGGCGACGACCACGCCTACCTGCGGGGCGAGCTGGAGGCCGGCACGCCCGTGGTGTTCGCCGACCGGCCGCCCGAGCCGGGGATCGAGGTGGACACCGTGCTCGCCGACAACGCGGGCGGGGCCGAACAGGCCGTCCGGCACCTGCTCACGCACGGGCACCACAGGATCGCCTTCCTGGGCGACGATCCGGCGATCTACACCGCGGCGCGGCGGCTGGCGGGCTACCGGCGGGCGCTCGGCGGGCTGTTCGACCCGCGGCTGGTGGCGATGCGCCCGCCGTCGCTCGACGACGTACGGGCCGACCTGCGGCGCATGCTCGCCCTGGACGCGCCGCCGACCGCGGTGTTCACCGGGAACGGGCGGCTCACGGTGACCGCGCTGCGGGCGCTGGAGGGACGGCGGCTCGCGCTGGTGGGGTTCGACGACTTCGAGCTGGCCGATCTGCTGCGACCGGGGGTGAGCGTGGTGGCCCAGGATCCGGCGTGGATGGGCCGGGTGGCCGCCGAGCTGCTGTTCCGCCGCCTGCGCGGTGACGGCGGCCCGCCGGAGCACGTCGAGCTGCCGGTGCGCCTCATCCCGCGGGGCTCCGGCGAGCTTCCGCCGACGTGACCGCCCCGGGCGCCGCGACCGTGCCGGAGGAACCGACCGTGCCGGAGGAACCGGAAGAAGCGGAATAAGCGGTGGAACCGTCGGCGCCGGAGGGCGTGGAAGGGCGCAGGGGCCCGATCAGGGCCAGGGCGACCAGAACACCGGCCGCGCCCGCCGCGACGATCGCGACCCCCGGCCCGATCGCCTCACCCAGCGCGCCGACCACCGCCGCCCCCGCCGCCTGCCCCGTCATCAGCCCCGCCGACTGCAGCCCGAACGCCTGCCCGCGCCCCTCCTCGGGCACCGCGTCCACGAACCGCCGCTGCAACCCGAGCTGGTAGGAGAGCCCCGCGGCCGCGCACGCGGCCAGCACCGCGGCCCATCCCACGCCCGGTCCGAGCGCGAACCCCAGCCACGGCACCCCGAGCAGCACGGCGAGCGGCGCCGACAACCGCTCCCGCAGCGGCGGCGCGGCGAACCTGCCCACGGTGAACTCCCCCACCGCCATCCCGGCCGCCGCCGCGGCGAGCACCACGCCCGCCCGCCCCTCACCGCCCAGGTACGGCACGATCATCGCCTCCGCCCCGGCCAGGCACATCGTCGGCAGCCATCCGGCCAGCAGCAGCCCGCGCACCCGCCGATCGGCCAGCAGCGACCGGTTCACCCGCAACGTCTGCCGCACGGCCCCCGTCCCGCCGTTCCCGGCGGCGGCGCGGGCGGGCCGGTCGGGCAGGCCGAAGCGCAGGACCACCGCGCCGGCCGCCGACAGCGCGGCGGTGGCGGCCAGCGCGCCGGGCGCCCCGGCGAAGGCCAGGAACGCGCCTCCGGCCGCGAGCCCGCCGACCTGGGAGGCCGCCGAGGCGACCCCGAGCACCGACCGGCCGAGCACGAACGCGTCCCCGGGCAGGACGTCCGGCAGCGCCGCCGACCTGGCCGCGCCGAACACCGGCGAGAACAGCCCGCTGACCAGCACCAGCGCCAGCATGCCCCACACCGGCAGCCCGGCGTAGGCGAGCAGCAGGCACACCGCCGCCCTGACCAGCTCGCCGGTCACCATCAGCGCGCGGGGCCGCACCCGGTCGGCCAGCGACAGCAGGAACATCCCGCCCACGATGTACGGCAGCCACCCCGCCATGTACGCCGCCGCCGACAACCCCGGCGAGCCCGTCCGCGCGTACACCAGCACGGACAGGGCCAGCATCTTGATCGAGTCCCCGGTGACCAGCAGCGCGAAGCTGCCGAACAGCACCCGGAACTCCTTGACCGCGAACACGTCGCCGTACGTCGCCGCTCTCACACCCCCGATGCTGCGGAACCGGCGCCCGGCCCGGCCATGGTTTCGGATATAACCGAAAGATGGCGCTGAAGATCCAGGTGACCCCGCAGGACCTGGTGGCCAGCAGGTTCGCGATCTCGCCGCTGATCGAGACCATGCACGCCCACTGGACGCTCGACGGCAGGAACGAGCCCGGCGTGCACCGCCGGTGGGTGGAGCGCTGGCGCGGCCCGTACCTCGACCTGGTGCGACGGCATCCGGCGCTGCGCGCGCTGGCGGCGATCAGCGGCAACAAGGGCGACGCGAACGTCGACTTCATCGCCCCGCCGCCGGCCGGGATGAGCGTGCCGTTCGAGACCGAGCTGGCCTCGATGCGCAGGACCCCGGTCCACCAGGCGCACAAGGAGATCGCCGGGGTGCTGGCGGGGCTGCCGCCGGTGCCGGGGCCGGTCCGGGACCTGCTGTTCTCGCCGCGGGTGGTGGAGGTGCTGGCCGACGCGTACGAGGCGCTGTGGCGGGAGATCATCTCGGTCGGCTGGCCACGACTCCACACGATCCTCGAACGCGACGTGATCCAGCGGGCCGGACGCCTGGCCGCCTACGGCTGGGCCGCCGCGCTCGACGACCTGAGCGACCAGGTGCGCTGGCGTCCGGACGGGCACATCGAGGTGCGCCTGCACGCCCGCCACGGCCTGCACGTGCTGGGCGGCGGCGGCCTGCTGTTCGTGCCGACCGCCTTCGCCGGCTCGGTCGGCGTGTACCTGGAGGCGGCCTGGCCCAACGCGCTGGTCTACCCGGCCCGCGGCACCGGCGCCGGGGTCGGCGTGCCGGACGGCGACCTGGCGCTGCTGATCGGCCGCACCAGGGCGCGCCTGCTCACCGAGCTGGCCGTGCCGGCGACGACCACCCACCTGGCCGCCCTGCTCGGCCAGAGCCTCGGCGCGACCGGCGGGCACCTGGCCGTCCTGCGCAGGACGGGCCTGGTCGTGGGCACCCGCACCGGCCGTTCCGTCCTGTATGCCCGTACGCCGCTGGGCGACGCGCTGGTCACCCGCTCACCGGCGTAGCGGGCCGTGCGGCGTCAGCCCTTCAGCGCGCCCGCCATCAGGCCGCGCATGAAGAACCGGCCGAGCAGCACGTAGATCAGCATCGTCGGGATCGAGGCCAGGACGGCCGCGGCCATCTGCTGGCTGTAGGGGGTGGCCTGGGCCCCGGCGATGTTGTTGAGCATGACGGTGGTCGGCCAGCTCTGCGGCCCGGTGATGAAGACGGCGAACAGGAAGTCGTTCCACAGGGAGGTGAACTGCCAGATGATCACCACCGCGATCGCGGGCCACGACACCGGCAGCACGACCGACCAGTACGCGCGCAGCATGCCGGCGCCGTCCACCCGCGAGGCCTCGATCAGCTCGTCGGGGATGGTGACGTAGTAGTTGCGGAAGATCAGCGTGCAGATGGGGATGCCGTACACGACGTGCGCGAGCACCAGGCCCGGGATGCCGCCGTAGAAGACGCCCTGCAGCCCGGTCTGCTCGTTCAGCCAGACCATGAGCTTGACCAGCGGGATCATCACGCCCTGGTAGGGGATGAACATGCCGAACAGGAACAGCGTGAACAGCACGTCCGCGCCGGGGAAGCGCCATTTGGACAGCACGTAGCCGTTCATCGACCCGAACGCGCACGACAGCAGCGAGCCCGGGACGGCCAGCAGCACGCTGTTCCACAGGCCGGGGGCCAGCTTCTCCCAGGCCACCCGCCACGCCTCGGTGGTCCACGTCCTGGGCAGGTTCCACGCCTGGCCGGGGTCGGCCTCGGTGAGCGGCTTGAAGCTGGTGGCCAGCAGCACGTAGATCGGGACGAGGACGACGACCACCAGGGCGAGCAGCAGGCAGAACCGCACGATCCCGAACCCGGTCCTGCGCCGGGCGGCGACGGCCGTCATGGCCTGCGCTCCCTGCGCACCGACCAGATCAGGTACGGGATCACGAAGACCGCCACGCTGAGCACGATGTACGAGGCGATCGTGGCCCCCTTCGCCGGGTCGTGCGAGTCGTAGACCGCCACCCACATGAACACCGCGGGCACGTCGGTGATGATCTGCTTGCCGGACACCGCCACGATGAGGTCGAAGACCTTGAGCGAGATGTGTCCCAGGATGATCAGCGCCGACAGGGTGACCGGCCTGAGCATGGGCAGCACCACGTGCCGGTAGACGCCCCACTCGCCGGCGCCGTCCACCCGCGCGGCCTCGCGCAGCTCCTCGGGGACGCCGCGGAAGCCCGCCAGGAACAACGCCATGACATATCCGGACATCTGCCAGATCGCTGGGAGCGCCATCGCGGCCATCCCCCAGTCCGGATCCCTGAACCACTGCCACTGCGGCAGCCCGATCGCGTCGAACAGCCGGTTCAGGCCGACCGCCCGCTCGCCCGTCCCGGAGTTCATCAGCCACCGCCACACGATGCCGGTCGCGACGAACGACACGGCCATCGGGAACAGGTAGATCGCCCGGAACGTGCCCTCCCCCCAGATCCCCTTCTCCATGAGGAACGCCAGGAACCAGCCCAGCACCAGCGCCCCCGCCACGAACACGATCGTGAACACGATCGCGTGGTCGACCGACAGGCGCCAGCGCGCCTGGTCCCAGATGTCGACGAAGTTCTTCAGCCCCACGAACGTGCCCTCGGACACCTCATCGTGCTGGTCCGTCATGGCCAGGCGGAAGTTCCAGCCCAGCATGCCGTACACGAACACGCCGATCGCCACGATCGACGGCGCGACGAGGAGGAGTCCGGGCAGCCAGGTGCGTGCCCGCCTCACAACCGTTTCCCTTCGCGCGGGTACGGCGGGAGCGCCCCGCCGTACCCGCCTGCGTCACTGAGCGTTGGCCTTGGCCGCGTCGGCCAGGCCCTGCTGCAGGCCCTTGACGTCCTTGCTGCCGATGAACAGCCCGACCGCCTCGTTGATCGAGGCCAGCCACGGCTGGCTCACCGAGACGCCGTGCTGGATGGAACCGGCCAGCTTGTTCCCCGACCAGTCCTTCAGCGCGTCGGCCAGGTAGTCGGTGTAGAGCGACTGGTCGGCGTCCTTGCGGGCGGGGATGGAGCCCTTCTTGGGGTTGAAGGCGTCCTGGCCCTCCTTGCTCGCCGCGACCTTCAGCCAGGCGACGGCCCCGTCCCGGTTCTTGGCGCCCTTGGGCAGCGTGAAGCTGTCCGACAGCCACAGGTAGGTGCCCGCGGTGCCGGGCGCGGGCGCCCAGTCGAAGTCCGACTTGGACGTCTTGCCGAGGCCGCCCTCCGGCGGGTTGTGGAAGTAGCCGTAGGCCCAGTCGCCCATGATGTTGAACGCCGCCTCGCCGTCGGCCACCTGCTTGGCGGCGGGCTGCCAGTCGTCCTGCGGATCGCCCGCGTACGACATGATCTTGGCGTAGTTCTCCAGCGCCTTCGTCATCTGCGGGCCGCTCCAGTCGGCGCCCGGCTTGAACAGCGCGTTGTAGGCGTCGGTGCCGAGCGAGCCGAGCAGCACGTTCTCCAGCAGGTGGGTGGCCGTCCACTCCGAGCCGACCGAGATCGGGATCTTGCCCTTGGCCTTGACCTTCTCCAGGTCGGCGATGAACTCCTCGATCGTCTTGGGCGCGGCCGCGATGCCGGCGTCCTTGAGCACCTTGGGGTTGAACCACAGGACGTTGGACCGGTGGATGTTGACCGGCACCGAGTAGATCTTGCCCTCGACGCTGATCTGCTCGACGAGCTGGGCGGGGAAGACGTCCTTCAGCTTCAGCTCGTCGTACAGGAACGTCAGGTCCTCCAGGTTGCCCGCCTTGATGTAGCCCTGCAATTCGGCGCCGGCGTGGCCCTGGAAGGTGTCGGGCGGCGTCCCGGCCTGCAACTTCGACTGCAACAGCGCCTTGGCCTTGTCACCCGAGCCGCCCGCCACGGCGGCGTCGAAGAACGTGTAGTTGGGGTTCTTGTCCTCGAATATCTTCTTCATCGCCGCGAGGCCGTCGGCCTCACCGGGTCCCGTCCACCAGGAGAAGACCTCCACCTGCTGCTTGCCGCCGCTCGACGAGCCCGGCTCGGAAGTCTGGCCGCCGCCGCTGCCTCCGCCGCAGCCCGCCAGGCCCAGGACGCCCGCCATCGTGATCGAGACGGCCGCTAACCACCGTCGCATCGCACACCATTCCCTTCGCGATCCCCCCGAAAGTTGGTGACCTTTGACAACGTTGTCAACAACGGCTATCAACCCACTTCGCGCGCGCCGACGTCAAGGGCGGAGCAGGTAACAGGTCCGCATACTCAGCCCACGCGCCGCAGCGTGCCGGCGGGCCCGGTGAGCACGGTGACGCCCGCGTCGTAGCCGGATCCGGGCAGGTCGCCGCGGGCCGCGGCCACGACGAGCGCGCCCTTGGACACGGCCAGGCCGACCAGGGCGGGCAGGTCGGCGCCGGCGCCGGGCGGCCACGTGCACAGCACGACGTCGGACTCCGTCAGGCCGACGGGCACGTCGAGCTCGGCCATCCTGGCCAGCAGGTCGGCGTGGGTGAGCCGGGCGCCGCCGGGGAGCGCCAGCGCGTCCTGGCGCTCGGCGTCGAGGGCGGGCAGCGCGGTGGGCTCCAGCACGAGCAGGCCGCGGAAGTCGATCGTGTCGAGCGCCGGGCCGAGCGAGACCACCTGGCGCACCCGGGAGCCGTCGGCCGCCGCGATCGCCGTCTCCGCCAGGTCGGGGGTGGTGATCAGCATGCGGGCGTCGCACTCGCGCAGCAGCGCCGCCACCTCCTCGGCGCCGAGCCCCGGGCCGATCGGCGCGGCCACCCCGCCGGCCGCCAGCACGGTGTGCACGGCCACGGTCTGGGTGCCGGTCGTGGAGACGTGCACCCCCACCACCTGGTCGCGGCGCGCTCCCCTGCGCACCAGCCCGGACGCCGCCCTGGTCACCTCGGTCACCAGGCTGCGGTAGCCGTAGACGTGGCCGCCGCGCAGATCGATGAGCGCCGGCCGCTCGCCCCGCTCGTAGGCCCGGCGGAACACCTCGTGGATCACGGTGCCGGAGGACGAGGCGGACGGCGTCATGCCCGTCAACGTACGGTCGCCCGCGCGCCGGCCGCATCCACCGATGTATGTAGAGCGGTGTGCATTTCCGCAGCCCAGGGCCGAGGTGGGCGGGCCCGAGCCCTGCGCGACTCGAGCCCGCTGTCACGCGCCCTGGAACCGGGCCCCCACCCCTCCGAGAAGGCCCGGCTCCGTCGGGACGCGTGACGTCCCTCGGTCGATCGGCCGTCGCGGCCCCCGGCGCGAGGACGGGGAGCGCGGGGCGCGGTCGATCACACGCAGAACGGTAGGCGTTCCGACCGGGGCGGCACATGCGCTGACATGGCCATTCGACGATGTAAGCGCCGGGCGGCGGCGATGTGTAGAGAACCCGCCGGGATCAGCGTCCGCCGATCATCCATGCGGCAATCTGTGTACGTGTGGAGAAGCCCAGCTTGCCGAGGATGTTGGCGACGTGCCGCGCGGCGGTGGCCGGGCTGATCACCAGTTCGTCGGCGATGGCCCGGTTGCTCAGCCCGCGGGCCACCAGCTCGGCGATCTCGCGTTCCCTGGCCGTCAGCCTGCTGTCCTGGGCCGCCGGGGCGACCGGCACGGCCGGCAGGTCGGGCAACGGCCCGCCGAGCGCGCACGAGACCGCCTGGTCGGCCGTCATCGCCAGGCCCTCGGCCCACAGCAGCGCCACCGCGGCCTCGCCGAGCCGTTCGCGGGCGGGCGCCAGCAGCTCCTCGGTGCGGGCGTCGGGGCGGCGCTCGCGCAGCCCCAGGGAGGCGGCCGCCAGCAGGACCGCGCGCCGGTCGTCGCCCTCGGCGGCCCCCAGGCGCGCCCAGGCCGCCAGCCGCCGGGCGATGCTGTCGCGCAGGCCCGCGTCGCGGCTGAGCACCAGCGCCTCGGTGAGCCGCGCGCGGGCCTCGGCCAGGTCGCCCTCGTCCAGCGCGACACGGCCGAGCCCGGCCAGGCAGCTCACGATCTGCTGCCGGGCGTCGATGTGCCGCAGCAGGCGCAGGCCGGCCTCGTAGTGCCGCCGGGCGGCCGGCCGGTCGCCGGTGCGCCGGGCGATCTGGGCCAGGCCGATGTGCCCGTAGGACTGGCCGAGGTGGTTGTCCAGCCGTTCGCTCAGCGACAGGACCTCCTCGAACGCGCGCCGCGCCTCGTGCAGGCGGCCGGCCCGCAGGCCGAAGTCGGCCCGGGTGCCCTGGGCGAGCGACTCCAGGATCGGGTCGCCGCGCCGCCGCGCCGCCTCCAGGGCCGGGGTCAGGGACTCCTGGTCGCCGGTCGCCTGGGCCAGCATGATCAGGCCCACGGCCTCGCCGTAGGCGTCCCGGGCGTCGACGCACAGCGCCAGCCCGATCTGTACGCACCGCGCCGCGAGCCCCGTCTCGCCGGCCGCGAGCGCCAGCTCACCGCGCAGGATCATCGCCTGCCCGCGTAAGCCCTCGGGCACGTCGGGGGCGTCGAGCGCGAGCAGCCGGTCGAGCCGGTCGGCGATGTCCAGCCGCCGCCCGCTGGCCATCAGCAGGTAGCGCACGTCGGTGAGCAGTTGCAGGGCGGTCTGCGGCGACCCGCTCGCCACGGCCCAGTCGCAGGCCGCGCCCACCTCGGCCTTGAGCCCGTCGAACAGGTTGACGAAGCGCTCGACCACGGGCCACGACGTGCGCACCCCCGGCGCGAGGACGTCCTTGAACCGCCCGGCCAGGCCGGCGAGCGCGGCCAGGTGCGCGCGGCGCAGCGCCGCCTCCTCGCCGGACTCGGCGAGCCGCTCCAGCGCGTATTCGCGGACGGTCTCCAGCAGCCGGTAGCGCGCCTGGCCGGCGACCTCGCCGTCGAGCACGACCAGCGACTTGTCCACCAGGTCGCACAGGCGCGGCAGCACGTCCTCCTCCGGCAGGCCGGAGCCGGCGCACACCGCTTCGGCCAGGTCGAGCGTCCAGCAGGAGCGGAAGGCCGCCACGCGGCGCAGCAGCAGGCGTTCCTGGGGGCTGAGCAGCCGGTAGCTCCAGTCGACGGCGGCACGCAGCGTACGGTGCCTGGCGTGGGCCGTACGGGCGCCGCCCGCCAGCACCCTGAACCGGTCGTCGAGCCGCTCGACGAGCTGCCTGACCGACAACACCCGCACCATGGCGGCGGCCAGCTCGATCGCCAGCGGCAGCCCGTCGAGCGCCTGGCACAGCTCGATCGCCAGCGGCAGCGTCTCCTCGGTCAGCTCGAAGCCGGGACGCGCGGCGGTGGCCCTGGTCACGAACAGGCGCACGGCCTCGCTCTCCTCGCCGACGAGCGAGAGCGGCGGCACCCGCCAGACCGTCTCGCCCGGCACCCGCAGCGGCTCGCGGCTGGTGGCCAGCACGGTGAGCCGCGGGCAGGCGCCGAGCAGGTCGCGGCAGAGCTCGGCGCACTCCGCGACCACCGGCTCGCAGTTGTCCAGGACGAGCAGCACGCGGCGGCCGCCGATGGTGTCGGCCAGGTCGTCGGCGATGCCGAGCGCGGCGCGGACCCGCTCCCGCAGCTCGCCCTTCTCGACGTCGGCCAGCTCGACCAGCCACACGCCGTCGGGGTGCTCGGCGGCGACCCGGGCGGCCAGGCGCAGGGCCAGGCGCGTCTTGCCGATGCCCCCCGCGCCGCACAGCGTCACCACCCGCGAGACGCGGCCGAGGTGGGCCAGCTCATCGAGATCGGACTCCCGGCCCACGAACAGGTTGGGCTCGGCGGGCAGGTTGCGGAAATCGGCGGTTCGCAGCATCACTGTGAGTGTGGCATCAACTACCGTTCGCGCCCAGACTCCATCGGTGGCGAACTCGGCGGCCCGCGGTCAGGCCAGGGCGGCCTCCAGCACCGCGCGGGCCACCTGCGCCACCGCGCCGGCCCGGGGGCCGGGGTGCTCCAGCACCACGCCGACGGCCACCTCCGGCGCGGTCGCCGGGGCGAACGCCGTGGCCAGCGCGTGCTCGCCGCCCATCGTGGCGATCTTGGCGGCCACCTCGACGCCGGGGACGGCCACGGCCGCGCCCGGCCCGCCCGGGTGCGTCCCCGCGGTCATCATCGCGGCCAGGTAGCGGGCCTGGACGGTCGTCATGGTGGTGCGGTACGGCTGCGGCCCCGCCTGGCCGAGCAGCGAGCCGTCCGGCAGACTCACCTCCTCCACCAGGTACGGCCGCATCAGCACGCCGTTGTTGGCCACGGCCGCCGACAACATCGCCACCATCAGCGGCGTCGCCCGGTCCTGGTCCCGGCCGACGGCCGACAGGGCGGTCCGCGCCCGGTCCATGCCCTGCGGGTACGTGCTGGCCGCCGGGGCCATCGGCACGCGCAGGTCGCCGTCGCCGAACCCGAACGCCTCGGCCTGGTCGCGGAGGCTGTCCTGGCCGAGCTGCACCCCGATGCCCGCGAACGCGGTGTCGCACGAGGTCTGGAAGGCGCGCAGCAGCGTGGGCCGGGGCCGGCCGCACGAACCGGCGAGCGAGGCGGGCAGCCGCGGGCGGACGGCGGCGTCCACGGGGGCCGTGGGCGTGTACTCGCCCGAGGCCAGCGCCGCGGCCGTGGTCACCACCTTGAACGTGGCCCCCGGCGGATAGACCTGGTCCAGCGCCCGGTTCAGCAGGGGCCGGCCGGGGGCGTCGCGCAGCCGGGCGAGGGCGCCGTCGAGCCGGACGGGGTCGAAGGTGGCCAGCGTGTTGGGGTCGTAGGACGGGTAGCTGGCCAGGGCGAGGATCGCGCCGGTGGCCGGGTCGATGGCCACGGCCGCGCCGGGCACGCCGGTGGCCTCCAGGGCGTGGTAGGCGGCCCACTGGGTGCGCTGGCCGATGGTCAGCCGCACGTCGGCGCCGGCCACGTCGCCGTCGCTGACCATCGAGCGCACCTTGACCTTGGCGTCGTCGCCGGACAGGACGCCGTCCTCGGCCTCCTCCACGCCGGTGGAACGGTAGAGGGACAGGTAGCCGGTCACGGGGGCGTAGAGCTCGCCGTCGGTGTAGACCCGCTGGAACCGGTACGGGCCGCCGCCGGGCGTCGGGCGGCTCCTGGCCACGGTCGCGCCGTCGTAGGTCAGGATGTCGCCGCGCGGACGGGCGAACCGGGCGATGAGCGAGCGCTCGTTGCGGCGGTCGGCGTTGAGCCCCCGCGTCCCGAACGCCTGGACGACCGTGAGGTGGGCCAGCAGCACGAACAGCAGGGCCGCGCAGAGCACGGCCATGCGGCCCAGCGGGACGTCGATCCGCTTCGCCCTGGTTCCCGCCATGGTCCTTGGTCTAACAACCGGACCACCAAGGCAGGGCTACAGGACGCTGCGGTAGTAGGAAATCTTGCGGTGGATGTAGTCCTGGCGCTCGGCCAGGTTGGCGATCTGGGCCTGGACCTGCCGGTCGTGCTCCTCCAGGAGCCTGATGCGGTCGGGGATCGTCTCGTCGCCGCCGCGGACGAGCTCGGCGAAGCGCAGCAGCATGGCGATGGGCATGCCGGTGTCGCGCAGGCAGCGGATCATGCCGAGCCAGCCGACGTCCTCCTCGCTGAACCTGCGCTGACCGGCCGCGTTGCGCTCCACGCGCTCCAGCAGGCCGATCTTCTCGTAGTAGCGGAGGGTGTCGATGCTGAAGCCGGTCTCCTCGACGACCTCGGCGGGGGTGTACACGCTCACGCCTCCCAGTCTTTCACCTGGAGCGCACTCCAGGTCAATGGCTTGACATGGAGTGCGCTCCAGGTCCGAGGGTCTGCCCCATGAACATCGCACTCGGCACCATCCCGTTCGGCACCACCGTCGGCCTGCGGGAGACCTTCGCCATCCTCGACCGCTTCCAGGACGCCGGCGGCACCATGCTGGACACCGCCAACAATTACCCCTTCTGGAACGAGGGCCGCACCGGCGACGAGAGCGAGGAGGCCATCGGCGCCTGGCTGGCCGCGCGCGGCAACCGGGACCGGATCTTCATCGGCACCAAGGGCGGGGCCCGGCCGACCGTGCCCGGCGACCGCACCCTCGACTCGGCCGAGGGCCTGTCGGCGGCGGCCGTGGCGCGGGCCGCCGAGGGCAGCCTGCGCAGGCTGCGGACCGACTACGTCGACCTGTACTGGTCGCACATCGAGGACCGTTCGGTGCCGCTGCACGAGACGCTCGGCGCCCTGAACACGCTGGCCGAGCAGGGCAAGGTCCGCGCGCTGGGGGCCAGCAACATCGCCGCCTGGCGGCTGGAGCGGGCCAGGAACCTGTCGGGCGCGCGTGGCTGGCTGCCGTACGGCCACCTCCAGCTGCGCCACACCTACCTGCGCCCGCGGCCCTTCACCCGGCTCCCGGAGGGCGGCCACACGCTGGCCTCGGACGACGCCCTCGACTACGTCGCCGCCGAGCCGGACGTGACGCTGTGGGCCTACAACACGCTGATGGCGGGGGCCTACACGCGGGCCGACCGGCCGATGCCGGAGGTCTACGACCACCCGGGCACCGCCCGCCGCCTGGCCGCGCTGCGGGAGGTCGCCGGTGAGCTGGGCGCGACGCCCAACCAGGTGGTGCTGGCCTGGCTGATGGCCGACGGTCACGTGCCCGTGGTCGGCGTGTCCACGACGGCCCAGCTCGACGAGGTCGTCGGCGCGGCGGACGTCAAGCTGGACGCCGAGCTGCGCGCCCGCCTGAACGCCGTCGCCTAGGGGGATCAGGGCAGGTGGTCGGCGAGGTAGCGGCGGACGAGCTGCTTGCACTCGGCGATCAGGTCGGGGTCGCCGCCGGGATCGGCCCGGAAGGCGAGCTTGAGCACGGCGTCGGTGGCCTCGACGGCCACCACGAGCGCCCGGTCGAGCCCGGGGCCCGCGGGCGCGTCGAGCAGGGCGAGGGTGAGGGCGCGCAACCGGTCGGCCACGATGACGTTGTTGTCGAGGGCGCTGTCGAGCGTGCGTTTGGTGCCCTCCAGCGGCGGCCCGCCCGGGGTGGGCAGGACCTCGCCGAAGTCGACCACCGCGAACCCGGGGGTGGTGCGCTTCATGTCGACGAACTCGTCGATGGCCAGGTCGACCAGGTCGGTCCAGTGGCCGAGGTCGGCCTCGGCGATGCACTGGGTGACCCGCTGGAGGAACGCCTCCAGGTTGCGCAGCGCGAGGGCGCGCACCAGGCCCTGCTTGTCGTGGAAGAACTGGTAGAAGGTGCCGATGGGGACCTCGGCGCGGCGCGCGACCTCCTTCGTGGTCAACGCCTCGTAGCCCACCTCGTCGAGCAGGAGCGCGCACTCGTCGAGCATCCGCTCCACCCGCTCCACGCTCCGGCGCTGGGCGGGACGGCGGCGCAAGGTACTCGTCATGCTCCCCATCCTGGCTTATTACCAGCAGGTACAGACCGGCCTCTTTGCCGTCCGTTAACATGAGCCATACTCGCATAAAGGAGCCGAGATGTTCTTATGGGGTACGGCGACCGCCGCCTACCAGATCGAGGGCGCGGTGGCCGAGGACGGCCGGGGCGCGTCCATCTGGGACACCTTCGCCCACGAGCCCGGCCGCACCAGGGACGGCCACACCGGCGACGTGGCCTGCGACCACTACCACCGCTGGCGCGAGGACATCGCCCTCATGTCCGGCCTCGGCGTGAACGCCTACCGCTTCTCCATCGCCTGGCCGCGGGTGCAGCCGCTCGGCACGGGCGAGGTCAACCCCGCGGGCCTCGACTTCTACGATCGCCTCACCGACGGCCTGCTGGCGGCCGGCATCCAGCCCGTGCCGACGCTCTTCCACTGGGACCTGCCCCAGGCCCTCCAGGACCGCGGCGGCTGGACGGCCCGCGACACGGCCGGCCGCTTCGCCGACTACGCCGCGATCGTCGCCGAGCGCCTGGCCGACCGCATCCCGCTGTGGATCACCCTGAACGAGCCGTTCGTCCACATGGCCTTCGGCCACGCCATGGGCGTCCACGCCCCCGGCCAGGCCCTGCTGCTCGACGCCCTGCCCGTCGCGCACCACCAGCTCCTCGGCCACGGCCTGGCGGTCGCGGCCCTGCGCGCGGCCGGCGCGGGGCAGGTGGCCATCACCAACAACTGCACGCCGGTCTGGCCCGCCTCGCGGGAGGAGGCGGACGTCAAGGCCGCCGACGCCTACGATGTCCTGCACAACCGGCTGTTCAACGACCCGGTGCTGCTCGGGAAGTATCCGGATCTGTCGGCCTACGCCGCCGGTCTCGACTTCGTCCATGACGGCGACCTGGAGACCATCTCCGCCCCCCTGGACGCCCTCGGCATCAACTACTACAACCCCACCCGGATCGCCGCCCCGCCGCCGGGCGAGCTGCTCCCGTTCACCGACACCGGCGTCACCGGGTATCCCACCACCGCGTTCGGCTGGCCGGTCGTCCCCGACGGCCTGCGCGAGCTCCTGACCGGCCTCAAGGCCCGGTACGGCAGCGCGCTCCCGCCGATCCACGTCACCGAGAACGGCTGCTCCCAGCCCGACGAGCTCACCCCGCGGGGCACGGTCGAGGACCAGGCCCGCATCGACTACCTGCGCGGCCACATCGACGCCGTCATGGCCGCGCGGGCCGAGGGCGTGGACGTGCGCGGCTACTTCGTCTGGTCGCTGCTGGACAACTTCGAGTGGGCCGAGGGCTACCACCAGCGCTTCGGCCTGGTGCACGTGGACTTCGCCACGGGCCGCCGCACCCCGAAGGCGTCCTACGCGTGGTACCGGGAGCGCGTCGCTCAGAACACCGAGACGTGAACGTGGTCGTAGTGGTTGGCGGTCACGCCGCCCCGGTCGGACATGGGGTCCCAGCCTCCGCCTGACCGGATGTCGTAGTAGCGCTGCTTCCAGATGATGTACATGACGCCGATCCGCGCGCCGTTCTTGATGAGCCATTCGGCCAGGGCGTCCCCGCGGTCGGCGTCGGCCCCGGAGGCCATGGTGCCGCCGCGGGACATCATGAAGTCGCAGGCCCGGCCCTTGCCGTGCTCGCCGGGGTCGCCGGGGCGCAGGCAGCCCACGCCGTACTTCATCGGGAAGTTCTGCATGATCTCGGCGCGTACCGCGATCATGCGCGGGGTCAGGCCCTCGGCGCCGCCGGGCTGCTGGAAGCCGTACTTGGCGAGCAGGCGCTCGATCTCGCGCCGCTTGCCCTGCAGGGTCCTGATCTCCTTCTTCAGCTTGTTGATCTTGTCGTTGGCGTTGAGCTTGGCCTCTTTGGACTTCGCGATGAGATTCTGGATGCTCCGGACGCGCTCGGTCCGCTCGGCGGCCATGTACGACATGTTCGCGGCCTGCCCGAGCGCGATGGCCGGGTCGACGCTGAGACCGAACAGCTGCATGCCGTCGAGGGGGCCGTTGACGTACGCCTGGCGCGCGATCTCGGCCACGCCGGCCTGGGCCGCGGCCAGGCGGGCCGCCAGGTCGCCGGAGGTGTCGGTGGCGTTCTTGGCCTGGATCCTGATCTCCTCCAGGCTCTGGATCTGGCCGCGGTAGAGGTCGTTGAGCCGGGACGCCTGCCTGGTGAGCCTGCGCAGCTCGTCGATGTTGGGATCGGCCGACGCCGGTTGCGGGGAGGCGAGCCCGAGCAGCCCGGAGAGGACGACGAAGACCGCGGCGAGCCGCCAGATCCTCACACCCGTCCCCTCCTCGCATAGACGGACCGAAACTATAGAAGATGATCTTGATGGCTGTCATCCGAACCAGCCAACTGACGCACCTTTGGCGAGGTACATAGTCCTTTGTCGGAAATAAGGAAGATCTAAAAGATTGGGCCTTGTGGAGGGCTTGATCCCGGTCTGAGATGGCGATCGAACTCGTCTCTGCGAAGGGGCAGATCGTGTCTCGAATCATCACCATCGCCGCGGCCGTGCTCGTCGGCCTGGGCGCCTCCCTCGTCCCCCTCACCGCCGAGGCGTCGGTCGATCCGCTGCCGCCCGGCGACCGCATCGACCTCTACCAGGTGGACGGCAAGCCGGGCACCGCCCAGTTCCTGCGGGAGAAGGGCTTCGACGTCGTCCAGCACGAGAACGGCGGCGACAAGGAGCACGTCGAGCTGACCGCCGCCCAGGCCGACCTGGCCGGGCTGGCCAAGCTGGGCCTGCGGCCCGAGCCCGTGCGCAACCCGCAGGGCCAGAGCAACCTCCAGGCCGCCAGGGCCCAGGCGGCCGGCGGCTACACCGTGTGGCGGTCGTACTCCGAACGCGGCGGCATCGCCGACCAGCTGAGGGCGATCGCGAACGCCAACAGGGACATCGTCAAGCTGCAGTCCATCGGCAGGACGCTCAAGGGCCAGGACATCCTCGCCGTCAAGGTCTCCACCGGAGCCCGGCTGCTGCCCGACGGCCTCAAGCCCGCCACGCTGTACTCGGCCACCCAGCACGCCCGCGAGTGGATCGCCGCCGAGGTGGACCTGCGGCTGCTGAAGTACGTGATCGCCAACAGGTCGGCGCTGCGGGACCTGCTCAACCGGACCGAGCTGTGGTTCGTGCCGGTGGCCAACCCCGACGGCTACGACTTCACCTTCACCGAGGGCAACCGCCTGTGGCGCAAGAACCTGCGCGACAACGACGGCGACGGGAAGATCACCAACGGCGACGGCGTGGACCCGAACCGGAACTTCCCCACGAACTTCCGCTACGACGAGGAGGGCTCGTCGAGCATCCCGAGCAGCGAGACCTACCGCGGCACCGGCCCGGCCAGCGAGCCGGAGACCAGGGCCATGGACGGCCTGCTCAACCGGGTCAGGTTCGAGATGAACCTGAACTACCACTCCTTCGGCCCGCTGCTGCTCTACCCGAGCGGGTTCCAGATCGCCACGAAGACCGCGGACAACCCGATCTACGAGGCCCTGACCGGCGACGACGACGCCCCGGCCGTCCCCGGGTTCGACCCCGACCTCGGCGCGGAGCTCTACACCACGAACGGCGACACCAACGACCACGCCCACGCCAGGTACGGCACCCTGTCCTGGACGCCGGAGCTCGACGAGGGCTGCGACGGCTGCGGGTTCGTCTTCCCCGACGACGAGGCGGCGGTGCAGGCGGAGTTCGAGAAGAACCTGCCGTTCGCGCTCGACGTCGCCAGGTCCGCTGTCGACCCGGCCGAGCCGGTCAGCCACCTGGGCAACAGGACGCCCGACTTCGTGCTCGACCCGTTCGAGTTCAGCTACGGCGCCGAGCAGGCCGTCCAGGTCACCGCCAAGCGGAAGATCGGCCCCGTCCTGCTCAACTACCAGGTCAACGGCGGCCGGACGAGGATCGCGCCGACCGCCGAGTGGAAGGGCGGCGAGCGGTACGGCAAGGGCTACGACCGCTACTACCACCGGCTGCGCGGAAGGATCACCGGCACCCGGCCGGGCGACAAGGTCAAGGTCTGGTTCAGCGCGATCGGCAGGAAGAGCGGCGACTTCACCTACACCGTGCAGGACGACATCGGCGGCAAGGTGCTGGTGCTGGCCACCGAGGACGTCACCGGCCTCAGCCCGGCCCAGGGCGGGACCGAGGCCAAGTACGCCGCCGACTACGTCAAGGCGCTCCAGGACGCCGGCTACACGACCGACGTCTACGACATGGACAAGATGGGCCGCAAGGCCCCGCACCCGCTCGGCGTGCTCAGCCACTACAAGGCGGTGGTCTGGGAGACCGGCGACGACGTCATCCCCCGCTCCCCCGGCCAGGTCGCCGGCACCACGTCGAAGGGCGGCGTGGACACCGAGCTGGCGGTGCGCGACTACCTGAACGAGGGCGGCAAGCTGCTGCACGCCGGCAAGTACCCCTCGTACGCGGCCAACAACAACGGCGCCTACTACTACGAGCCCGACCAGCCCGGCCACCCCGAGTGCACGGTCCCCGACGACCCGCCGTGCATCCAGGTGTTCAACGACTTCCAGCAGTACTGGCTGGGCGCCTACGTCTTCTTCGACGACGGGGGCGCCGACCCGGCGAGCGGGCAGCCATTCGCGCTGAAGGGCAACGGCGGCACGTTCGAGGGCTTCACCGGCACGCTGCAGCCGAGCCACACCAACTCGTTCGTGGCCACCTCGGCCATCCTGCCCCCGGCGCAGTTCCCGCTGTTCGCGAGCTCGGCCCAGGTCAAGTGGGTACGCCCCGGCGGCCCGTTCGACCCCCACACCGGCTCCTGGGACGTCTACAGCGGCATCGCCGACGTCTCCTGGAAACGGCTGACCACGACCGTGGACCTGACCGGCAGGAGCTCAGGCGACCTGTCGTTCTGGACCTCCTACGACACCGAGGCCGACTGGGACTTCCTGACGGTCGAGGCGCACACCGCGGGCGCCGACGACTGGACCACCCTCCCCGACGTCAACGGCCACACCTCGCAGAGCACCGGCGAGAGCTGCAAGGCCGCCAACAGCGGCGGCTGGCGGGTGATCCACCCGTTCACCCGGCACTACCAGGGCGCGGCCTGCGAGCCGGCCGGGTCCACCGGCGCGTGGCACGCGGCCTCGGGCAACTCCGGCGGCTGGCAGCAGTGGAAGGTGGACCTGACCCCGTACGCGGGCAAGCGGGTCGAGCTGTCGATCTCCTACGTCAGCGACTGGTCCACCCAGGGCGCGGGTGTCTTCCTCGACGACGCCAAGGTCACCCTGGACGGCGCGGCGGCCGGTGACACCTCCTTCGAGTCCGACCTCGGCGGCTGGGCCGTCGCCGCGCCGCCGGCCGGCTCGGCCCCCTCGATCAACAACTGGTTCCGCACCGACCAGGTCTTCGAGGAGGGCGGCGGCATCGTCACCGCGGACACCGTCTATCTGGGCTTCGGCGTGGAGAGCCTGACCGGCCAGGCCACGCGTACGGACCTGGTCAAGCGGTCGATGCGGCACCTGCTGGGCGACCCCCGCTAGCGACGCCCCGAGGGGCGCGGCACGCCGCTGCCGCGCCCCTCTTGCGCGCCCGGACAGAACATGGTTCGGTCGCCTTGAGGCGTACGCCTAGCAAGCAAGCATTCGGTCAAGCAGGAGGGCTCACGACATGCGCCAGCACGACAAGCTGTTCATCGGGGGCGAATGGGTGACCCCCGCGGGCACCGGGACGATCGACGTCATCTCCCCCCACACCGAGGAGGTCGTGGGCCGCGTCCCCGACGGCGCCGCCGAGGACGTGGAACGCGCGGTGGCCGCCGCCCGCCAGGCGTTCGACCACGGGCCGTGGCCGCGCATGACGTTCGCCGAGCGGGCCGCCGTGATCGAGCGGCTGGCCGCGATCTACAACGAGCGGCAGGGCGAGATGGCCGCCCTGATCACCGAGGAGATGGGCTCGCCGATCACCTTCTCCAACCTCGCGCAGGCGCCGCAGCCGCTCGGCATGCTGCAGTTCTACGCCGGGCTGGGCAGGGAGTTCGCCCAGGAGGAGGAGCGTCCCGGGCTGTTCGGGCCGATCACCGTGCGGCGCGAGCCGGTCGGCGTCGTGGCGGCCGTCGTCCCGTGGAACGTGCCCCAGTTCGTGACCATGACCAAGGTCGCGCCCGCGCTGCTGGCCGGGTGCACGATCGTGCTCAAGCCCGCGCCCGAGACGCCGCTGGACGCCTACCTGCTGGCCGAGTGGGCCGCCGAGGCCGGGATCCCGGCGGGCGTGCTCAACGTCGTGCCCGCCGGGCGCGAGGTGAGCGAGCACCTGATCTCCCACCCCGGCGTCGACAAGGTGGCCTTCACCGGTTCCACCGCCGCCGGCCGCCGCATCGCCTCCATCTGCGGCGAGCAGCTCAAGCGGGTCAGCCTGGAGCTCGGCGGCAAGTCCGCCGCGATCATCCTGGACGACGCCGACCTGCAGGCCGGCATGGGCTTCCTGGCCATGGCCACGCTGATGAACAACGGCCAGGCGTGCGTCGCCCAGACCCGCATCCTGGCCTCCCGCAGCCGGTACGACGAGGTCGTGGACGCCGTGGCGAACATGGTCAACTCCCAGCCCGTCGGCGACCCGGCCGACCCGGCGACCGGCATCGGCCCGCTGGTGGCCAAGCGCCAGCAGGAGCGCGTCGAGGGCTACATCAAGATCGGCATGGACGAGGGCGCCAAGGTCGTCGTCGGCGGCCTCGACCGTCCCCGCGACCGCGGCTGGTACGTCGCCCCGACGGTCTTCGCCAACGTCAGCAACGACATGCGCATCGCCCGCGAGGAGATCTTCGGCCCGGTCCTGGCGGTGATCCCGTACGAGGACGAGGCCGACGCCCTGCGCATCGCCAACGACAGCGACTACGGCCTGGCCGGCACGGTCTGGACGGCCGACCCCGAGCGCGGCATGAACGTCGCCCGCCAGGTGCGCACCGGGACCTACGGCGTCAACTGCTTCATGCTGGAGTCGAACGCGCCCTTCGGCGGCTTCAAGGCCAGCGGCATCGGCCGCGAGCTCGGCCCCGAGGGCCTGAACGGCTACCTGGAGTACAAGACGATCGCCCGGCTGGGCTAGCGGCGGCGAAGAGGGGCCCCGCGCGCCGCGGGGCCCCTCTCGCGGGCCGGGGAAAGGCACCCAGCGTGCCCCCGCGACGCTAGGTGCCGGATCCGCCGCCTACAGTCGGCGACTGCCCGGCTACTGAAGTATGTCCCAGGTCACCGCGAAGGCAGTTTCCTTCCCCGAGGACTTTTCTCCCGGCGGATCCTTTCCATCCGTCTTAGATAGACGGGTATTACTCACGAAAGGTTCGAGGTGATCCATTTACCGATACGCCGGATGAGTTCGGGGCTGGCGGCCGACTCCGCGTGCCCGTAGCCCGGCTCGATCCACAGCTCCTTGGGCTCGCGGGCGCCGTCGTAGAGCTGGTGGGCGTGGTCCAGCGGGAAGAAGGCGTCGGCGTCGCCGTGCACGACCAGCAGCGGGGCGGGCGAGACCAGGGCGGCGGCCTCGTGCGGCGGCATCGGGATCGGGTCCCACTGGCCGCTCGCGATCCTGGTGCGCTTGGCCAGCCGGGCGGCGAACCTGCCGAACGGCTGCTCGATGGCCCAGTGGACCTGGCGCATGGGCTTGGTGCCCCGGTAGTACCAGCGCGCCGGGCCGCTGACCGCCGCCACCGCGTCCACGCCCCGGCGCAGCGCCGCGTGCCGGACGGCCACCGCCGCCCCCATGGAGAAGCCCACGACCGCGATCCGCCGGTAGCCGACCACGCGGGCATGCCGTACGGCGGCCTCCACGTCGAGGATCTCCAGGTCGCCGACCGTCGTCTCGCCGCCCGAGCGCCCGTGGCCGCGGAAGTCGAACGCGAGCACGCCGCCGTAGCCGCTGAGCACGTGCGCGATGCGGCGGGCGGTGCGCTCGCGCCAGGATCCGGTGAAGCCGTGCGCCATGACGATCCCGACGTCCCCGGCCGCCGAGGGGGTGTGGGCGGCGTCGATGCGGACACCGTCCTCGGTTCTGAGCATCACCGGGAAATGTGGCGCGAAAGGCATGAATACCAGCTTATTCGTGGTCCGTTTCCAGGCCGTGCCCGGTGGCCCACACCGCGATCTGGGCCCGGGAGGCGAAGCCCAGCTTCTCCATGATGTTGGCGACGTGCCGGGCCACCGTGGCCGGGCTGATCACCAGCTTCAGCGCGATGGCCCGGTTGCTCAGCCCGCCCGTGAGCAGCGCGGCGATCTCCAGCTCCCGGCCGGTCAGCCCGCCCTGCCAGGTCCCCGGCGGCGGCCCGGACGGCCCCGCGGGAACGGCTTGGCCGGCGTCGAGCACGCGCGCGGCGACCTCGTCGGGCGACTGCCGGGCCCCCTTGGCCCACAGCAGCGACACCCGGCCCTCGCCGAGCCCGGCCCTGGCCCGCGTGAGCAACTCCTGCACCGGGCCGGGGACGCCGTACTGGCCGATGGCCTCGCGCAGCGCGGTCGCGGCGGCGGCGGCCAGCACCGCGCCCTCCAGGTCGCCCTGCTCGGCCGCCAGCGCCGACATGGCCGTCAGCGCCCGCACCACGCCCCTGCGCTGGCCGGTGCGGGTGCTCAGCGCCAGGCTGGCGGCCAGGTGCAGCCGGGCGGCCGGATAGTCGTGCATCCGGGCCGCCACCCGGCCCAGCTTGGCCTGGCAGCGGGCCAGCTCCACCCGGTTGCCCATGTCCTCCAGCAGCGGCAGGGCCGAGGTGTGGCAGGTCATGGCGGCCTCCAGGTCGCCCGCCGCCTCGGCCACCGCGCCCAGGTGGGTCAGCGCCCTGGCCAGCGTCCAGTGGTGGCCGGCCTCCCTGGCCAGGGCCAGCGCCTGCTCGCCGCGCCGGCGGGCCTGGCGGAGCTGGCCGCGGAACAACGCCAGGTTGAGCTGGGCGACGCGGACCGTGGCCAGGTTGAACAGGTCGTCGTGGGCGGTGGCCGCCGCCTCCAGCTCCTCCAGGTAACGCAGCGCCTTCTCGCTCTGGCCGGTGCGGAAGAACACGGCCAGCGCCACGCTGTAGGTGACGCCCAGCCAGTGGGTGTACGGGTGCCTCTTCTGCTCCTCCACCCCCCGCACGACCAGCTCCTCGGCGCGGGCCAGCTCGTCGCAGATCTCCAGCCCGTACGCCAGGCCGCCCTTGGCCACCGCGACCACGTCGGAGGGCACCCGGGACAGGTCGAGGGCGAGCAGCCGCTGGTGCCAGCCGACGGTCTCGCCCAGCTCGCCCCGTACGGCCAGGATCGCCAGGGCGGCGCGGGCCAGGCGCAGCCCGAGCACCGGGTCGGGCGACTCCACCGCCCGCTCCACCGCGGCCCGGCAGTCGTCCATCAGCGCGCGGCCCCTGACGAAGTGCGGGACGCGGGCGGACCAGGGCATGCGCGGGTCGAGCGTGCCGGCCTGGTAGCAGTCTTCCATCTCCTCGCAGATCACCCGCAGGTGCCGGTCGCGCAGCAGGGTCAGCTCGCCGGCCTCGGCCAGCCGCTCGGCGGCGTACTGTCTGATGGTCTCCAGCAGGCGGTAACGCCCGTCGTGGTGGAGCACCAGCGACTTGTTCACCAGGCCGTTGAGCAGGTCGAGCAGCTCGGCCCTGGGCACGATGCCGCCGTCGGCGCACACCCGTTCGGCCACGGCCAGGTCGAACAGCCCGGCGAACACCGACAACCGGCGCAGCAGCACGCGCTCCTTGGGCCGCAGCAGGTCGTGGCTCCACTCGACGGTGGCCAGCAGGGTGCGCTGCCGGGCGGGCGCGGTGCGGTCGCCCCTGGTCAGCAGGGTGAACCGGTCGCCGATGCGGTCGGCGATGCGGCCGGGGCTCATCAGGCTCGTACGGGCCGCGGCCAGCTCCAGCGCCAGCGGCACGCCGTCGAGCGCCCGGCACAGGCGCACGACGTCGTCCATGCTGCCGGTCACGGACCGGGCGCCCGCCGCCAGCGCCCGCTCGACGAACAGCAGCACGGACTCGGCGTCGGGATGGTGGTCGTCGGGCAGCTCCAGCGGCGGCACCCGCCAGACCAGCTCGCCGGGGATGCGCAGCGGCTCCCTGCTGGTCAGCAGGAAACGCAGCTGGGGGCAGTCGGCGATCAGGCCGGCGACCAGCTCGGCGCAGCGGTCGACCAGATGCTCGCAGTTGTCGAGCACGATCAGCGCCCTGGCCTCGCGCAGCCGTACGCGCAGGCCGTCGAGCAGCCGCCCCGGGGCCTCGTCGCGGACGCCGAGCACCCCGGCCATCTCGTTGACGATCAGCGCGGGGTCGGCGAGGCGGGCCAGCTCGACCAGCCAGACGCCGTCGGCGAAGCCCGGCGCGGCCCTGGCCGCCACCCGCAGCGACAGGCGGGTCTTGCCGATGCCGCCGACGCCGCTCAGCGTGACCACGCGTTCGTCGTGGACCAGCGTGCTCAGCTCGGTCAGGTCGCGCCCGCGGCCGACGAAACGGTTGGGCTCTGCGGGCAGGTTGTGCGGAACTGGCGAGGTCATGTCGGCGCCCAGGGTCAGCGGAGGATCACAGGTGCGCTCAGTCTCCCCCTCCGGCCGACCTCGTGCGATCACTTTCCGTGGACTGTCCGCGACTGCGCGGATACGGATGCCGCCCGCCCAGCTCGGCCACGCTCATCACGATCCGCACCCGCGACTCCTCGGCCGCCTCCAGCGCCTCCGGCACGTCGGAGATCATCACCCGCGCGCCGCTGGCCCGGATGCGCTCCCCCAGCCCGGCCCGGTCCAGATCGGCGGGCACCGGCCAGACGACGCCGCCCGCCGCCATCACCGCGTCCGCCGCCACCAGCAGGTCGGGCCCCACGGGCAGGCAGACGAGCACCGTGTCGCCCGCGCGCACCCCTCTGCGCCGCAACTGGGCGGTCGCGATCGACGACCGCTCGTCCAGCTGCTTCTCGGTGAGCTCCACGCCCGTGCCGGAGTCCACCATGACGATGTGCTCATCCATGGCGTCCACGGTAGGGAGGGGGTCACGTGCCTACATGGGGCGGAATATGCAGATCCCTATGCAGAAGCGCTGGGGTGCTCGGCGGCCCACACCGCGATCTGCGCGCGCGAGGTGTACCCCAGCTTCTCCATGATGTTGGCGATGTGCCGGGCGACCGTCGCCGGGCTGATCACCAGCTCCTCGGCGATGGCCCGGTTGGACAGGCCGCGGGTGAGCAGGCCGGCGATCTCCAGCTCGCGCACGGTCAGCAGCGAGTGCCTGACCGGCTCGGCCGGCGCGGGCGGCGGCGCCGCGGGCCGCTCCCCCGCCAGCACCTGGCGGGCGGCGGCGTCGGGGCTCATCGCCCGGCCGCGTGACCACAGGGAGGCCGTACGGCCCTCGCCGAGCTTGGCGCGGGCGCGCGAGAGCAGCTCCTCGATCCGGATCGTGGCCGAGTGCTGGCCGATCGACTCGCGCAGCGTGGCCGCGGCGGCGGCGGCCAGCACCGCGCCGTCGAGGTCGCCCTCGTGCTCGGCCAGCACCGACAGGCCGGCCAGGCACCGGGCCACCCCCTGCCGCTGGCCGGTCTGCCGGCTCAGCGCGAGGCTGTCGGCCAGCCGCTCCCTGGCCGGGGCGAACTCCCCCAGCATGGCCGCGACCCGGCCCACCCTGGCCAGGCAGCGCGCCAGATCGGAGTCGCTGCCCAGCTCGCACAACCACGGGACGGCCAGCTCGTAACGGGACTTGGCGGTCTCCAGGTCGCCGCGGGCCTCGGCCACGGCGCCGAGCTGGGCGGCCATCCTGGCCATGAGCCAGCGGTGGCCGTGCTCGCGCGCCCGCGCCAGGGCCTCGTCGCCCAGCCGCTGGGCCTCGCGCAGCCGGCCCCTGGTCAGCGCCACCGCCGACAGCCCGGCCAGCCCCGCCGCCTGGTTCCAGGCGTCGCCCGACGCGGTGGCCTCGGCCAGCCCCCGCTCGGCGTGGTGCAGCGCCTCGTCGATGCGGCCCATGCGGAGCAGGACCACCACCACGAGGCTGTGCATGACGCAGCGGGTGAACACGTTCTCCTCGCCCAGGCCGGCCAGGCTCTCCGTGGCCACCTCCAGCGACCGGCTGAGCTCGTCGCGGGCCTCCAGCCCGTAGGCGAGGTACGCCTTGCCCTGCGCGACCTGCGCGTCGGGCACGGGTTCGAGGTCGAGCGAGAGCAGCCGCTCGATCCAGCCGACGATCTCGGTCAGGTTGCCGGAGATGGGCAGCAGGGCGGTGCTGGCAGCGCACAGGCGCAGGCCCAGCCGCGCGTTGCCGGACTCGGCGGCCCAGTCGAGGGCGGCCCGCTGGTCGTCGAGGAGCTGTTTGCTGGCCGTCAGGCACTCCAGCCGCTCCGGCCAGGGCACGCCGGGCCGGACCATCTCGGTCGTGAAGTGGCGTTCCTGCAGGTCGCACAGGACGGTGAGGTGCCGCTCGCGGACGTCCTCGCGCTCGCCGGCCCGCTCCAGCCGCTTCATCGCGTACCGCTTGATCGTCTCCAGCATGCGGTAGCGCCTGCGTTCCTCGTCGCACAGCACGAGGGACTTGTCGACCAGGCCGCCGAGGAGGTCGACGATCTCGTCCCGGGCGATGGGCCGCTCGGCGCAGACCTGCTCGGCCAGGTCGAGGTCGAAGTCGCGGGCGAAGACCGACAGCCGGCGCAGCAGCACCTGCTCCTTGGCCGACAGCAGGTCGTAGCTCCAGTCGACGGTGGCCAGCAGCGTGCGCTGCCGCGCCGGGGCCGTACGGCCGCCCGTGGTCAGCAGCGAGAAACGGTCGTCGAGCCGGTCGGCGATCTGCCCGGGGCTGAGCAGGCTCGTACGGGCCGCCGCCAGCTCCAGGGCCAGCGGCAGCCCGTCGAGCGCCTGGCACAGGCGGACCACGTCGGGCAGGCTGTCGGGGCCGAGCCGGGTGCCGGCGGCGGCGGCCCGGTCCATGAACAGCTGCACCGACTCGGCGTCGGCGTATCCCATCTCGGGCAGGTCGAGCGGCGGCACCCGCCAGATCAGCTCGCTGGCGATGCGCAGCGGCTCCCGGCTGGTGGCCAGGATGCTCAGCCGGGGGCAGCAGGCGACCAGCTCGGCGGCCAGCTCGGCGCACCCGTCGACCAGGTGCTCGCAGTTGTCGAGCAGCAGCAGGCAGCGCAGCTCGCGCAGCCGGGCGGTGACGGTGTCGAGCAGCGGCCGCCCGCTCTCCTCGCGCACCCGCAGCACCCGGGCGATCTCCTGGACGATCTGCTCAGGACGGCTGACCCGGGCCAGCTCGACCAGCCACACCCCGCCCGGATAGCCGTCCACCAGCCCGGCGGCCACCCGCAGGGCCAGCCGGGTCTTGCCGATGCCGCCGACGCCGCACAACGTGACCACGCGCGTCTCGCCGAACAGCCCGCGCAGGTCGTCGAGGTCGCGTTCGCGGCCCACGAACCTGTTGGGCTCTGCTGGAAGATTGTGCCGGGGGGCCTCTGGCATGTGTTCACCCTGCGTCGCCGAAGGATCACACTCTTGCACAGTGTCGCACTTTTCACAGGCCAAGCGAGCTGACGATCGCCCTTTCGTCCACAACGCGCAGAATGGGGTTTCCCACCAGCCGCCTGGCGACGTCATAGGGCGCCACGACCATGGTGGCCCTGCGCTCGGCGGCCAGCACCCGGCAGCCGATGACGGTCGGCTCGTTGGCGGCGATCACCACGTGGGCGCCCGACATCAGCGCCAGGTCGAGCACCCGCAGCCCCTTGAGCAGGTCGCCGGCCGCGTTGACCACGACATCGTCCTTGCCGACCACCAGGCGGGCGGCCAGGTTGCGCAGGTCGGCGGCGAGCTCGTCGTGGTCGAGCACCCGGCCGCCGCCCGGCGCCAGCGCCGCGCCCGCCAGCGGGCCGAACTCCACCGGGCTCGCGTTGAGCAGCCCGGCGAACGGCAGCGCGCCGGGCGAGGGACGGAAGGCGTAGACCCGGTCAGCGGCGGCGCCCCCGGGTTCGCGGGGACCGCGGGTGATCACCATGCGGACCGGGCCGGGGCCGCCCAGCACGGCGACGCCGCCCGCCCAGGCCACCGCGTGGACCGCCACCGCCAGCGACGCGCCGAGCGGCAGGTCGATGAGGACGCGGTCGCCGTAGCCGAGCCCGTCGCGCCGCAGCCCGCCCGCCGCGCGGGTGACCCGCCTGGCGAACTGCGCGTACGACAGCACCTCGCCGGTCCTGACGTCGCTCACCGCCGGCTGGTCGCCCTTGCTCGGTGCCGAGCCCATAACCAGCTCTGTCCACGTCATGACGACAATGTAGGGACCGCGACGGCTCCTGCCATGCACACAAATGTGCAACCTGCTATGTACGTCCCGGCTCGCGCTCGTACAGCTCGGTGAGGGGGGCGAGCCGGTCGGCGGGCACGTTCAGGCGCAGGCCGGCGCCGGGCTCCTCCGACCAGGAGCCCGCCCAGGCCAGCTGCTCCCAGGCCACCAGCCTGCTGCCCTTGAGGCGGCGCCTGATCAGGGCCTCGACCAGCCAGGGGGCCCGGCCGCCGGGGCCGCGCTCGTACCCGAAGAGCTTGCCGGTGCGGCGCGGCACGACGATGAGCCCGCTGACCCGGAACGCGTTCTGCACGCCCATCAGCAGCGGGCCGTCCTGGCACAGCCGCACGTCGGCGACCCTGCCGACCACCTCGCCGGCCGCGTCGGTCACCGTGCGGCCCTTGAACCAGCTGATCCTCGGGGCGGAGCCGGCGGCGTGCACGACCTCTCCTGCGGGCCGGCGCTCGCCGCCGCTGCCGGGGATCCGGGCGATCACGTTCTCCCGCGCCCAGCGTTCGAGGGCGGGCTCGGCCAGCTCGCCGCTCACCTTGATCGCGCTGCCGATCTCGGTGACCAGGTGCATGGGGACGCGCCGGGGCTGCGGGTGCTCCTCCGGCCGGAACAGCGTGGTCACCGAGCTCATCAGCCAGCCGGGCAGGCCGCCGATGCGGGGGGCGAGCGCGAGCGGCCCGGCGAGCAGGGCCGCCACGTACGGCGGGTCGCCGGCCAGCTCCAGGTCGTCCACCTTGCACACGGGCTCGCCGTCGTCGGCGCCGACCACCTGCCGGTCGAGCAGGTGCAGGTCGGCGTGGAGCTCCCGGGCCCTCATTGGCCCGCCTTCGTGGCGAGCAGCAGCGGGATCGCCGCCACCGCGACCACCGACAGCAGGATCATGTACGCGGTGCCGACGGCGTTGGTGAACCGGCTGTTGACCTGGTCGTTCATGTAGTCGGGATCGTTGGCGATCATCAGCACGGGCAGGTACGTCAACGGCAGCGCGGCGGCCGAGAAGACCAGCGAGTACTCCGTCACCATGACCGGATCGACGGTCGTCAGGATGAGCGCCGCGGCCAGCACGACCGCGACCAGCACCACGACGTGGAACCGGGCGGCGTCCCTCGGCCGCACCCGCTTGCCCCACCGCCAGCCGAAGTACTGGCTGAGCGTGTACCCCGACGACAGCGCGGTCTCCAGCGTCGCGCCGAACGTGGCCGCGAACACCCCGATGATCGCCATCGCCAGCCCGATCCTGC
Source organism: Nonomuraea sp. NPDC049637 (assembly GCF_040675235.1). Classification (NCBI taxonomy): domain Bacteria; kingdom Bacillati; phylum Actinomycetota; class Actinomycetes; order Streptosporangiales; family Streptosporangiaceae; genus Nonomuraea; species Nonomuraea sp. NPDC049637. Next base: position 359,031 of record NZ_JBFAOM010000002.1, read on the forward strand.
CCAGCCCGACGCCCACCGGCAGCACCATCTGCGCCAGCGAGTCCACCTGGATCTGCGCGGGCAGGAACACCGCGGCGGCGCAGACCATGATGGTCAGCGACAACAGGCCGCCGAGCGGGAAGCCGACGAACACGTTGGCGCGGGCGGTCACCAGGTCCCCGCGCGTCCACCGCTCCTCGACGCCGCCGGAGGAGAAGAAGAACACCTCGTACGGGGTCATCGCGCCGCCGAGCAGCGCGACCGCGTAGTACCAGTAGGTCGCCGCCCCTTCGGCCTGCGGCGGCGCGGCGAGCTGGCTGCCCAGCTGCCCCCAGTCGGGGCCGAGCTGCCAGGCCGCCACCCCGAAGACCACCAGCGCGAGCCCGGCCAGCCCGAACACCCGTTCCATGGTCTCGAACTTGACGCGCCACATCACCAGCCAGGCGACCAGCGCCACCCCCGGCACCCACAGCAGGTAGTTGACGCCGGTGGCCAGCTCCAGGGCGAGCGACGCGCCGCCGATCTCCGCGGCCAGCGTGAGCAGGTTGATGAGGAACGACGCCCCCAGGTTGAGCAGGCCGGCCCGCGGTCCGAGCCGCTCGCGGACGAGGTCGAACACCGGCCGGCCGGAGACCGCGGCGATCCTGCCGGACATCTCGGCGAACAGGCAGATGCCCACCACGCCGACCACCACGACCCACGCCAGCGACATCCCGAACCGGGCTCCGACCAGCGAGTTGGCCACGAGGTCGCCGATGTCCACGAAGCCGCCGACGGCGCTGAGGATGCCGAGCGTGACGGCGAAGAGCTTCTTCACCCCAGCGCCTCCAGCTCCCGCACCGCCCGGGCGGGGTCCTTGATCCGGTCCCGGCGTACCTGGATGAGCAGGTCGTCCACCAGCTCCTCGGCCCGCTGGATCCGGTCGAGCAGCCGCTCGCGCAGCTGGTCGGACCGCTCGGACGGCGGCTGGACCCCGCCGAACTGGTCGCCGACCGCGTCCAGCTCGCCGGCCGCGTCGGTGAGCACGACCTTGAGGTACGGCCTGGTCAGCCGGTGGGAGTTCTGGACCGCCAGGCGGACGATCCGGATGGTGGAGGAGACGCTCTCGTCCGACTGCTCGGCCTTGAGGGCGTAGTCGTGGTCGTCCCAGGCGGGGCTCACGCAGCCGGCCGCCCCCACGAGCAGCACGAGCAGCACGAGCAGGGCCGCTGTCCGCCTCACGTGCGGCCTCGCAGCAGGAAGTAGGCCAGCAGCCCCAGGAGCAGCGCGAACTGCCCCCACGCGACGAGCAGCACCAGCCCTTCGTCCCTCACGGTCGCTCCCTGCCCTGCTCCCCATGATCCATGCGGGACGCCGGGAATCAGACGCGCCGGCCGATGCGTTCACCCCTACAGCGCCGCAGACGCCTTGTCCCGCTCTTGTCACGAGAGGGGATCAACTAGACTTGGTGGGTCGCGACTTCGCGCGGCCGCCCCCACGACACAGAGCGAGAAGTCATCATGCCTTTGAACAGCCGCGACGACCTGCGGAACATCGCGATCATCGCGCACGTCGACCATGGCAAGACCACACTGGTCGACGCCATGCTCTGGCAGTCCGGGGCCTTCCGCGCGAACCAGGACGTCGACGACCGGGTCATGGACTCCAACGATTTGGAGCGCGAGAAGGGCATCACCATTCTCGCCAAGAACACCGCCGTCAAGCACGGCGGCATGACCCTGAACATCATCGACACCCCCGGCCACGCCGACTTCGGCGGCGAGGTCGAGCGCGGCCTGTCCATGGTCGACGGTGTGGTGCTGCTGGTCGACGCCTCCGAGGGCCCGCTGCCGCAGACCCGGTTCGTGCTGCGCAAGGCGTTCGCCGCCAAGATGCCGGTCATCCTGTGCATCAACAAGGTCGACCGCCCCGACGCCCGCATCAAGGAGGTCGTCGACGAGGTCTACGAGCTCTTCATGGACCTCGACGCCACCGAGGAGCAGATCGACTTCCCGATCGTCTACGCCTCGGCCAAGGCCGGCCGCGCCTCCATGAACCGTCCCGACGACGGCGGCATGCCCGACTCGGAGGACCTGGAGCCGCTGTTCGACATCATCAAGTCGACGATCCCGGCGCCCACGTACGACCCCAACGCCCCGCTGCAGGCGCACGTCACCAACCTCGACGCCTCCTCCTACCTGGGCCGCATCGCGCTGTGCCGGATCCACCAGGGCATCATGCGCAAGGGCCAGCAGGTCGCCTGGTGCCGTACCGACGGCACGATCCAGAAGGTGAAGATCACCGAGCTGCTGATGACGGAGGCGCTGGAGCGCAAGCCGGCCGAGGAGGCCGGCCCCGGCGACATCATCGCCATCGCCGGCATCCCCGAGATCATGATCGGCGAGACGCTGGCCGACCCGGAGGACCCGCGCCCGCTGCCGCTGATCACGGTCGACGAGCCGGCGATCTCGATGACGATCGGCACCAACACCTCGCCGCTGGTCGGCAAGGTCAAGGGCTCGAAGGTCACCGCCCGCATGGTCAAGGACCGGCTCGACAAGGAGCTGGTCGGCAACGTGTCGCTGCGCGTGCTGCCCACCGACCGTCCCGACGCCTGGGAGGTGCAGGGCCGCGGTGAGCTGGCGCTGGCCATCCTCGTCGAGCAGATGCGCCGCGAGGGCTACGAGCTGACCGTCGGCAAGCCGCAGGTGGTCACCAAGACCATCGACGGCAAGGTGCACGAGCCGGTCGAGCGCCTGACGGTCGACTGCCCGGAGGAGTACCTCGGCGCGGTCACCCAGCTCCTGGCCGTCCGCAAGGGCCGCATGGAGCACATGACCAACCACGGCACCGGCTGGATCCGCATGGAGTTCGTGGTCCCGGCCCGCGGCCTGATCGGCTTCCGCACCGAGTTCCTGACCGAGACCCGCGGCACCGGCCTGGTCCACCACGTCTTCGACTCCTACGAGCCCTGGTTCGGCGAGCTGCGCACCCGCAACAACGGCTCGCTGGTGGCCGACCGGTCGGGCCCGGTGACCGCGTTCGCCATGCTCAACCTCCAGGAGCGCGGCACGCTGTTCGTCTCGCCGACCACCGAGGTCTACGAGGGCATGATCATCGGTGAGAACTCGCGTTCCGACGACATGGACGTGAACATCACCAAGGAGAAGAAGCTCACGAACATGCGCTCGTCCACGAGCGAGGAGACCGAGAAGGTCATCCCGCCGCGGACGCTCTCGCTGGAGCAGGCGCTGGAGTTCATCCGCGAGGACGAGTGCGTGGAGATCACGCCCGACGCGGTCCGCATCCGCAAGGTCGTGCTCGACGCCGCCGCCCGCGGCCGCGCCGCCGCCCGCGCCAAGCGCGCCTGATTCGTTCTCCCCGCACCACGGCCGCGTGTCACTTTTCCCGGTGACACGCGGCTTTCGTGTCAGCAGATCCTGTCAACGGATGGCCCGAGCACGCGCGATGGAACGCCTCTCCCGGGTCACGGTGTAAAGAAACGCGGTCATGAGACCATCTGTGATAACACCGTGACCCTATGCCATAGAACATTTCGGCATGCCGGAGAATCATCCCCATTGTGGGAAAGCTCCGGATGGCGATTTCATTCGGGCTGGCTCTGGTGTCGTTCGGGGCGATTGTTTGGTGCACCATCGCAGCCAGACCCGTGACCGGGTCCGACAGGCCCAAGAGCACCGTCGTGACCAACCCCTGGGCGGCCGCCGCCGCCCGCGCCGACCCGGCCGCCGGATGGGCCCGTACGGCCGCCACCGAGGTCTCGGTCGCCCCGGCCCGCGCGGCCGACCTCGGCGCCGTCCCCGAGGGGCGGATCGATCCCCGGCAGCGTCAGGTCAGGATCACCGTCAGGCACCGGCTGGGCCTGCGTCCCGACGACCCGCTGGCCGAGGCGCTGCGCCAGGGCGGCGGCTTCCCCGGCACGCTGCCGCAGGTGACCGACTCCGGGTTCGGCGCGCTCAAGGCGGACGGCCAGAGCCTGGCGCCCACCACCCGGCTCGCGCCGCTCATCGTCTCCTCGCCGGGGCACGTCACGGCCGAGTTCACCGTGACGCTGCTGCGTCAGGTCAAGGTCGACGGGCTGCTCCGGCTCGACTTCACCTCGCCGACCGCGCTCCCGCTGATCGTCGTGGTGCGCACGGTCACCGTCCTGCCCGGCGAGTGGACCGTGCTGCGCGTCGAGGGCATCCAGCCGGAACGGCAGGAGCGCGGCCTGCTGCGCTTCTCCGTCGGCGCCTACCCGGTGAGCCTGACGCTGGCCCCCGGCTCCTACGGCTTCCCCGACGTCGCCGAGGAGGACGACTTCTCCTGGGCCACCGCGCTCGGCGTGCTCACGGCGTGCGCACTGGCGGTGTTCCTGGTGCGCTCGCTCGGCCGGCGGTGGTGGCAGCGGGTGCCCAACAGGGAGCTGGTCGTCGGCCTGGCCATCGCCGCGCCGGCCCTGCTGATCCCGCTGGTCGCCGCGGAGTGGTCGCCGGTCGGGTACGTGATCCTGTTCGTCGCCGTGCCGGTGATGGCCCTGCGGCACGCCGGACGGGTGCTGCCCACCAGCCCGCCGTGGACCGGCCGCGACCTGCTCACGGTGACCGGGCTCGGCCTGCTGGTCGGGCTCGGCATGCTGAGCTGGTCGTGGCTGCACGGCCAGCTCCCCGGACGCGTGCTGCTGACCGGCGGAGCCGTCGCGGCCCTGGCGGCGGCGGGCGCGGCGGTCGGCTTCAGCGTGGACCTCGGGGTCAGGCCGGTGGTCGTGCGCCTGGCCGCGCTGTGGGCCGAGGCCGCGGTCGGGCTGCTGGCGCTGGCCCTGTGGCTGCGGGCGCTCCTGGACGGCGTGTACCCGCCCGACAGCGTCCGGCTGCTGCTGGCGCTGAGCTGGGCGATGATCCCCGTGGCGGCGGTCACCGTGGCGACCAGGCGGTGGAGCCGGGGCGCGGTGGTGGGCGCGGTCGTGGTGAGCCTGCTCGTGCAGGGCTGGCCCACGGAATGGCTGGACGCGGGATCGTGGAGCCTGGCCGTGCCGCGGGCGGCCGTCCCGACGATCGGGAGCCTGCCGCTGGACCCGCTGGTCCGCGGGGTGCTCGGGCTGCTGCTGCTCGGGTTCGTGATGCTGGTGCTGCGGCTGTGGCGGCTGGGCTGCCGGCCGGCGGCGATGCGCGACCCCGCCGCCGAGTCGACGATGGTCGTCGTGCTGATGGTGCTCTACATCACGCCCGGCGGCAGCACGACGCTGGCCGACATCGACGTGCCGCTGCCGCTGCTGGCCATCACCTCGATCGTGGCCTGGCTGACCGCGCGCTGGCTGCTGGCCGGGCCGCCCGCGTCCGTCGTGGAGCCGGACACGCAGGAGGAGCACCGGCAGTTCGTCCGCGCGGCCCTGCACCGGCGCCTGCTGCTGCTCGCCGAGCAGGAGCTGTACCGCGCGGGACGGACCAGGCTGGCCGCGGACATGTCGATGGCCGAGTTCGACCAGCGGCGGCAGTCGCTGGAGTCGGCGCTGCGCGAGCACGGCCGCCATCCCGAGACCGCCTTCGCCACGGCGGCCGGCTGCACGCCCTGGCACAACGGCGTGTCGGCGTTCACCGTCAGCCTGCTGCTCAGCCTGCCCTTCGCGCTGGTCTACGGCCGGCCGGAGGGCGCGGACCTGACCAGCTTCCTGTTCGACGGCCGCTACCTGCTCACCCTGCCCGCGTTCGGCTTCCTGTTCGGCTACTTCTACCCATGTGTCAGGGGCACCCAGCCGATGACCAAGGCCCTGCACCTGGCCGTCGCGGCCCTGCTGACCAGCCTGGCCGGCTACCTGTCGACGCTGGTCGAGCCGGACATCGGCGCCCTGGACAAGGCGCAGGTCGTGGCCATCGTGGTGGGGCAGGTGATGATGGTCTGCGTCGGGCTCGGGCTGTTCTGGGAGTGGCGGATCATGCACCTGGCCGGCGAGCCGTGGGCCAGGGTGCGCAACCTGCGCAGCGTGCGCAGCCTGGCCGCGCCGACCCTGGCCCTGGCGCTGGCCGTGGGCACGACGGCGGCCAGCTCGGCGGCCGGCCAGACGGTCGACCGCATCCTGAAGGGCGACCAGGTCACCACGAGCCAGCGGTGAGGCTCAGCGGCGCGGCAGCTCGCTGCCCCTGACGTGCGCGCACTGCCAGTCGACCAGCGCGGCGAAGTCGCGCCAGGCCCGCTCGACGCGGCCGCGCACCTCGGCCGTGTGCACCCACGGCTCCGGCTCGTGGCGGACGCCCGCGTACAGGGACCTGTGGCGCAGCAGCTCGATGCGCGGGTGGTCCTCGTCGAAGCCGCGCGGCCTGGTCTTCAGCCGGTCGCCGCCGATCGTGTAGCCGGCGTCGGCGAGCCGGGCCGTGATCGACTCCAGCGGCTTGCCGGTGACGTCCTCGTCCACGGCCGCGCGGTAGCGGGCGATCTGGTCGGCGGCCTGGGTGTAGCGGCCGCCGGCGACGTACAGGCCGGCGGCGCTGATCTCGACGTAGTAGCCGATGCCGGGCATCAGGTCGACGAAGGCGCCCTGATGGGTCTTGTACGGCGTCTTGTCCTTGGAGAAGCGCACGTCACGGTAGGGCCGGAAGAGCTGGGCCGGGCCGAACTCGGCGGCCAGCTCGTCGGTGAGCTCCGTCATGGGCCCGCGCACCGCGTCCTCGTAGAGGTGCTTGTGGCGGGTGAAGTAATGCTTGGAGTTGTCCGCCTCCAGGCCCTCATAGAAGATGAACGCCTCGTCGGGGAAGCCGGTGAAAGCCATGGCCCAAGGGTGCCATGCCGCTCACCGTGCGGTGTACGTGCGGCCCGGCGTGGGCGGGCGGCCGTACAGCTCCGAGATCGTGACGAACGTGTAGCCCTTCCTGGCGAGGGTGTCGATCACCTTCGGCACGGCCTCGACCGTGGTGGGGTGGATGTCGTGCATGAGCACGATCGACCCCGCCTTGGCGGTGTCGGCCCGCCTGACCACGGCGGCGGGCTCGCGGTGCAGCCAGTCGAGGGTGTCGACGTCCCACAGGATCTGGGCCAGGCCCTCGCGGCGGGTCTCGGCGGCGACGGCGTCGTCGGTGCTGCCGTACGGCGGGCGCATCACCCGCATCTTGACCCCGGTCAGCCGGTGGACGAGCTCGTCGGTGTGCCCCAGCTCGTTGCGCACGCCCTCGCGGGACAGGCCGGTCAGCGACGGATGGGACCAGGAGTGGTTGCCGATCTCGTGACCCTCGTCCACGATGCGGCGGGTGATCCGGCCGCCGCTGTCGGCGGCCACCATCTCCCCCAGCACGAAGAACGTGGCCCTGACGTGGCGCTGGTGCAACAGGTCGAGCAGCTTGCCGGTGTAGGGCCCTGGACCGTCGTCGAAGGTCAGGGCCACACACTTGATCTTTCCGCAGTCGAACCTGCGGCTGCGCGGCCAGTCGGCCTGCTGCGCGATCAGCCGCTTGGCCAGGACCTCAGGACTGACCTGCGGCCGGATCATGGCGGAATGTCGGCGCGGCACCGGCTGGGCGGCGCAGCCCACGAGAACGATCAGGACGAATGGCAAAGCCCAAATGCGCATGTTTTCCCCCGAAACACCGCACGCGGGGGCCTTACGGATAGTCCTGGACCGGTCTCCCCCGTAGTTCCCTGGCCAGGTCGTCCCACCAGAGTGGGATATCCGCGTGCAGCTCCTTGTAGCGGCGCGCCACGCGCATGGCACATCCAACCGGATCCGTACCCAGATGACGACGTTTAACCGGACCTTCCTGCCAACGGTAAAAACCGTCCCTGTAGTGCACGACGAGACCTATCCAGACCGAGATGGTCGCTCCGTCCCCCACCTCGTACGCGCTGGTGACTCCCAGCCCGTGCAGCTCCGCCTGGAGTTTCTCCGCCGCCGCGCGGGCTTCGGTCACACGCCACCCCCTGCCGACGTTTCCGTACACAACAGATGTACCCAGCAACGGGCATCAGCCGTCCAAGACATGGAGTAATCATGAAACTCCGGGGAGTCACGCGCAGGCCGTTCGACGTTATTGGTCGGCTTCCGCCGTTGCGCGGCCGGGCCGCCCTTGTTACGTTTCGGCCGTGCGCCGGGAGCGGGCACAGTCGCTGAAGCACGTCGCGGTACCGTACGACTCCGATCGGGCCTTCCTCGACCTCGTCGTGCCGCGCGTGCGAACCGCGCTGGACGAAGACCGGCGCGTGCTGGTCGTCAACCGCCCCGACCGGCTGGCGCTGCTGGCCGAGGCCCTCGACGGCGACGCGCGGCGCATCGACAGCCGCCCGGCCGGCGCCTGGTACGGCCACCCCCACCGGATGCTGGCCGCCTACCACGAGTACACCCGCGGCCGGCCCACCCTGGTCGTCGGGGAGCCCGTCTGGGCGGAGCTGAGCGAGCCGCGGATCCAGGACCTCATCCGCTACGACTCGGTCGTCAACGCCGCCCTGGCCGCGGCCCCGTCCGTCATGATGTGCCTGTACGACCTGCGCGACGTGCCCGAGCCCGTCCGCGAGCTCACCCCGGTCGTCCATCCCCTGGTGCTGGAGGCGGGGGGCGAGGCGGCCAGCGGGCGATTCGTGCCGCCCCACGAGCTGGTGCTCGACGGCGACGACGAGCCGTTCCCCGAGCCGGGCCCCGGGGCCTGCCTGGTGCGGTTCACGGCCCGCGAGCTCAAGCGCCTGCGCCAGACCGTCGGCGACTACGCCAGGACGGCCGGCATGGACCGCAACCTCATCTCCTCGCTGGTGCTCAGCGTCTCGGAGATCGCCGCGAACTGCGTCGAGCACGGCGCCGGGTTCGGCACCATCACGATGTGGGTGGAGAAGCGCGACCTCGTCTGCGAGATCGCCGATCCCGGCGGGGTGCTCGACGACCCCCTGCCGGGCTACATACCGCCGGAGCCCGAGTCCCCGCGGGGGTACGGGCTCTGGATCAGCCGGCAGCTCTGCGACCGGGTGCAGCTGCGCGACGAAGCAGGCGTGTTACGCGTCCGCCTTCGCCTGTCCCTGAACTCGCCCTAGGCCGCGGCGCGGGGGGCGGGAAGGCGCACGGCGCCCTCCTCCCGCGCGTAGTCCTCCAGCATGCCGCGGAGCTGGCGGCGGCCACGGTGCAGACGGGACATCACGGTGCCGATGGGCGTCCCCATGCGCTCGGCGATCTCCTTGTACGCGAACCCCTCGACGTCGGCCAGGTAGACGGCCACGCGGAAGTCCTCGGGCAGGGAGCGCAGAGCGTTCATCACGACGCTGTCGGGCAGCCGGTCGAGCGCCTCGGTCTCGGCCGAGCGCAGACCCGTCGAGGTGTGGGACTCGGCGGCGTGCAGCTGCCAGTCCTCGATGTCCTCGGCGGCCGACAACTTCGGCGAGCGCTGCTTCTTGCGGTAGTCGTTGATGAAGTTGTTGGTGAGGATGCGGTGCAGCCACGCCTTGAGGTTGGTGCCCTCGCGGAACTGGTGGTAGGACGTGTACGCCTTGGCGACCGTCTCCTGCACCAGGTCCTCGGCGTCGGCGGCGTTACGGGTCAGGCGCATGGCGGAAGCGAACAGCTGCGACGTCACGGGCACGACATCGCGCTCGAACCAGTCCTGGCGCTGCTCATCGGTCATAGTGATCAATTCATTCCCCCTTGCGCTATCCCCCGTTCGGCACAAGCCGCCTGACAGCGTTCCTCATCCTCGCAACTCCCGGGTAAGGGACGCGTTAGGAGAGTCCGCATAGGTCAGAAGGGGTTTGTCGTCCATCTGGCTCGCGGCGTGCGTGGTCACGTCCACGGCCGGACAAGTCTCATTATCATAACACTACCCACCCAATTTCGTAGGAATAGTGGTTAGAGTCACAGGGGATAGCGTATGGACATGGAATCTGTGGACCGTCACGACACGGGGACACGTCGGTGGGTGGCGGAGGCCATCCGCAAGGTGGAGGCCGACGCCAACCGAAGTTGTGACACTCACCTGCACGTCTTTCCGCTTCCCTCGCACTGGGGCGTAAACCTCTACCTGAAAGACGAATCGGTGCACCCGACCGGTTCACTCAAGCACCGGCTCGCGCGGTCCCTGTTCCTGTACGGCCTCGCCAACGGCTGGATCGGCCCGGCCACCACGATCGTGGAGGCGTCCAGCGGCTCGACCGCGGTCAGCGAGGCGTATTTCGCCCGGTTGCTCGGGCTGCCGTTCATCGCCGTCATGCCCGCGTCCACGTCGCCCGAGAAGTGCCATCTCATCGAGTTCTACGGCGGGAAATGTCACCTCGTCGCCGACCCCGGGGCGATCTATGACGAATCTCACCGGCTGGCCGCCGAGACCGGGGGCCACTTCATGGACCAGTTCACCTACGCCGAACGCGCGACCGACTGGCGTGGCAACAACAACATCGCCGAGTCGATCTATTCCCAGATGTCCATGGAGCCGCATCCCGAGCCCGCCTGGATCGTCGTCGGCGCCGGCACCGGCGGCACGTCGTCCACCATCGGCCGCTACATCCGCTACCGCCGCCACCCCACCCGCCTGGCCGTGGTCGACCCGGAGGGCTCGGCGTTCTACCCCGGCTGGGTCTCCGGCGACCCCACGGTGACGGCCTCGGGGTCGCGGATCGAGGGCATCGGGCGTCCCCGGGTGGAGCCGTCGTTCCTGCCCAGCGTGATCGACCGCATGATCGCCGTCCCGGACGCCCGCTCGATCGCCGCCATGCACTGGACCCGCGAGGTCACCGGCCTGGACGTCGGCGGCTCCACCGGGACGAACATGGCGGCGTGCGTCGAGCTCGTCGGGGAGATGCGCGAAGCGGGCGTCCAGGGCAGCGTCGTCACCCTGATCTGCGACCGCGGCGACCGCTACAAGGGCACCTACGACAACCCGGAGTGGCTGGCCGGCCAGGGGCTCGACCTCGAACCCCACCTGGCCGGCCTGCGGGCGTTCCTGCCGCGCTGAGCGCCCTAGGCCGCCTTGGCGGGGTCGACCGAGAAGGTCTTGGCCAGGTCGTCCAGGATGGCGTGGGCGCCCTGGATGCCCACGGCGCTCATCCAGGTCAGGTCGCTGACCTCGTGCTTGTCCCCCTTGAGCCGCCCCCACAGCGGGTTGCCGACGAACTTCTCCTTGGGGCCGTCGCTGGCCGGGTCGGGGTAGGTGGCGACGAAGATGTGGTCGGCGTCGAGGTCGGCGATGCGCTCCTGGCTGACGTCCACGGCGATGGCGTCGTCCTTGGTCGGCTGGCCCTGCGGGCGGGGGAAGCCGACGTCCTTCAGCACCACCCCGGAGTAGGACTTCTCGACGTAGAGCCGGACGGTGGGCTCACCGGCGAAGCGCACGATCGAGACGGTCGGCAGCTTCCCGCCCGCCTTCTCCTTGATCGCGGCCCCGATCGTGCCCGCGCGCTCCTCGAACGCCTTGATCCGGGAGTCGGCCAGCTCCTCCTTGCCCAGGGCGCGGCCCATGAGCCGCAGGTTCTCCTTCCAGATGGCGCCGGTCGTCTCGCTGAAGACGGTCGGCGCGATCTTCGACAGCTTGTCGTACAGGGCCTCGTGGCGGACCTTGGCCGAGACGATCAGGTCGGGCTTGAGCGCGGCGATCTTCTCCAGGCTGGGCTGCTCCAGCGTGCCGACCGGGGTCGCCTCCTTGCCGTACCGGGCGACGAGCGGGCCGAGGTAGTCGGGCAGCTTGGCGTCGATCGACCGGTAGGTGGTGTAGCCGATCACGGGGGTCTCCAGCGTGAGCACCGCGTCCACGAAGCTCTGGTCGAGCGCGACGACCCGCTTGGGCTGCCCGGAGATCTTGGTCGAGCCCATCGCGTGCTCGATCGTCCTGGCCGCCGGGTCTGCCGACGAGTCTGCCGACGGCGTGGCCGCCGGCTCCGTCGAGCCGCACGCGGCCACCCCCGCCACCAGCAGCACACCGGCCAGCACCCGCCACGCTCTCATCGGAACCCTTTCTCGAAGTAAGGCGAACCTAAATTAGGTTAGCCCTGCCTAACCTGGCATACTTCACCACGATCGGGCAAACAAGGGGAGGAAACTGGTGACCGCGCTCGCGCCCCGCCTCCACGGCATCCGGCGCCGGCGGCTCGTCCTCCTGCTCCTCCTCCTCGCCGCCGTCGCGGCCGGGGTGGTGCTGAGCATCACGGTCGGCTCGAAGTCCGTGCCGCCGGGCGACGCCTGGCAGGCTCTCACCGCGCCCACGGGCAGCGAGAACGACATCATCATCCGCTCGCTGCGCGTACCGCGTACCGTGCTCGGGGTGCTGGCCGGGATCGCGCTCGGCGTCGCGGGCGCCCTCATGCAGGGCCACACGCGCAACCCGCTCGCCGACCCCGGCCTGCTGGGCGTCACGCAGGGCGCGGCGTTCGCCATGGTGGCCTCGATCATCCTGCTCGGCGCCTCCAGCCTGCTCGCCTACATCTGGTTCGGCCTGGCGGGCGCGCTGGTGGCCAGCGTGGCGGTGTTCGCGCTCGGCATGACGGGCGGCAGGGGCGGCCCGACGCCGGTCACGCTGGCCCTGGCCGGCACCGCGGTCAGCGCCCTGCTGTACGCCATGACCTCGGCCATCGTGCTCCTCGACGAGCAGGCCATGGACGTCTTCCGCTTCTGGCAGTCCGGCTCCATCGCCGCCAGGGGCCCCGACGTGGTCTGGCAGGTGCTCCCGTTCATCGTCGCCGGCCTGCTGCTGGCCCTGGTCAACGCCCCGGGCCTGAACGCCCTGTCGCTCGGCGAGGACGTCGCCCGCTCGCTCGGCCAGAACATCGCGCTGACCAGGACGGTCGGCGTCGCCGCCGTCACCCTGCTGTCGGGCGCGGCGGTGGCGGCCTGCGGCTCGCTGGCGTTCGTGGGCCTGATCGTGCCGCACCTGGCCCGGCCGCTGTCGGGCACCGACCACCGGTGGCTGCTGCCGTACTCGGGGCTGGTCGGGGCGGCGTTGCTGCTGGTCGCCGACGTGATCGGCCGCGTGGTCGCCCCGCCGGGCGAGCTGGAGGTCGGCGTGGTCCTCGCGCTGATCGGCGCGCCCTTCTTCGTCGCCCTGGTCCGCCGCAGAAAGCCGGTACGGCTATGACCGCGCTCCCCCTGCGCCTCGGCGCCCTGTCCTGGCGGCTGCGCCTGCGCGCCGTCGGCGTCGGCGTGACCGGCCTGGCGCTCCTGGTCGTGCTCATGGCGCTGAACATGCGCATCGGCGACCTGCCGATGAGCCTGGCGGAGGTGCTCCGGGGCACCTTCGACGTCGACAGCCCGGCCCACTTCGTCATCATGGAGCTACGCCTGCCGCGCGCCCTGACCGGCGCCCTGGTCGGCGCCGCGCTCGCGCTGTCCGGCGCGATCATCCAGTCCATCGCCCGCAACCCGCTGGCCAGCCCCGAGATCCTCGGCGTCACGACCGGCGCCTCGGTCACCGTCGTGGCCGGCGTGGTGGCCAGCGGCAGCGCCTACGGCGGCGCCAGCGGCCTGCTGGCCGACCTGGGCATCCCCGCGCTCGCCCTGCTCGGCGGCCTGCTCGGGGCGTCCGTCGTCTACGGCCTGGCCTGGCGGCGCGGCCTGGACGGCTACCGCCTGGTCCTGGTCGGCATCGGCGTGGCCGCCGTGTTCACGAACGTGAAGTTCTGGCTGCTGACCGTCGGCGACGTCAACGACACCGGCCGGGCCATGGTCTGGATCAGCGGCTCGCTCAACGGCCGCGGCTGGGAGCACGTGGTGCCCGTGGCGCTCGCGCTGGCGGTGCTCGTCCCGGCCACCCTGCTCGGCACCCGCTCGCTCGACGCGCTGCGCTTCGGCGACGACATGGTCACCGCCCTCGGCGTGCGGGTGAACGCGGCCCGCGCCCTGCTGATCCTGGCCGCCGTGCTGCTGGCCGCGGTGGCCACCGCCTCGGCCGGGCCGATCGCGTTCGTGGCCCTGGCCGCGCCGCAGATCGCGCTCCGGCTGGCCCGCTCGGCCCGGCCGCCGCTGCTGTGCTCGGCGGTCACCGGGGCCGTGCTCACCGCGGGCGCCGACCTGATCGCCCGGACCGTCTTCTCCCCGATCGAACTGCCCGTCGGCATCGTCACGGCCGTGCTGGGCGCACCGTACCTGATCCACCTGATCTGGAGGGCACGCAAATGAGGCTGCAGGCCGCGGGCGTCAAGCTCGGCTACGGCGACCGGACCATCGTGGACGGCCTCGACCTGGGCGTCGAGGCGGGCACGGTGACCACCATCATCGGCCCGAACGGCTGCGGCAAGTCCACCCTCCTGCGCGCGCTCGGCCGCCTGCTCAAGCCCCAGGGCGGCCAGGTGCTGCTGGACGGCAAGCGCATCGACGCCATCCCCACCCGCGAGGTGGCCAAGATCCTCGGCGTGCTGCCGCAGGCGCCCTCCGCCCCCGAAGGGCTCACCGTGGCCGACCTGGTCGCCAGGGGCCGGCATCCGCACCAGACGTGGTATCGGCAGTGGTCCTCCGACGACGAGTCGGCCGTCGCCGCGGCGCTGACCATGACCGGCCTGGCCGACCTCGCCGAACGCCCGCTCGACGAGCTGTCGGGCGGCCAGCGGCAGCGGGCGTGGATCTCCATGGCCCTGGCCCAGGGCACCGACCTGCTGCTGCTCGACGAGCCCACCACGTTCCTCGACCTGGCCCACCAGGTGGAGGTGCTGGAGCTCGTCCGGCACCTGCACGAGGAGGCCGGCCGCACGGTCGTCATGGTCCTGCACGACCTCAACCTGGCCGCGCGCTACGCCGACCGGCTGGTGGCCATGCGCGCCGGCAAGGTCGTGGCCGCCGGCGCCCCGCACGAGGTGCTGACCGAGGAGCTGCTGCGCGAGGTGTTCGAGCTGGACGCGAAGGTCATCGAGGATCCGGTCGCGGGCACCCCTCTCGTGGTGCCGATCGGGCCGCTCGCGGCCACGCGAGCCTGACCCGGCGACGACGCCACGCCCGCTGCGGCGGCCCGGCAGCTCGGCGGACCGGGCCGGCATCCGGACACCGGCCCGCTGCCCGTCTCGGTCACCCTTCGGTGCCCGCACCCGGACACCGGCCCGCCGCCCGTCCCGGTCACCCCTCGGCCAGCGCCCGCCCGACGTCCGGGTCGCCGGGGGCCAGTTCGGCGGCTCTGAGCAGGTCCTGCCTGGCCTCCTTCGCCCGTCCCAGCTCGCGGTGGACCATCGCCCGGTTGAACAGCAGCTCGGCCGTCTCGGTCAGCTTCAGCGCGCGGGTCAGGTCGGACAGCGCGCCGTCGGGGTCGCCGCGTTCGAAGGCGAGCACGGCCCGGTTCCCCCACGCGGCGGCCAGGTCGGGGTCGATCTCCAGCGCGGCGTCGAAGGCCGCGTACGCCTCCGGGTGGCGGCCCTGGGCCGTCTCCACCTGGCCCAGCACGCAGAGCAGGTGGGCGTCGCGCGGCCGGAGCGCGAGGCCGCGCCGCACGTCCTGCCTGGCCTGCTCGTACTCGCCGTGGAGGGCGAGCAGGCCGCACCTGTTCACGTACGCGGGGGCGAAGTCGGGGTCGAGCTCCAGCGTGCGGTCGAGGTCGGCGCGGGCGCCGTCCAGGTCGCCGGCCGCGAACCGCAGCTCCGAGCGGTTGTAGTACGCCTCGGGGAAGGGCGGGCTGAGCCGCATGACGGCCTCGTAGTCGGCCAGCGCCTCCTCCGGTCTGCCCAGCTTGTTCAGCAGGTTGCCCCGGTCGAGGTAGTAGTCCGGATAGCCGGGGTCGGCGTCGATCGCCGCCGTGTAGTCGGCCAGCGCCTCCTCGTGCCGGCCGGCGCCGGCCAGCAGCTGGGCCCTGTTGGCGCGCAGCACGAGCCGGTGGATCGGGTGCTCGTCCGCCAGGTGCTCGTCGGCCAGGGCGATGGCCTGCTCGACCAGCCGCAGCGCGGCGTCCGGACGGCCGGCGCGCAGCTCCACCAGGGCCTTGCCGTTGAGGTCGAAGCCGAGGTGGAAGGCGCGTTCGCGCGGGTCGGGCAGCAACGATGTGATCGTGACGGCCTCGTTGATCCACGCCATCGCCTCGCCGGGGTCGCGGCGGGCGGGGTCGTGGTGGCGTACCAGGATCATCGCGGTGGCGTAGGCGATGGTGGCCCGATGCTTGGGGTCGGTGCTGAGGCGCCTGGCGCGGTCGTAGAGCGCGCGGGCCTCCTCCTCGCGCTCCACCGCCTCCAGGGCCGCGGCGACGCGCTGCACGAGGGTCCGCCACCCTTCGGGGTCGTCCTCGTAGGCCATGCCGCGCAGCGCCTCGGTGCCCGACTCCACCATCGCGTGATGGAAGCCCTCGTCGCGGTAGCGGTCGAAGTCGGCGCACAGCGGGCCCTCGCCCGGCGACGACGGGCCCTCCTCGACGCGCAGCAGCCCGGGGTCGAGCCGGCGGCGCAGCACCTCGACCAGCTCGCGGTCGGTGTGGTCGGCCTCGCCCAGGTTCGACACGACGAGCGTGAGCGGCCCCGTGACGGCCAGCAGCTCGCGGACGAACTCGGCCAGCCCGTTGGCGATCCTGAGGCTGCGCCGCGCCCCCGGGATGAGGATGCGCTGCCCCCTCGGCAGGTCGTCGGCGAGCGAGCGCCTGCGCGCCGGCACGAGCGGCCGCAGGCGGGGCGCCGCGACCCGGAGCTCCACGTCATGGGCGGCGACCAGGTCGGGCCGCCGGTCGAGCGCCTCGGGGACCAGAAAGTCGAGCAGCCCGGCGGCCAGCGTGTACGGCCCGGCTGCCCGGCGGTCGGCGTCCAGGGCGATCGTCCTCACGACCGCCCCCTTCCCAACGGTCGGCGTTCCCGCGTGGAAACGCCGACCCAGAGACAGGTCAAACGCTGTGCCGCGGCGAGGCGAGCGTGGAGGGCCTGACAGTCCCGGGGCGATGGACGACGATCTTCTTCATGGGCATCCCTTACGTGATCGCGGATAACCCGAACATGTCAGCACAAAGCTAACTAACGACTCAAGACTTTTCTGGTAATGGCTATTTCGGCATGAATTAGGACATGGCCGATAAACGGGGTCAGTCGCCCAGAATCGCGTCCACGAAGACATCCGGGTCGAAAGGCGCCAGATCGTCGGGCCCCTCGCCGAGCCCCACGAGCTTGACCGGCACGCCCAGCTCGCGCTGCACGGAGATCACGATGCCGCCCTTGGCGGTGCCGTCGAGCTTGGTGAGCGCGATGCCGGTGATGTTGACCACCTCGGCGAACACCTGGGCCTGGCGCATGCCGTTCTGGCCGGTGGTGGCGTCGAGGACGAGCAGCACCTCGTCGACCGTGGCCTTCTTCTCGATGACCCGCTTGACCTTGCCCAGCTCGTCCATCAGGCCGGTCTTGGTGTGCAGGCGGCCCGCGGTGTCGACGATGACGACGTCGACCTTGTCCTCGATGCCCTTGGCCGTGGCGTCGAAGGCCACCGAGGCCGGGTCGCCGCCCTCCGGCCCGCGCACGGTCTCGGCGCCGACCCGCTCACCCCACGTCTGGAGCTGGTCGGCCGCCGCCGCGCGGAAGGTGTCGGCCGCGCCGAGCACGACCGTCTTGCCGTCGCCGATGAGCGAGCGGGCGAGCTTGCCGGTGGTGGTGGTCTTGCCCGTGCCGTTGACGCCCACGACCAGGACCACGGCGGGCCGCTCGCCGTGCTTCTGCACGTGCAGGCTGCGGTCGAGGTCGGGGTTGACCTGGGCGAGAAGCTGCTCGCGCAGCAGGGCCCTGACCTCCGCGGGCGTGCGGCTGCCCAGCACCTTGACCTTGGTACGCAGCTCCTCGACCATCGCGCGGGTCGGGGCGACGCCCACGTCGGCGGTGATCAGGCTCTCCTCGATCTCGTCCCAGACGTCGTCGTCGAGCCGGTCGCGGGACAGCAGCTCCAGCAGGCCGCGGCCGAGGGCGCTCTGCGAACGCGCCAGGCGCGAGCGCAGCCGCACCATCCGCCCGGCGGACGGCGGCGGCACCTCGACCTCGGGCGCGATGACCATCGGCTCGGCCGGCTGGACCGGCGGCGGCACCGTGGTGACCGCGCCGTCGGCCTCCTCGACCGGGCCGGCGGGCCGCTTCTCCTCCTCCGGAAGCGGCGGCGCCTCCGGCGGCGGCACGGGCGGCGCCGCCTTGCCACCCGGCCTGAACAGCAGGAAGAGGCCGCCGGCCGCCAGCAGGGCGACGACGGCCACGATCACTATGACGCCGAGGTAACCATCCACAAGATGTCAGTTTTCCAGATCGACCGGCATGGTCATGCCCAAGGCACACGGATGATGACAGGCCGGATCAGGCGGATTCGCGCTCCCGCAGGCGCTGGCTGACCACCTGGGTCACGCCGTCGCCGCGCATCGACACGCCGTAGAGGGCGTCGGCGATCTCCATCGTGCGCTTGTTGTG
The DNA here is from genome assembly GCF_040675235.1 of Nonomuraea sp. NPDC049637. Classification (NCBI taxonomy): domain Bacteria; kingdom Bacillati; phylum Actinomycetota; class Actinomycetes; order Streptosporangiales; family Streptosporangiaceae; genus Nonomuraea; species Nonomuraea sp. NPDC049637. Next base: position 377,262 of record NZ_JBFAOM010000002.1, read on the forward strand.
GGTGATGACGATGAGCTGGGAGCTCTGCCGCAACTCCTCGAACAGGGTCAGCAGCCGCTGGGTGTTGGTGTCGTCGAGGGCGGCCTCGACCTCGTCCATCACGTAGAAGGGCGAGGGCCGCGCCTTGAAGATGGAGATCAGGAACGCCACCGCGGTCAGCGAGCGCTCGCCACCCGACAGCAGGGACAGCCGCTTGACCTTCTTGCCTGGCGGCCTGGCCTCGACCTCGATGCCCGTGGTGAGCATGTCGGTGGGGTCGGTGAGCACGAGCCGCCCGTCACCGCCGGGGAAGACCCGGCCGAAGATCTGCTCGAACTCGCGGGCGACGTCCTCGTAGGCCGAGGCGAACATCTGCTCGACGCGGTCGTCGACCTCCTTGACCACGGTCAGCAGGTCGCGCCGGGTCTTCTTGAGATCCTCCAGCTGCGAGGTCAGGAAGGCGTGGCGCTCCTCCAGCGCGGCGAACTCCTCCAGCGCCAGCGGGTTGACCTTGCCGAGCTGGGTCATCTGCCGCTCGGCGGCCCTGGCCCGCTTCTCCTGCTCCTCCCGGACGTACGGGACCGGCGGGTCGCCGGGGACGGGCGCGTCGGGGCCGTACTCGGAGACCAGCGCCTCGACCTCGACGCCGAACTCCTCCATCGCCCGCTCCTGGAGCTGCTCCAGCCGCAGGCGCTGCTCGGTGCGGGCCACCTCGCTCCCGTGGACCCGGTTGACCAGCTTGTCGAGCTCCTGGCCCAGCTCACGCACGCGCACGCGGACCTGCTTGAGCTCGGCGTCGACGGCGACGCGGGCGAGGTCGGCGTCGTCACGCTCGCGGGAGGCGAGCCGGATCGAGGAGGCGAGCGCCTCGAGCACCTGCCTGGCGCCCTTGCTGACCGCCTCGGCCAGCACGGCCTGCCGCCGGCGCCTGGCCCGCTGAGCGGCGGCCTGGGCGCGTTCCTGGCGCTCGCGCTGGGCGGCCCGCAGCAGGCCGTCGGCGCGGCCCTCGATGCCCTTGACGCGCTCCTCGGCGGTGCGCACCTGCAGGCGGGTGTCCATCTCGCGCTGCCGGGCCGTCTCGCACGTGGCGGCCAGGTCGTCGCGCAGGTCGGTGGTGGGCTCGGTCTCCAGCTCCTGGGCGTATTCGGCCTCGGCCAGCCGGATCTCCAGCTCGGCCAGCTCCGCCAGCCCTTCGGTACGGGAGCCCTGGGCTGCGGTGACGCTGCGGGCCAGGCGTTCGGCCTCGGCGTGGGCGGCGTGCGCGGCGGCCTCCAGCTGGGCCAGCCGCCTGGCCGCCGCCGCGCTGCGCTGGTCGGCCTCCCGCTGGCGGGCCCTGACCTGGTCGAGGACGCCCTGCGCGGCGCTCACCCGGGCCTGGGCCGCGGTGACCGCGCTCTGGGCCTCGTTGACGTGCGCCTGGGCCGCCTCGACGGCCGTCTGGGCCGCCTGCTCGGCCTCGATCGCCTGGTCGAGCGCCTCGGCCGTCGCCTCCGCCGTGGCCTCGGCCACCCGCAGGTCGCGGACGGCCTCGTCGAGCGCCGCCCGCACCTGCAGGACGGAGGTGCCGCCGGCCGACCCGCCACCGGCCACATGGGCCCCGAGCACGTCGCCGTCCTCGGTCACCACCCGCAGCTCGGGACGCCGCCCCACCAGCTCACGGGCCGCTTCGAGGTCGGCGACCACGACGACCTTCGCCAGGACGTGGTCGAGCGCCGGCCGCAGCTCGTCGGGCACGGTGACCAGATCGGCGGCCCACCGCCCGCCCTCGGGCGCGGCGGGCCGGGATCGCGCAACCTGGGAGTGATGCGCGGTGTCCGAAACCCCGGTCTCGGCGACCAGCAGCGTGACCTGCCCGGCGTCGGCGCCGCGCAGCAGGCCGAGCGCCTCGACGGCGGTGTCGAGCGTCTTGACCGCGACGGACTCGGCGACCGGGCCGAGCACGGCGGCGACGGCCAGCTCCGCGCCCGGCGTGACCTGCATCGAGGCGGCCAGCGGGCCCAGCACCCCGGCCAGGTCGGCGTCGAGCAGCGCGGCGCCGCCGTCGCCCTTGGCCAGGCCCAGCTCCAGGGCGTCGCGGCGGGCCCGCAGCGCGGCCACCGAGCGCTGGGCCTCCTGGTCGGCGGCGCGGGCCGTGGCGACCCCAGCCTTGGCGGCCTGGACGGCGGCCCGCGGCGCGCCGAGCCCGGCCTTGGCCTCGTCGGCGGCCACGCGGGCCTCCTCGGCGGCGGCCCTGGCCTCCTCGACCACGGCCTGGGCGGTGGCCAGCTCCTCGGCCAGCGCCGGATCGGCCGCGGGCTCCTCGGCCCGCTCGTTCTCCAGGTCGGCCAGGGCCTGCCGCTCGCGCTCGGCGGCGTCGGCCACGGCCTTCTCCAGCCGCCCGATCTCCTCCTCGGCCGCGCGTGCCCTGCTGCGCACGGAGTCGACCTGGCCGCGCAGCTTGGCCAGGCCCTCGCGGCGGTCGGCGGCGGCGCGGGCGGCCATCGCCAGGCGCCGCTCCTCCGCGCCCAGCTCGGCCTCGGCCGCGGCCCGCCGCTCGACGGCCTCGGCCAGCAGCTCCTGGGCGTGTTCGAGCTCGGCCCGCAGGATGTGCTCCTGCTCGCGCGCCTCGCCCGCCTCGCGTTCGAGGTCTTCCGGGTCGCGGCCGCGGCGTTCGATGGCGGCGGCGTCGAGGGCGTGGCGGTGGCGTTCGGCGGCGAGCTGTTCCAGGCCGGTGATGCGCTCGCGCAGGGAGGAGAGCCGGAAGAAGGTCTCCTGGGCGGCGCTCAGCCGGGGCTGGGTCTCGGCCTCGGCGGCCTCCAGGGCGGCCTCGCGCTGCTGGCCCTCGGCCAGCTCGGCCTCGACCTGGTTGCGCCGGGCGGTGACGGCGGCCTCGTCGGCGGCCTCGCGTTCGAGCGTGGCGCGCAGGATGCACAGGTCGTCGGCGAGCAGCCGCAGCCGGGCGTCGCGCAGGTCGGCCTGGATGACGGCGGCCTTGCGGGCGATCTCCGCCTGGCGGCCGAGCGGCTTGAGCTGGCGGCGCAGCTCGGTGGCGAGGTCCTGGACGCGGGTGAGGTTGGCCTGCATGGAGTCGAGCTTGCGCAGCGCCTTTTCCTTGCGCTTGCGGTGTTTGAGCACGCCCGCGGCCTCTTCGATGAAGGCGCGGCGGTCTTCGGGCCCGGCGTGCAGCACGGCGTCGAGCTGGCCCTGGCCGACGATGACGTGCATCTCGCGGCCGATGCCCGAGTCGGACAGCAGCTCCTGGATGTCGAGCAGGCGGCAGGTGTCGCCGTTGATGGCGTATTCGCTCTGCCCCGAGCGGAACATCAGCCGGCTGATCGTGACCTCGGTGTAGTCGATCGGCAGCGCGCCGTCGGAGTTGTCGATCGTCAGCGTCACCTCGGCCCGGCCCAGGGGCGGCCTGGAGGAGGTGCCGGCGAAGATGACGTCCTCCATCTTGCCGCCGCGCAGCGACTTGGCGCTGTGCTCGCCCATGACCCAGGCCAGGGCGTCGACGACGTTGGACTTGCCCGAGCCGTTGGGGCCGACGACGCACGTGATGCCGGGTTCGAGGCGCAGGGCGGTCGCGGAGGCGAAGGACTTGAAGCCGCGCAGGGTGAGGCTCTTCAGGTACAAACGCCGACCCTCCTCCCCGGCCTCGGCTGAACGGGCTTCGGAAAAGCCTACTGGTCCTGGCCGCCGCTCGTGGGCATGTCGATGACCAGCGCTTTTTCACCAGGGAAAATAACAAGGGACGCCTCTTCGAGACGTCCCTGGGTCTTGCGCTCCGATCACTCTCAGGTGAGTGCCGGCTCGCGCTCCTGCAAGCGACTGAGCGCTTCGTCGCGGGTTTGCGCCGCAAGAGCGTCATTCGTGGCCTGAAGTCGGATGAGTTCTGCCTCCAGATCCCGGATACGCTGCTGCAAGCGGCGCATCTCCGAGACCATCCGAGGGTCAGGACCGCCGACGTGGCCGAGTAGAGCCTTCGCCATGGTAAAGGGTCCTCCACGCTGAGTGACCAGACTGGTTCGCGCACTTCTATTCCGCGGGAGGGGTGCGCGTGGTACTTAACAAGAGTCGCACCGGCAGTGTGGGCGGTCAAGTCGATCCAACCGCAACGCCCTACTGATAGGCACTCCCGACATACAACTATACCCTATTTGGGCCGTTTAGCAAAAGCGACTACCGCTCTACAAAACCGCCCAAACTACCTCGGGGTTCACTCCATCGTTCCACTACTCCATCGACCCTTCCCGGCGTGTCGCAACCTTTGAGCAGCTCCAACAGCTTGACGCACGCCTCCCGCGGGCCCTCGGCGACGACCTCGACCCGGCCGTCGTCGGTGTTCCGCGCCCAGCCGGTCAGGCCGAGCTCCAACGCCCTCGCGCGCGTCCACCACCGGAAGCCCACCCCCTGGACCCTCCCCCGCACCCAGGCGGTTACTCGGACGTTTTCCGAACCTTTGTCGCCATTACTCTTCGTATCCGTCATGCCGCCACCGTCTCATGCCGTCGTACGACTTCCATGGCCAACTCGTTGAAGGCCAGGATCGAGGCCGTACGTCCGGCGCGCAGCCAGGCCAGGCCCAGGATCGACGGAGGCAGGCCGTCGACCGGCACGAACGCGATGTCGGGACGGCGATGGTGGTCGGCGCTCGGCTTGCAGAAGAGCATGCCGCCGCGGTTCAGCGCGACCTGCGTCAGGCCCTCCTGGGTGGTGGCCACCGAGCCGGCCCGCGCGATCGGCCGTCCGGACGGGGTGAGGGTGGGGGCGATGTGCTCCTGCCAGCGGCGCGGCGCGGGGTCGTCGAGGCCGAACAGGGCCACCGAGGCCAGCTCCTCGGCGTCGAGGACGGCGCGGCCGGCCAGCGGATGGCGTACCGACACCCCCAGCTCGACCGGGCAGTGGTTCAGCTCGGCGCCGCCCTCCAGGTCGGGCTCCTCAAGCGGGAGCAGCGTGAACGTCAGATCCACCCGCCCCTCGCGCAGCTTGCTGAACGGGTCGGAGAGCGGCACCTCGACCAGCTCCACCATGCAGCCGGGATACCGCCGCTCGAACGCCGCCACGCTGCCGGTGACGATCTCGGTCGGCGTGGCCAGGAACCCCACCCGCAGCAGGCCCGCGACCTCCCGCGCCGAGGCCGTGGCCCGCGACACGGCCGCCGCCATGCCGTCGTAGGCGGGCCGCAGGTCGGCCAGGAAGCGCCGGCCGAGCGGCGTCAGGCGCACCCGCCTGCTGGTGCGGTCGAACAGGCGGCCGCCGATCCGGGTCTCCAGCGACCCGATGAGCTGGCTCACCCGGCCGGGCGACAGATAGAGGCGCTCGGCCGTACGCGCGAAGTGCAGCTCCTCGCTCAGCACGACGAAGCACTCCAGTTCCCTGAACTCCATGCCACTCCCCCGGACGCGATCACTTAGCCTGCCTAAAGCAAGGCTTCGAGCTTCGTCATTGTTCCCCTCCCGGCCGATGAGGAGGCTGAACGGCATGACGACTCTTGAGACCTCCACCGTCGCGCGGGCCCGCTGGCTCGCCGTCCTCGCGGTCGCGGTGGGCACCTTCACCATCGTGACCAGCGAGATGCTGCCCGTCGGCCTGTTGACCTCGATCGCCGCCAGTCTGGGGGTGTCCGACGGCACGGCCGGGCTGATGGTGTCGCTGCCGGGGCTGGTCGCGGCCGTCTCGGCCCCCGTGCTGGCCCTGGCCACCCGGCGGCTGGACCGGCGCGTCCCCCTGCTCGGCCTGATGGCGTTGCTCGCGGTGGCCAACCTGGCGGCGGCGTTCGCGACGAGCTTCCCCGTCATGCTGGGCGCGCGGGTGCTGACCGGCATCAGCATCGGCGGGTTCTGGGCCTTCGCGGCCGGGCTGGGCCTGCGGCTGGTGCCCGAGCGCTCGGTGGGCAGGGCCACGTCGGTGATCCTCGGCGGCGTGTCGGTGGCCTCGGTGCTCGGCGTGCCGGCGGGCACGCTCATCGCCTCGGCGGCGGGGTGGCGCACGTCGTTCGCGGTCATGGGCGGGCTGGCGCTGGTGCTGCTCGGGCTGCTGGCCGTCGTGCTGCCGCCGATGCCGGGCGAGGACGCCTCCGGCGGCTCCCGCGCGCCGCTGCCGGGGGCGCTGCGGGTCGTGCTGGCGGCGACCGTGCTGATCATCACCGGGCACTTCGCGGCCTACACCTACGTCCGGCCGTTCCTGGAGCAGGTCGCGGACGCCGGCCCCGGCCTGGTCAGCGTCGCCCTGCTGGTGTACGGCGCGGCCGGCGTCGTCGGCAACTTCGTCGCGGGCGCCAGGGCGGCCCGGGACCCCAAGCCGGTGCTGATCGTCCTGGCTCTGCTCATCGCGGCTTCCACGGCGGCGCTGGCGCTGGTCGGGCTGCCGCTGGTCATGCTCGTCGTGTGGGGTCTCGGCTACGGCGGCGTCGGCGTGGCGCTGCAGCTGTGGATCATGCGTTCGGGCGGCGGCGAGCTGGGCACCGCGCTGTTCGTGGGGGCGTTCAACGTCTCCATCGCGCTCGGCTCGTTCGTCGGCGGCCGGGTGGTGGACGGCGTGTCGATCTCGTCGGTGATGTGGCTGGGCGCCGCGCTGGCCCTGCTCACCGCGGCTTTCGCTGGCATTTGGGGCAGGAGTACGACGACCGGTTCATGAACGCCTCCCGCCTGATGGGCGTGCCGCAACGCGAGCACGGCAGGTCGCGGCGGCCGTAGACCTCCAGCGAACGGTCGAAGTAGCCGCTCTCGCCGTTGACGTTGACGTAGAGGCTGTCGAAGGAGGTGCCGCCCTGCTGGAGGGCGGCGCCCATCACCGTGCGCACGCCGGCCAGCAGCTCGGCGATCTTCGGACGGGTGAGCGTCTCGGTGGGACGGGCCCAGTGGAGCCGGGCGATCCACAACGCCTCGTCGGCGTAGATGTTGCCGACGCCGCTGATCAGCGACTGGTCCAGCAGCGCCCGTTTGATCTCGGTGCGTCTGGCCCTGAGCCGGCGGGTGAACTCCGCCTCGTCGAACGACGCCTCGAACGGATCGGGCGCGATGTGCGCGATCGGCGCGGGCACACCGCCGACGAGCGGGGTCAGCATGACGTGGCCGAACGTGCGCTGGTCGACGAAGCGCAGGTCGGGGCCGCCGTCCTCGAAGCGGAGGCGGACGCGCAAATGTTTCTCGGGGGGCGTCTGCGGATCGACGACGAGCAGCTGGCCGCTCATGCCCAGATGGGCCAGCAGGGCCTCCTCGCCGCCCGACAGGGGCAGCCACAGGTATTTGCCGCGGCGCTCGGCCGACAACACCGTACGGCCCTTCAGGCGGGCGGTGAACTCGTCGGCCCCGGGGACGTGCCGCCTGATCGCGCGCGGGTGGAGCACCTCCGCGGCGGCGATCTCGCGGCCGACGACCCATTGCGCCAGGCCGCGCCTGACGACCTCGACCTCTGGCAGCTCAGGCACCGTGCACCAACCGTCCTCTCGACTTCCCCGGCCGCGGGGCATGCCGCGGCGGGGACGGATCCGCAGTCACAACGCCGGACGCGGGCCGGGGCTTCCCGTAGGCCGGGGTCAGCTCGCGGGCTGGCTCTCGCGCTGCTCGCGGCGGGCCCGGATGCGCGTCCAGGCCGCCTCGGCCGCCTGCTGCTCGGCCTCCTTCTTGCTGCGCCCGCTGCCCGAGCCGTAGGACTCGCCGCCCACCCGCACCATGGCCGTGAACGACTTGGCGTGGTCGGGGCCGCTCTCCTCGACGTGGTACTCGGGCACGCCGAGCGCCTCGGAGGCGGTGAGCTCCTGCAGGGACGTCTTCCAGTCGAGCCCCGCGCCCAGCGAGGCCGAGCGCACGATCAGCGGGTCGAACAGCAGGTGGACGACCCGGAACGCCTCGTCGAGGCCCTTGTCCACGTAGATCGCGCCGATCAGCGCCTCCAGCGTGTCGGCCAGGATCGAGGACTTGTCGCGCCCGCCGGTGCCCTCCTCGCCCCTGCCGAGCCGCAGGAACCGGCCGAGCCCCAGGTTGCGGGCGACGTCGGCCAGCGCGCGCATGTTGACCACGGCGGCGCGCAGCTTGGCGAGCTGCCCCTCGGGCAGGTCGGGGTGGTTGCGGTAGAGGGTGTCGGTGACCACGAGACCCAGCACCGAGTCGCCGAGGAACTCCAGGCGCTCGTTGGTGGGCAGGCCGCCGTTCTCGTAGGCGTAGGAGCGGTGCGTCAGGGCCCGCTCGAGGATGTCGGGGTCGAGGCCGACGACCAGGACCCGCTGCAGCTCTTCCCTGGCGACCTCCACGGCCACCGGCTTAGGACCTGCTCCCACGTGTTTCCTCCTCGGACATCTTCACAAGGCGGCCGCGGAAGATGCCCGAAAACGTGGTGGGCGTCGGGGTAACGGGTAGCCCCGGCGTCCACCACGGCCGCGGGCGAACCGCCGCCGTACGCATCTACAGACGTTAACGCCGACCGAGGCACAATGGCACCCGGTCGGCATCACGTCAACTGCTGACGGTGAAACCCGCCGCCGGCATGACGGGCGGGCCTGCTGTCAGTGTGATCAGGCGGACGGCTCGATGACCTGACGACGGTTGTAGGTGCCGCAGGTGGGGCACGCGATGTGCGGCTGCTTGGGCGAACGGCACTGCGGGCAGCTCACCAGGGCGACAGCAGTCGTCTTCCACTGGGAGCGACGGGCGCGGGTGTTGCTCCGCGACATCTTTCGCTTCGGGACGGCCACGTCACTTCTCCTGATCGTTATCGTTCTCGGAAATCAGACCTTGCAACGACGCCCAGCGGGCATCGATCTTCTCGTGCCGGTGATCGGCGCCGGCCTCGGCCAGCTTGATCCCGCACTCCGTGCAGAGCCCCTCGCAGTCCTCGCGGCACACGGGGCTCAGCGGCAGTGCGAGCACCACCGCGTCACGGAACGTCGGCTCGAGGTCGAGCAGCTCCCCGTCGAGCAGTGAGTCGTCCTCCGAGGCGTCCTCGTCGGAGTAGAAGAACAGCTCCTGCAGATCGACCTCGATGTCCGAGGTGATCGGGTCAAGGCACCGCGCGCACTCCCCGGCGAGCGGGGCGTGCGCCGTGCCCGAGACGAGCACGCCTTCCATCACTGCTTCGAGCCGGAGGTCCAGCTCGACTTCGGCGTCCTTGGGGACACCGATCATGTCGACGCCGAGGTTAGCCGGTGCCGGAAGGGACAGGATCATCTGCCGCATCGTGCCCGGTCGCTTCCCCAGGTCATGAGTGGAGAGCACCCAAGGGGAGCGGGGGTCGAGGTGCTGAGTCATCCTGCTCTCGCTAGGCATGGCGAAGATGCTCGCCGTCGTACAAGGCCGAAATGAAAGGATACCAGGTCGCGGTCAGCCCCTGAGACGCTCGATGAGCAGCTTGTGCACCAGGTCAGGGACCAGGCCGGACACGTCGCCACCATACCGCGCGATCTCCTTGACCCGGCTGGAGGACAGGAAGGAGTACTCGGGATTGGTGGGCATGAAGAGCGTCTCGACGCCCGAGAGACGGTAGTTGAGCTGGGCCATCTGCAGCTCGTAGTCGAAGTCGCTGACGACCCTGATGCCCTTGACGATGGCGGGGATGTCGTTGTGCTTGCAGAAGTCCACCAGCAGGCCGTGGAACTTCTGCACCTTGACGTTGGGGTACTCCTTCGTCACGGTCTGAAGGATCTCGATCCGTTCGTCGACCGTGAACAGGCTGCTCTTCTCGATGTTGATGAGGACCGCCACGACCACCTCGTCGTACAGGCGGGCCGACCGGCCGATGATGTCGAGATGGCCATTGGTGATGGGGTCGAACGACCCCGGGCAGACAACGCGGCGCAAGACGCCTCCCAGGTCTACGGGTTCCCGGCGGCGCGACCGTACCAAACGGATGCTTCGCCGTATCTACGGACCCTCTCCTCAACATAACCTTCCGGCCACATCAAGGACTTTCCCCTCGTTTCCCGCTCGAATGCCACAAGCCCCTCCCCCACCAGCCAGCCGTTGTCGCGCAGCAGCTCCAGGACCCGCGTGACCTCGCCGTCACCCAGCGCGTACGGCGGATCGGCGAAGACGATGTCGTACGGCTCCTCCGGCGGCCTGGCCAGGACCCGCTCGACCTTGTCGGCCACCAGCTCGGCGCCTTCCAGGCCGAGCGACTGGATGTTGGCCCTGATCGTCCGGATCGCCTTGGCGTCGGACTCGACGAGCAGCGCGTGGGCCGCGCCTCTGGACAGCGACTCCAGGCCCACGGCGCCGGAACCGGCGTACAGGTCGAGCACGCGGGCCTCGCGCAGGCCGTACAGGGAGTCGAGGGTCAAGAAGATGCCTTCCCTGGCCCTGTCGCTGGTCGGCCTCGTGCCCCGCCCCGGCGGCACGGCCAACCGCCGCCCACCCGCGCTCCCCGCGATGATCCGAGTCATAAGGCCCATTGTTCCGCATGTTCGCCCAGGTCAAGAGTGGACAAGTGTCGGCCTCGACTGCGCAAGGGTGATTCACATCGGCCGGATCGGCCCGCATGATGAGTCTGCGGCCTTCAAGGTGACCCACATGAAGGCCGACCGGCGTGATCGTGAGCCCTTCCGCACGCCGGTTCCCTCGGCACCTGACCCGAGGGTGGGCCCAGCCGGGGACGGCATTCGGGGGGAGGCCGTCCCCGCGGCTGGGCCTTTGACTTCTTCTTTTTACGGCTTCGCGTGGTCTTCCCACCCGCCTTACTCCGGCTGATGGCCCTCCATGTAACGGCCTCTGACCCTTCACCGGCTCGCCGCCGTCACGCGAGCCTTCGTTGACCGGCTCCGTGGTTCTGCCGGGCCTTCACGTCTTCTCCAAGTATTCCGCCTTCTCGTCCTCCAGGAGGCGGGCTATCTCGGCGCGCAAGCCCTCATGGTGGGCCAGTTCGGGGTCGTCCGACAGGAGCTTTGCGGCTTCGTCCCGCGCTGTTGTGATGACGTCTTCGTCTCTCAGGAGCTGCAGGAGCTTCAGCGAGCTGCGCTTGCCCGACTGGGCCGCCCCCAGGACGTCGCCCTCGCGGCGCTGCTCCAGGTCGACGCGGGACAGCTCGAAGCCGTCGAGCGTGGCGGCCACCGCGTCGAGGCGGGCGCGGGCCGGGGTGCCCTCGGGGAAGTCGGAGACCAGCAGGCACAGGCCGGGCAGGCCGCCCCGGCCCACCCGCCCGCGCAACTGGTGGAGCTGGGAGACGCCGAACCGGTCGGCGTCCATGATGATCATCACCGAGGAGTTGGGCACGTCGACGCCCACCTCGATGACGGTGGTGGCGATCAGCACGTCGAGCTCGCCCCTGGTGAAGGACCGCATGATCGCGTCCTTCTCCTCCGGCGGGAGCTTGCCGTGCAGGGTGCCGACCCGCAGGTCCTGGAACGGGCCCTGGGTGAGCAGCTCGGCGACCTCCAGCACGGCCAGCGGCGGACGGCGGTCGTCGTCGCCCCCGGCCGCCGCCAGGTCGCCCTCGTCGCCCTCCAGGTCGCCGATCCGCGGGCACACGATGTACGCCTGCCTGCCCAGCTCCACCTCCTCGCGCACCCGCTGCCAGGTGCGTTCCAGATAGTGGGGCTTCTCGGCGGCCGGCACGACGTGCGTGGTGATGGGCGCGCGCCCCGACGGGAGCTGCGACAGCGTCGAGACCTCAAGGTCGCCGAAGACCGTCATGGCGACCGTGCGCGGGATCGGGGTCGCGGTCATCACCAGCACGTGCGGACGGCCCCCGCCCGCCTTCTCGCGCAACGCGTCACGCTGCTCCACGCCGAAGCGGTGCTGCTCGTCGACCACGACCAGCCCCAGGTCGGCGAACTGCACGTGCTCCTGGAGCAGGGCGTGCGTGCCGACCACGATGCCCGCCGTGCCCGAGGCCGCGTCGAGCAGCGCCGCGCGCCGCGCCGCCGCGCCCATCGAGCCCGTCAGCAGCGTGACGGCCGTGCCGCCGAACATGCCGCCCTGGGCCAGCTCGCCCAGCATGTTGGTGATCGAGCGGTGGTGCTGCTGGGCCAGCACCTCCGTCGGGGCCAGCAGCGCGGCCTGGCCGCCCGCGTCGACCACCTGGAGCATCGCGCGCAGCGCCACGACGGTCTTGCCCGCGCCCACCTCGCCCTGCAGCAGCCGGTGCATCGGGTGCTCCAGCGCCAGGTCGGCCGCGATCTCCTCCCCCACCTGCGCCTGCCCCTCGGTGAGCGAGAACGGCAGCCGCCCGTCGAAGTCGGCCAGCATGCCGTCGGAACGCCTCGGACGCGGCTTGGCCGGCCAGGCCGTGGCCGCCTGGCGGCGCTGGAGCAGCACCGCCTGCAGCACGAACGCCTCGTCGAACTTCAGCCGCTTGCGCGCCCGGCCCACCTCGGCGAGGTCTTTGGGCCGGTGGATGGCCATCAGCGCGTCGGCGAGCGGCTGGAGGCCGTGCCTGGCCCGCAGGTCGGCGGGCAGCGGGTCGTCGAGCGGGCCCAGCGTGTCGAGCACCACGCCGACCGCCCGGCGGATCGCCCACGGCGTCACGTCCTTGCCCGCCGGGTAGATCGGCACCGGCGCGGACGCGAACTCCTCGGCGCTCGCCTCGGCCTCCTCCTCGAACAGCTCGAACTCGGGGTGCGAGAGCTGCCAGCGCGGCTTGGAGCGCGCCCCGAACAGGCCCACCTTGCCGGCGAACATGCCGCGCCGCCCCGGCTTGAGCCGCGACTCGGCCACATGGGAGCCCTTGCCGAAGAACGCCAGGTAGATGCGGTTGCCGTTGCCGTCGACGACCTCGGCCTCCAGCCACGTGCCGCCGCGGTTGCGCATGGGCTTGCGCATCAGCCTGGTCACCTCGCCGACCACGGTGACGTGCTCGTCGACCTCCAGGGCGTCGAGCGAGGTCAGCTCGCCGCGCTCGGCGTAGCGGCGCGGGTAGTGGCGCAGCAGGTCGCCGACCGTCTCCAGGCCGAGCACGCTGTGCAGCAGCTTGGCGGTCTTCGGGTCGAGCGCTTTGGTCAGGGGCTCGTCGAAACGGCTCACGGGATCCAGTTCTACCGCCTGCGGCCGACAGGAATCCCGCACCGGGCCCCGGAGCAGGCCCGTGCCGGGCCCCGAGCCGCCCGCGGAAGGGGGCCGCGCCGCTACTCGACGCCGATCAGCAGCGGGTAGCCGCCCTGCTCGCCGTCGTAGACGACCAGATCGACGTCCGGCCGCGTGCGCCGCAGGTGGTCCTCCAGCCGGACGGCCAGCCGTTCGGGCAGGCCGGAGCCGGTGACCAGGGTCACCAGCTCGCCGCCGCCGGCCACCATCCTGTCGATGATCAGCCTGGCCACGCGCTCCAGGTCGCCGCCGATCACCGCCACGTCCCCGTCGATCAGGCCCAGCACGTCGCCCGGCCGGCACACGCCCGCGCTGGTGAACGCCTCCCTGTCCGCCACCGCCAGATGTCCGTACCTGGTGTGGCCGGCGGCGTCCGTCATGGCGACCACGTCGTCGTCGAACCGGCGCAGCGGGTCGTGCACGGCCAGCGCCGACAACCCCTGCACGGTCGCCCTGGTCGGCAGGACGCTGACGACCACGCCGTCCTCGCGGGCGATCTCCGCCGCCGCGACGGCGACCGCGAGCACCCCCTCGTCGTTCGGCAGCACGGCCACCTCGGCGCCCGCCTGCCTGATCGCGGCCAGCAGCTCCGGCAGCGCGGGCCGGGTGCCGGGATCGCGGCGCACCACGACCGCGCCGCTCTCCTCGAACAGGGCCGCGATCCCGTCGCCGGCCGCCACCGCCACCACGCCCCTGCCCGCCCTGCCCCGGTGCGTGCGCTCGGCCAGGTAGGTGATCCTGACCCGGTGCGGACGCCCCGCCCGCAGCCCCGCCTCCACGGCCGCCCCCGCGTCGGCCACGTGCACGTGCACGTTCCACAGGCCCTCGCCGCCCACCACGACCAGCGACTCGCCCATGGCGTCGAGCTCGTCGCGCAGCCCGGCCACCGCGCGCTCGTCGGCGTCCAGCAGGTACATCACCTCGTAGCCGGCGCCCACCTCGGTCATCGGCGTGACCCGTCCGGTCGGCGCCGGCACGTCGTAATGGTCGCTGTAGGAGTCGGTGAGCACGGCGGCCAGGGTCTCCAGCACGATCGCCGCCCCCGCGCCGCCCGCGTCCACGACCCCGCTGCGGGCCAGCACGTCGAGCTGCCCCGGCGTGCGGCGCACCGCCGCCCGTGCCTCCCGCGCCGCCTGCCGCGCCACCTCGCACGCGTCGCCGTCGGCGTCCTGGGCGGCCCGGGCGGCCGACTCCAGCACGGTCAGCACGGTGCCCTCGACCGGCCTGGCCACGGCCTGCCTGGCCAGCGTGGCCGCCCTGAGCAGGCCGGCCCGCAGGTCGGAACCGTCCTTGAGCACCTCGGCCAGCCCGCGCAGCGCCTGGCTGACGATGACCCCCGAGTTGCCGTGCGCCCCGACCAGCGCCCCGTAGGCGAGCGTCTGCCACACCACGGCCGCGTCGACGTCGTCGGGCAGGGACTCGACGGCCTCGGCCGCCGACAGCATGGTGAGGTGCAGGTTCGTGCCGGTGTCGCCGTCGGCCACGGGGAACACGTTGAGTGCGTCGATCTCCGGTCTCGCCCGGCCGAGGGCGTCGGCGGCCAGGCGGGCCCAGCGGCGCACCGCGGGCGGGTCGAGGGCCTTCATCTGCGCTCCTTCGACCTCCCCGCATGCGCTACCTTGTTGGAGGAGAATATCCCCGCACCGGCCACCGTCCAGTGCTCTGGTTCGCGCCCAATGGTGTGGATCAGATATTCTCGTCTGGCTGGCCGGTTGTCCCGGCATGCCCTCCGCCCGGAAAGCATCAGCGGACAGGGCTACATCGACTGTTTTAAGGAGCGATACCGTGGCTTCCGTCTGCGATGTCTGCCGCAAGGGGCCGACCTTCGGCAACAACGTGTCCCACTCGCACCGCCGTACCCGTCGTCGTTGGAACCCCAACATCCAGACGGTGCGCGCGGTCGTCGGCGGCACGCCGAAGAAGCTGAACGTGTGCACGTCGTGCATCAAGGCGGGCAAGGTCACCCGCTAGTTCTCGTCTTTCGCGAAGCCCGTCGCTCCTGATCATGGGAGCGACGGGCTTTCGTCGTGCCCGCCGCCCCGCTCGGGGGGCGGGCTCAGATAGGCGCGGTCAGCGCCAGCGCCAGGCGTGGTCCACCGGGCCGATGCCGGAGCCCAGGGGGAAGCCGCGGGCGATCGCGCCCGTCACGTACTCCTTGGCCCTCCCCACGGCCGTCGGGACGTCGTCGCCGAGCGCGAGCCGGGAGGCCAGGGCCGAGGCGAGGGTGCAGCCCGTGCCGTGGGTGTGCCGGTTGTCGAGGCGTTCGGCGGCGAAGCGGTGCTCGGTCGTGCCGTCGGTCAGGAGGTCGACGGGGGCGCCGGGCAGATGGCCGCCCTTGATGAGGGCCCAGGACGGGCCCAGCGCGAGCACGGCGTCGGCGGCCCGGCGCAGATCGTCCTCGTCCTCGACCTTGACGGAGGTGAGCTGCTCCACCTCCCACAGGTTCGGCGTCACCACCGTGGCCACGGGCAGCAGGCGCGTGCGCAGCGTGTCGACGGCCTCGGGGGCGAGCAGCGAGTCGCCGTGCTTGGACACCCCGACGGGATCGACCACCACCGGCGCGTCATAGGCCCCCAGCACCTCGGCCACCGTCTCCACCAGCACCGGCGAGGCCAGCATGCCGGTCTTGACGGCCTGCGCCCCGATGTCGCCCAGCACGGAGTCGAGCTGCGCCCGCACGGCCTCGGGCGGCAGCTCCCAGTAGCCCTGGACGCCCAGCGAGTTCTGGGCCGTGACGGCGGCGATCACGCTCATGCCGTGCACGCCCATCGCCATCATGGTCTTCAGGTCGGCCTGGATGCCCGCGCCGCCTCCGGAATCGGAGCCCGCGACGGTCAGCACACGTGGAGGGGTCGTCATGAACCCCATCCAACCACCCGACCGGCACTCGCCAGGCACTCAGCCGATCGCGCACTCCCCGCCGACCAGCCCGCACGCGCCGGGCTCCTGCGCCTTGCCCGTCGCCGAGTACGTCACGTCCACCGAGTCCCCGGCGGCCAGCGAGCCCGACAGGTCGATGATCAGCAGGTCGCCGTCCTGGGTCCAGGAGCCGCCGTTCACGTCCGTGACGCGGCCCTCGACCGGGACGGAGAAGGTGGCGTTCGCCAGCGGGGCCGGCGACTGGTTGGTGACGCGCAGCGTGGCCGAGTAGGAGGCGAGCCGCTGCTTGACCGTCTGCCGCACGTTGACCGAGCCGCCGCTGCCGCCGTTCCCGGAGGTGGAGGTGGCCGCGGGGGCGGGGCTGCTGCCCACCGTGGGGACGACGCCGGTGTCGGAGTTGCCCAGCGGCGTGCCGTCGTCGGTCGGGGCCTCGGAGATCGTCTCCTGGGGCGGCGGCTCCGGCTGCCGTGTCGGCTTGGCCGAGGCCTTCGTCCGCGTCCTGGTGGGCGTGGGGGTGGGGGCCGTGCTGCGGCGCGGGGCGCGGTTGCCGACCGTGGGGGCGGTGGTGGTCGGGGCGTCGGAGGGCGTGCTCGACTCCTCGTCCTCCGTCGGCTCCTCGGAGGGCTCTTCCTCCTCCGTGCCGGGGTCGGAGACCGCGGCGGTCGAGGGGCTGGTGCTGGTGTGGACGGCGGCGCAGCTCGCGCCCGCGCACTTGCCGGAGTCGCCGGAGGAGCTCATGAGCTTCACCCCGGCGACCGTGCCGCCGAGCACGACGGCCACGGCGGCGACCGACAGCAGCGCCATGCGGGCCCTGCCCTTGCCGCTGCCGCCGCCGGCGGGCGCGTTCAGGCCGTCGTCGTCGCCACCGCCACCGCCACCGGACGACTTGCGCCGGCCGCCGCGGCGACGGCCACGGGACTCGTCGGACTCGTCCAGGTCGTCGAGGTCCTGGTCGGAGGACCAGCCCGAACGCAGGAAGCCGGTCTCGGCCTCCGCCCAGGCGGGCGTGTGCGCGGCGGTCGGCTCCCCGGCCACCTTCACGTCACCGGGCTCCGGCGGCCTGCCGTGGAAGGCGGTGTCGGACCCGGCGGGCACGTCGAACCTGGCGGTGCTCCCGGACTCCGGCACGTCGAACCTGGCGGTGCTCCCGGACTCCGGCACGTCGAACCTGGCGGTGCCACCAGGACCCGGCACGTCGAACCTGGCCGTGCCGCCCGGTTCCTGCGCGTCGAACGGGCCGGTGTTGCGCCGGGGGGCGTCGAAGGGGCCCGTGGTGCGGCCGGAGGCGTCGAAGCTCGGCGGCGGTCCGAAGGCGGACGTGGCGTCGGGCTGGGCAGAGGGGCCGACGGCGTCCCAGTCGGCCGGACGGGCGAACGCGCCCGTCACCTCGAACGGCCCGGCCCCGTTGGGCTCAGGGTAGGGGGACCCGGAGAACTGGGGGCCGTTCGGCGGCGGAAAGGGGCCGGAGGGGGCGTCGGACGGCGGGACCTTCGGGGCGGCGTCGGCGGGCACGGCGAAGGCCCCCGTGGTCTCGAACGGCTCGGGCTGCCTGCCGCGCTGCGGCGGGCCGTCCTCGCGGCGCGGCATCGGGGCCCACTGCCCCGTCACCTCGACCTGGTCCGGCAACGCCGGCCAGCCCGGCGCCTCGGCCGGCTCGTCGGGACCCCAGAAAGCGCTGCCGTTCCCCCGTTCATCCCCATCGTCGGATCCACCGGTGCCGTGGCGGCCCATGGCTGCCCTTTCTCGCGGTTACAGTGGCCGCCAATCTTCATAACACCTTTACTACGTCCTTGTCACAACAATCCCGCTAGTCCTACCCTAAACCGGCAAAATTTCACGTAAATCGGGACAAGTCATCACCGAAAGTGATCCCAACCGCCCTGTCCCACCTGGCGGCCGTGCACCAGGACACCCTCGCCCTCGACCACCCGGCCGACGACCTGCCACGACGGCGGCAGCCGTACGTCAGGAGGGAAGACCGCGGCGAGCGCGTGATCCTCGCCACCCGTGAGCACCCATTCGAGCGGATCCTGCCCCAGCTCCCCGGCCGCCGCCGCCACCGGCTCCCCCACGGCGAACGACCCGGGATCGAGCTCGACGCGTACGCCACTGGCCGCGGCCACGTGCCCGAGGTCCTGCACCAGGCCGTCGCTGACGTCGAGCATCGCGCTCGCGCCCAGCGCGGCCGCCCGCGGCCCCTCCGCGTACGGCGGGCACGGCCGCCGGTGGGCGGTCACCGCCTCCGCCAGCACGCCGGAACCCGCGGCGACCCCGGCGGCCAGCAGCGCCAGCCCCGCGGCGGCGTACCCCAGCCGCCCGGCCACGGCCACCACGTGCCCCGGCCGCGCCCCGGACCGCGTCACCGGCGCCCGCCCGCGCAGGTCGCCCAGCGCGGTCACCCCGATGACCACCAGGTCGGACCGGGTGATGTCGCCGCCGACCACGCTCGCGCCGACCACCGCGCACTCCTCGCGGAACCCGTCGGTCAGGGCGTCGAGCCAGGCCACCGGCAGCTCGGCGGGGATGCCGAGCCCGACCACGATGGACGTCGGGACGGCCCCCATGGCGGCGATGTCGGCCAGGTTCTGGGCGGCGGCCTTGCGGCCCACGTCGCGCCCGCCGGACCAGTCGAGCCGGAAGTGCCTGCGCTCGACCAGCAGATCGGTCGAGACGACCACCCGCCCGTCGGGCGCGGCGACCATGGCGGCGTCGTCACCCGGGCCGAGCATGACCCCCTCTCCCTGGGGCAGACGTCCGGCAATACGATTGACGACACCGAATTCGCCGAGATCTCCGACTGTGATGACGCACCTCCTGACGCTCACAGGGTACGGTGGCCCTTCGGCGTGATCCAATCGCCCGGGAGGACGTGATGGTGCAGGCCTACATCCTTATTCAGACCGAGGTCGGCAAGGCCGCCGCCGTTGCCGAGGAGATCTCCGGAATTCCGGGGGTCACCCAGGCGGAAGACGTGACGGGGCCCTACGACGTGATCGTCCGCGCTGAGGCGCGCAACGTCGACGAGCTCGGCAAGCTCGTCGTGGCGCAGATTCAGGCGGTGGAGGGGATCACGCGTACTCTTACGTGTCCGATCGTTCATATCTGACACATTCGAGGTCCGGGTTCCATGCGCGCCGCCGCCGTCCTGCTCCTTCTTCTCGCACTCGCCGGCTGCGGCGGCGTGGTGCAGGTCGATCCGCCCAAGCCTGCGGGGGAGGCGGCGGCGGCCTGTGACCGGCTCGCGTCCCTGCTGCCCAAGACGCTCGACGGCGCCGAGCGCGGCACCTCGGAGCCGGCCTCGCCGTACGTGGCGGTCTGGGGGGAGGCGTCCATCGCGTTGCGCTGCGGCGTGCCGCGGCCTGCCCGGATGGCGCCGACCGACCAGCTCCAGGAGATCGACGGGGTGGGCTGGTTCGCCGATCCGGACAAGCCCATCCTGTTCACCGCGGTGGCCGCGCCCACGTACGTGGAGGTCACGGTCGGCGGCGACCACACGGCGTCCGACGTGCTGGCCGAGCTGTCGGGGCCGATCGGGCGGGCCGTGTCAACGCAGTCCGGGTGAGCGCGACAGCGCGAGCTGGATCAGCCGGTCGACAAGCTGCGGGTAGGACAGTCCCGAGGCCGCCCAGAGCTGCGGCGCGACCGACAACGAGGTGAACCCGGGCATCGTGTTGATCTCGTTGAAGACCAGCCGGCCGTCGGGCGTGTAGAAGAAGTCGACCCTGGACAGGCCCTCGCAGTCGAGCGCCTCGAAGGCCCGCACGGCCATCGCCCGCAGCTCCTCCGCGGTCTCGGCCGGGATGTCGGCGGGCACGGTGAGCGACATCTGGTCGGGGTAGTACTTGGCCTCGAAGTCGAAGAACTCCTGGCCGCCCTCGACCTTGACCTCGCCCGGGATCGACGCGGCGGCGGGCTCGTCGCCGAGCGACTCCAGCACCGCGCACTCGATCTCGCGGCCCTCGATCGCGGCCTCGATCAGCACCTTGGGGTCGTGCAGCCGGGCCGACTCGACGGCCGCCTCCAGCTCGGCGCGGTCGTGGGCCTTGGAGATGCCCTGCGAGGAGCCGGCCCTGGCGGGCTTGACGAACACCGGGAAGCCGAGCTCCTCGGCCTCCTTCAGCACGCACTCGCGGTTGAGCCGCCAGTCGCGGTCGCGGACGACGACGTAACGGCCGATCGGCAGCCCGGCGGCGGCCATCACGGTCTTCATGTGGGCCTTGTCCATGCCGACCGCGCTGGCCAGCACGCCGGAGCCGACGTAGCGGACGCCGGCCATCTCCAGCAGGCCCTGGATGGTGCCGTCCTCGGCGAACGGGCCGTGCATGACGGGGAAGACGACGTCGACCGTGCCGAGCTCGACCGGGATGCTGCCCGGGTCGTAGGCCACCAGCCCGGCGCCGCCGCTGGGCAGCGCGAGCGCGGCTCCCGAGGTGTCGACCGCGGGCAGTTCCCCGCCCTCGATGGCGAACCGCTGGTCGGACGCGGCGAGCACCCACCTGCCGTCCTGGGCGATCCCGACCGGGATCACCTCGTACTTACTCCTGTCGATCACATCCAGCACGCTGCCCGCGCCCATGAGGGACACGGCATGCTCAGAATTGCGACCTCCGAAAACGACGGCGACGCGTGGCTTGCTCATGACGTCCGAATCTACCGGGGTGTCCCCCTGACAGCGAGTCGAGCACGCGGTGGCGTCCGGATTCACAAGCCGTACCGTTCGGGTTTGGGCGAGCGGGACATGAGCAGCATGCCCGCCTCCGACGGCGACATGCCGTCGTGCACGACCCCGACGACCACCTCGGTGATCGGCATCTCGACGTCGTGCTTCCTGGCCAGCTCGAGGACGGACTCGCAGGACTTCACGCCCTCGGCGGTCTGCTTGGTGGCGGCGACGACCTCGGCGAGGGTCATGCCGCGGCCCAGGTTCTCGCCGAAGGTGCGGTTGCGCGACAGCGGCGAGGTGCAGGTGGCCACCAGGTCGCCCATGCCGGCCAGCCCGGCGAAGGTGTGGGGGTCGGCCCCGAGCGCGGCGCCCAGGCGGGAGATCTCGGCCAGGCCCCTGGTGATGAGCATGGCGCTGACGTTGTCGCCCATGCCCATGCCCGCCGAGACGCCCACGGCCAGCGCGATCACGTTCTTCACCGCGCCGCCCAGCTCGACGCCGACCACGTCGGTGTTGGTGTACGGCCGGAACCACGGCGGCAGGTGGCAGGCGGCCTGGAGGCGTTCGGCGACCGACTCGTCGGTGCAGGCGACGACCGTGGCGGCGGGCTGGCGGTGGGCGATCTCCTTGGCCAGGTTGGGCCCGGACACCACCGCGACCCGCTCCTCGGGCACCTCGGCGACCTCGCGGATCACCTCGCTCATGCGCTTGGTCGTGCCCAGCTCGACGCCCTTCATGAGGCTGACCAGGACCGCGTCCGGCGGGATGTGCTCGCGCCAGGCGGTCAGGTTCGGCCGCAACATCTGCGAGGGCACGGCCAGCACCACGAAGTCGGCGCCGTCGAGCGCGCGCACGGGGTCGGTGGTGGCGCGCAGCGCCTCGGGCAGCCGCACGCCGGGCAGGTAGTCGGGGTTGGCGTGGTCCTTGTCGATCGCCTCGACCAGCTCCGGCCTGCGCCCCCACAGCGTGACCTCGTTGCCCGCCTCGGCGAGGACCATGGCGAACGTGGTGCCCCACGAGCCCGTGCCGAGAACGGCTGCCTTTGTCATGCCATCACCGCCTGGCGGGATCGTAGGGAGTTTCCGGGGCCTTCTCGCCGCGCAGCTCGGTCAGCTGCTCGGTGATGGCGGCCATGATGTCGGCGGTCGCCTCGCGCAGCACGCTCGCGCGCAGGGGCTGCCCCTCGTACTTGGACAGGTCGACCGGCGGGCCGACGGTGACGTGGAAGGTCTTGCGCGGGAACAGCCTGGGTCTCTTGGCGCCGTACGGGAGCAGCTCGTGGGCGCCCCAGTGGGCGATGGGGATGACCTGCGCGCCGCTCTCCAGCGCCAGCCGGGCGGCGCCGGTCTTGCCCACCATGGGCCACAGCTCGGGATCGCGGGTGCAGGTGCCCTCGGGGTAGAACAGGATGGCCGCGCCGTCGCGCAGCCGCTGGGCCGACGAGCTGAGCGACCTGGCCGCCTCGCTGCTGCCCCGCTCGACCGGGATGACCAGCAGGCCGTTGAGCGCCCGGCCCAGGAAGGGCACCTTGAACAGCGCGGCCTTGGCCAGGATGACCGGCCAGCGCCCGTTGTTGAACAGGAAGTGCGACAGCAGGACGGGATCGCTCCAGGACAGGTGGTTGGCCGCGATGATGATGCCGCCGGTGCGCGGAAGGCGCTCGCCGTTGCGCCAGTCCTTCTTGACCAGGAGCCACGACAGCGGCTTCACCACCGCTACGGCGAATGACTCCCAGAAACGCGAAGGTCGCGTGGGGCGGCTCATGGTCTCCTCCAACCCGTACGGTTTGCGCCCCAAGTCTCCCGGTTGGCCGCGTGGGATGTCGAGGCGAGATGCTTAAGCCTATGAGCAACCGCTGGTCTCTGGTCATTCCGGTGAAGACGCTGGTCGCGGCGAAGACCCGGCTGGCGGCCGCGACGGGTCCCCACCGTACGCGGCTGGCCGTGGCCGTGGCCTGCGACACCGTGGCCGCGGCGCTGGCCTGCCCGGCGGTGGCACGGGTGATCGTGGTGACCGCCGATCCGGCTGCGGCGGGGCCGCTGGGGGCGCTGGGCGCGCAGGTGGTGCACGATCCCGATCGCGGGCTCAACACCGCGTTGCGCACGGGCGCGGCCCATGCCGTACGCGTCGCGCCCGGTGAGGCGGTGGGCGCCCTCCAGGCCGATCTGCCGGCCCTGCGACCGGCCGAGCTGGCGACGGCGCTGGCCGCGGCGGCCGAGTTCGACCAGTCGTTCGTGCCGGACGCCCAGGAGGTCGGCACGACGTTCTACGGCGTGCTCGCCGGGCGGCCGTTCACGCCGCGGTTCGGCGGCGAGTCGCGGGCCAGGCACCTGGCCGGCGGCGCGAAGGAGCTGTGCGTGCCGGGCATCGACTCGCTGCGGCGGGACGTGGACACCCCCGACGACCTGCGCGCGGCGCTCGCCCTGGGCCTGGGGCGGCACACGGCGGCGGTGGTCGCCAACCTGTGGCCGGGGGCGTGACCCCGCGGGCCGCCTCTCGCCCGCCGGGCGGCGGTCGGCTTAGGCTGGAGGGCGTGCAGGCGACGGTACGCAGCTTCGACGAGGTCACCCGTTCCGGCTCGGTCTTCCTCGACGACGGGACGGTGCTGGAGTTCGGCACGCGCGCCTTCGACGCGGGGCCGCTGCTGCTGCTGCGCACGGGGCAGCGGGTGAACCTGGCGACCGACGGCGGGCAGATCACCTACATCACGCTGTCGACGTTCCCCATTCCCGCGCCCGAATGACGACGCGGTCCCGGAAAACAGCGAACGCCCGGGCGTGGGCCGCCCGGGCGTGATGTCCGCTGAGACTATTTCTTCTTGCCGACCTGCTTGCCGCCCTCGTTCACCAGGTCCTTGAATTCGGAGCCGGGACGGAACTTGGGCGCCCAGCTCTCGGCGACCTTGATCTCGGCGCCGGTCGACGGGTTCCTGGCAGTGCGGGCGGGCTTGTTCACCATCTCGAACGCGCCGAAGCCCGTGATGGAGACCTTGTCCCCGCTCGCCACGGCCTTCTGGATGGCCTCGATGACCGCGTTGACGGCCTCGGTGGCCGTCCTTTTGTCGCCCACCCGATCGGTGATGGCGTCGACGAGCTCTCGCTTGTTCATGAAAGTCCTGCTCCCCCAGTGACGGCTCGGGGTTCCAGCTCTCGAGTTCGACGTAGAAACCCCTTACGCGCTCGAAAGTAGGCGGGATCGCGGGGGAACTCAATCACCCTGCGTGTTTTCCCCCTCGCGTGGCGTGTCGAGAGCGCCCAGAAAGGCGTCGAGCCGGGCGGCCGCCCTTTCCGGATCGCGCTTGGCGAGATCGCAGATGGACAGGTATCGGCGGGCCGCCCGTTCCTTGTCGGCGGCGGGGAGCAGGCGGACGCGGCGGTGCGCCTCGCGCAACCGCCGCGCCAGTTCGTCGTCCTCTAGACGGTCGTCGGCAGCCATGGCTGCCGACCATTCTCGTACGCGGCCACGTCGTCGGCGTGACGCAGGGTCAGGCCGATGTCGTCCAGGCCCTCGGTGAGGCGCCAGCGGGTGTAGTCGTCGATCTCGAACAGCACGACCTCATCGGCCCAGCGGACCTGGCGTTCCAGCAGGTCGACGGTCACCTGCAGCTTCGGGTCGGCCTCGACGGCCGCCTGCAGGGCCTCGACCTTCTCGGCGGGCAGGACGACCGGCAGCAGGCCCATCTTGGTGGAGTTGTTGCGGAAGATGTCGCCGAACCGGGCGGCGATCACGGCGCGGAAGCCGTACTGCTGCAGGGCCCACACGGCGTGCTCGCGGGAGGAGCCGGTGCCGAAGTCGGGGCCGGAGACCAGGATCGAGCCGCCCTCGTAGGAGGGGTCGTTCAGGACGAACGTCGGGTCCTCGCGCCAGGCGGCGAACAGGCCCTTCTCGAAGCCGGTGCGGCTGACCTGCTTGAGCCAGACGGCCGGGATGATCTGGTCGGTGTCGACGTTGCTGCGGCGCAGCGGCACCGCCGTACCGGTGTGGGTGGTGAAGGCGTCCATCGGTCTGGTTCTCCCTTACAGGTCGGCGGGGGCGGTCAGGCGGCCGGTGACCGCGGTCGCGGCGGCGACCTGCGGCGACACCAGGTGGGTGCGGCCGCCCTTGCCCTGGCGGCCCTCGAAGTTGCGGTTGGAGGTGGAGGCGCTGCGCTCGCCGGGCTTGAGCGTGTCGGGGTTCATGCCCAGGCACATCGAGCAGCCGGCCTCGCGCCACTCGGCGCCGGCGGCCTTGAACACCTCGTGCAGGCCCTCCTGCTCGGCCTGGAGCTTGACCAGCATCGACCCGGGCACGATCAGCGTGCGGGTGCGGACCTGGCGGCCGCGCAGGATCTCGGCGGCCGAGCGCAGGTCTTCGATGCGGCCGTTGGTGCACGAGCCGACGAACACGGTGTCGACCTCGATCTCGCGCAGCGGCGTGCCCGCGGTCAGGCCCATGTACTCCAGCGCGCGCTCGGCGGCCGAGCGCTCGACCGGGTCGGCGAAGCTGTCGGGGCTCGGCACGGACTCGCCCAGCGGCAGGCCCTGGCCGGGGTTGGTGCCCCACGTGACGTACGGGGTCAGCGTCGAGGCGTCGATCTCCACGACCTTGTCGAACACGGCGTCGTCGTCGGTGCGCAGCGACTTCCAGTACTCGACGGCCTGGTCCCACAGCTCGCCCTCGGGGGCGTGCGGGCGGCCCTTGAGGTAGGCGAACGTGGTCTCGTCCGGGGCGATCACGCCGGCGCGGGCGCCCGCCTCGATGGACATGTTGCAGACGGTCATGCGGCCCTCCATGGAGAGCTTGCGCACGGCCTCGCCGCGGTACTCGACGATGTAGCCCTGGCCGCCGCCGGTGCCGATCTTGGCGATGATCGCCAGGATCAGGTCTTTGGCCGTGACGCCGGCGGGCAGCTCGCCCGAGACCTCGATGGCCATCGTCTTCGGCCGGTAGGCGGGCAGCGTCTGGGTGGCCAGCACGTGCTCGACCTCGGAGGTGCCGATGCCGAACGCGATGCCGCCGAAGGCGCCGTGGGTGGAGGTGTGGGAGTCGCCGCACACGATCGTCATGCCCGGCTGGGTCAGGCCGAACTGCGGGCCGATGATGTGCACCACGCCCTGGCCGGCGTCGCCCATCGGGTGCAGCCTGATGCCGAACTCGGCGGCGTTCTTGCGCAGCGTCTCGACCTGGGCCTTGGAGACGGGGTCGGAGATCGGGCCGAGCACGGTCGGGACGTTGTGGTCCTCGGTGGCGATGGTGAGATCGGGCCTGCGCACCTTCCGGCCGGCGAGACGGAGCCCGTCGAACGCCTGCGGACTGGTCACCTCGTGAATGAGGTGCAGGTCGATGTAGAGCAGGTCGGGTTCGCCCTCCGCACGGCGGACGACGTGCTGCTCCCAGACCTTCTCGGCCAGTGTGCGGCCCATGATCTCCTCCTTGAGATTGCCTCCGACTTGCTTTCTCATATGTCGAGACGGCAGTATCGGTGTATGGACAACTCTAGCGGAGTCGGAGTACTCGACAAGGCCGTTCTTGTACTCAATGCCCTCGAAGCGGGTCCCGCTTCCCTGGCTCAGCTCGTCCAGGCCACCGGCCTGGCCCGCCCCACGGCCCACCGGCTGGCCGTCGCACTTGAGCACCACCGCATCGTGAGCCGCGACACCCAGGGCAGATTCGTGCTCGGGCCGCGGCTCGCGGAGTTGTCCACGGCGGCCGGCGAGGACCGGCTGCTCGCGGTGGCCTCGCCCGTGCTGATGCAGCTGCGCGACCTGACCGGCGAGAGCGCGCAACTCTACCGGCGCCAGGGTGACGAACGGGTGTGCGTGGCGGCGGCCGAGCGGGCCAGCGGCCTGCGCGACACCGTCCCGGTGGGCTCGGCGCTGCCCATGACGGCGGGCTCGGCGGCCCAGATCCTGCTGGCCTGGGAGGAGCCCGACCGGCTGCACAGGGGCCTGCGCGGCGCCAAGTTCACCGCCGCCACCCTCGCCTCCGTGCGCCGCCGCGGGTGGGCCCACAGCGTCGGCGAGCGCGAGCAGGGCGTGGCCAGCGTGTCCGCCCCCATAAGGGGCAGCGGAGGCAAGGTGATCGCGTCCGTCTCTGTCTCCGGGCCCATCGAGCGGCTCACCCGGGCGCCCGGCCGGTTGCACGCCGTGCCCGTCATGGCGGCCGCCGAACGCATCACCGAGGCCATGCGCCGCACGTCATGATCGGCGAAAGCTCGTATTTCGGGGGCCGACTGCCTCGCGGGCGCACTAGCCTGAGTGCGTGACAGATCGCATCGAGGTAGCCGCCACTGAGCTGCGACCCCTGCTCGAAGAGTTCATCATGTGGGCGCGTTCCAACGCGCCCGACAGCGACCCCGAGCTCGTGGGGCCTGCCGCACTCTGGCACCGTCTCGCCTTCTCGCAGGACCTCGGCACGTGGAAGCGTGCCGACCTGCGCAACCTGCTGCTCGACCGCATGCCGAAGGTCGTGGAGGATCCCGACGCCGCCGCCGACGGCATGCTGCCCGCCGTCGACGCGTACCTGACGTTCCTCTCCCAGACCGGCAGGCTCGCCAAGGGCTCCGACTCCCTCGCCGACCTGCAGGCCGAGCTCGACGACGTCGAGGACGAGTTCGTCGAACTCATGGAAGACCTGCTCGACGACGACGGCGCGGGTGACGACGAGGAGGACGAGACCGGCGACCTCGGCGACTTCGAGGCGTTCGCCGACGAGCTGGCCGAGCTCGACACGATCAGGCTGCGCCCCGACTCCGAGCTGGCCGCGGCCGCCCGCCAGGCCCCGCTGGTCGCCAAGGCCCGCGACCTGGCGCTGTGGGTCGGCTCCGGCCGCCGCGTCGGCGAGGACACCCTGCTCACCGACGCCGAGGTGGAGGAGGCGCTGGCCGCCGTCGGCCTGCCCAGGCCCGAGACCGACGGCCCGGTGGCCGAGGCGGTCCCGCAGCTCTGGAACATCTGGAACCTCGCCGTCGACCTGGAGTTCCTCGAACCGGGCGAGGGCAATACCGTGGCCGTCCAGGACGACACCTCCGAGTGGCCGTTCGACGACGACGAGGACGTCCTCGACGCCTGGATGCTCGGCCTGCACTCGGTCGACTACGGCGACCCCGAGCTCGACGACGACGACCTGACGATGGCGCTGGCCGGCCTCACCCGGGGCCTGCTGGTCAGGCTGCTGCTGGCCGGCGGCTCGCGCGAGCGCGACGACCTGGCCCGCGACCTGGCCGAGGCCGCCGCCGACCTCGACGAGCTGGGCGGCGACGCCTGGGAGGCGGCCGGCGACCCGCTGGCCCCCGCCATCGACTGGCTGACCGGCTACGGCATGGTCGAGGTCGAGGGCACGACCGTGCGCCTCACCCCGCTGGGCACCGAGGGCGTCGTCCACCTGGTGGACGACGCCGACATCGAGGTCGACGCCCGGCCCGCGATCGAGTCGATGAGCGCCCACGAGCTGCTCGCGCTGAGCGCCGAGCTGCCCGAGGACGAGGCCGACGCCGAGTTCGCCGCCTGGATGCGGCTCAGGGAGCCGGCCAAGGCCGCCGAGGAGCTGCTCGAAGCGGCGGCCGAGGACGAGAGCGACGCCCTGATCCGGGTGCAGGCGGCCAGCGTGGTGGGCACGCTGGGCGAGGCCGCCGTCCCAGCCTGGCAGGCGGCGCTCAAGCAGCCGTCCCTGCGGCCGTACGCGGCGACGCACCTGAGCCAGCTCGGGGTCGAGGGGGCGCCCGAGCCCACCCAGGACGACACCCACTGGCTGATCCTCGACATGTGGACGATCTCGGCCGGCCTGGGGCGTTCGGAGTTCGTCAGCAGTTTGCAGGACATCGGGCCCGACATGGTCAGCGGGCTTCTCGAGGTGATCTGGAAGATCCCGCACGCGCACGTCGAGGAGCTGCTGGATCTGATCTCCCAGGTCCACCCCGACAAGCAGATCGCCAAGGCGGCCCGCCGCGCCCTGTTCAAGGCCCGCTCCTCGGCCTGATCGCACCCCGGCCAGGGCCCCGCGCGAACCGCGCGGGGCCCTGTTCCGTGCGCAGGCCATTCTCGGCCGCGGCAGCCCGTAGAACGCGAAAAACGCCCCGGTGCTTGACGCACCGGAGCGTTTGGGTGAACGTAGTCCCGACCGGATTCGAACCGGCGCTACCGCCTTGAGAGGGCGGCGTCCTGGGCCACTAGACGACGGGACCTTCGCACAGCTTGTGATCGTGGTAGTCCCGACCGGATTCGAACCGGCGCTACCGCCTTGAGAGGGCGGCGTCCTGGGCCACTAGACGACGGGACCTTGTCCACAAGCTGGTGTGCCGGGTCTCCCCGGCGACGCAGGTAACTCTACCGCACCCCGCAGACCACAACCAAACCGCTTATCAGCGCATGAGATCGGGCCTGTGGCGGCGGACCCAGTCGCCCATCGGCCCCCGTTCCCACAGCGGGTCGATCTCGCCGAGCGGGATCGCGACCTCGGGCCGTCCGGTGACGGGGTCGGCGGGCACCCGAGCCAGGCGCTCGCGCATCCACCGCGGCGCCTGCGGCGGGAGCGCGCGTTCGCCCCACCCGACCAGCCCCACCGACCGCAGCGCCTGGACGCGTACGCGTACGCCGCCGGACCGGCCAAGGAGCCGCGGGTCGGCCGGCTGGGTGTCCACCACGCCGATCCGGGTGATGTCGGGCCAGCGCAGGCGCACCCGGAAGCCCCGGGCGTCGGCCAGCTCCACGCCCTCCGGCGAGAAGCGCACCACCGTGCCCGCGACCAGACGGCGGTGCTTGACGACGAGCACGCCGGTCAGCGCCGCCGTGGCGAGCGCGCCGACCAGGACGCCCAGCGCCGAGCTGCCGGTGAAGACGGCCCCGAGCAGCAGGCAGACGGCGAAGAAGAGCGCCAGCGGCGCGGCGAACGGCGCGACGAAACGAGCGAGGCCGCCCTCGCGCATGCGGAATTCCTCCATGAGGCGAGGGAGGCTACCCGCCGAGCACCTGGCAACGGAAGGCCACGACGGCGGCGCGACCTCCCGCCGAGCAGCCCGCGACGGAAGGCCACGGGGGCGCGGCCTCCCCTCGTACGCGGCCCGCACCGCTCATACGCGACCCGCACCGCTCATTCGTGGCCCGCATCGCACGTGCCGGCTCCTCCCAGCGGGCGTGCAGCCGGCCGGCCCCACGTCGAGCGCGGGCATGACGTCGGCCGCCTCGCCCGCGATCTCCGTCCAGCCCGCCGGCCTCCGGACACGCCCTCCGCCCCGAAGCCCTCAACAGCCTCCTGCGGAACGAAACCGCACCCGCCGTCACACGGATGTCCAGCATGATGACTTCGTCCGCGTACGACAGGGTCAGGGCCGTCCTGGGGACATCGGCGTGTCCGACGCGGACGCGCGGACGCACATCAGGCACATGGGACCATCTGATCAGGAAGGCGGCCGTGGCCACCCCGGGCAACACGGTCGCGGACCGCCGGAGGATCAGCGAGATCCTGGACGGCCTGGCGATCCGACTGACCGCCGACACGAAAAAACGGATGTCTCTCAGAGAGACATCCGTTTCGTTGACTTGCTGGGGTACCAGGACTCGAACCTAGACTAACTGAACCAGAATCAGTCGTGCTGCCAATTACACCATACCCCACCGCTGCGAACCCCTTCTCGGAGCGCGCTTGGCGACGTCCGAAAGAATAGCCCAGCTCGGGGGGTAAGACCAAAACGATTGCCGAAGCGGCGTCCGGCCGCCTGCGGCACGGGCTCTGACGTGCCAAGCTGAAGAGGACAAAACACCACGTGGAGGAGCCCAAGCGTTGGCCGAGAACCCGTTCTTCGCCCCTAGTAGCCTGCCGTACCAGCTGCCGCCGTTCGCGAACGTCCGCGAGGAGCACTACCTGCCCGCGTTCGAGCGCGGCATGGCCGAGCACCTGGCCGAGGTCGACGCGATCGCGAACAACACCGAGCCGCCCACCTTCGACAACACGATCGCGGCCCTGGAGCGTTCGGGGCGGATCCTCGACCGCACGGCCACGGTCTTCTTCAGCATGGCCGCGTCCAACTCCAGCGACGGGATCATGGAGATCGAGAAGGAGATCTCCCCGAAGCTGACCGCGCACAACGACGCGATCCGCCTCAACCGGGCGCTGTGGGCGCGGATCAAGCAGGTCGGCACGTCCGACGCCGAGGAGGCGTGGCTGCTGGAGAAGTACCGGGAGGACTTCGTCCGGGCCGGCGCCGACCTGTCGGAGCCGGAGCAGGACCGGCTGCGCGAGCTCAACGGCGAGCTGTCGAAGCTGTCGACCGAGTTCGCGCAGACCCTGCTCAAGGCGTCCACCGAGGAGGCCCTGGTCCTCACCGACCCCAAGGAGCTCGACGGCTTCGACGAGGCGAGGATCGAGTCCCTGCGCCAGGACGACGGCACGTACGTCCTGCCGCTGCTGAACTTCACCAACCAGCCCGGCCTGGCCCAGCTCACCGACCGGGACGTGCGCCGCCGCCTGTACGAGCGGAGCGTCGGCCGCGCCCCCGGCAACTTCGACCGGGCCGCCAGGATGGCCACGCTGCGGGCCGAGCGGGCCGCGCTGCTCGGCTTCCCCGACCACGCCGCCTACTCGGTGGCCGACCAGACGGCCAAGACCGTCGAGGCGGTCGAGGAGATGCTCGGCCAGCTCGTCGGCCCGGCGGTGCGCAACGCCGGCAAGGAGGCCGAGGCGCTGACCGAGCAGGCCGGGTTCGAGATCGAGCCGTGGGACTGGTCGTACTACTCGGAGAAGGTGCGGCTGGCCCGCTACGACTTCGACGCCGACGCCATGCGCCCCTACTTCGAGCTGAACCGGGTCATCAGGGACGGCGTCTTCTTCGCCGCCACCAAGCTCTACGGCATCACCTTCACCGAGCGGCCCGACCTGCGCGGCTACCACCCCGACGTGACCGTCTTCGAGGTGTTCGACGAGGACGGCGGCGCGCTCGGCCTGTTCCTGCTCGACCCCTACGCCAGGGCGAACAAGCGCGGCGGGGCGTGGATGAACAACCTGGTCGACCAGTCGCACCTGTTCGGCGAGCTGCCGGTGGTCATGAACAACCTCAACATCACCAAGCCGGCCTCGGGGCCGACGCTGCTGACGTACGACGAGGTGAACACCGCCTTCCACGAGTTCGGCCACGCGCTGCACGGGCTGTTCTCGCAGGTGCGCTTCCCGCGCGTGTCGGGCACCAGCGTGCCGCGCGACTTCGTCGAGTACCCCTCGCAGGTCAACGAGATGTGGGTGACCTGGCCGGAGGTCCTGGCCAACTACGCCAAGCACCACGAGACGGGCGAGCCGATGCCCGCCGAGCTGGTGGACAAGCTCAACGCGGCTGAGAAGTTCAACCAGGGCTTCGCGACGGTGGAGTACCTGGCGGCCACGCTGCTCGACTGGGCCTGGCACCGGCTGGCGCCCGGCGAGCAGGTGGCCGACGCGCAGGCGTTCGAGCAGCGGGCCCTGGAGGCGGCCGGGATCGACGTGCGGCTCGTGCGCCCGCGTTACCGGACGAACTACTTCGCCCACATCTTCTCGGGCGGCTACAGCGCCGGCTACTACTCCTACATCTGGAGCGAGGTGCTCGACGCGGAGAGCGTGGAGTGGTTCAAGGAGAACGGCGGCCTGACCAGGGCGAACGGCGACCACTTCCGCCGCGAGCTGCTCTCCAGGGGCGGCAGCATCGACCCGCTGACCGCCTTCCGCAACTTCCGCGGGCGCGAGCCGGGCATCGGGCCGCTGCTGGCCCGCCGCGGCCTCGACTGACCGCCGCTCCCCCGCCCCCCAGACTCCCCCGCCTCCCCCGCCTCCCCCGCCTCCCTCGATGAGGCTTTCCCTACGGCTCCGGCAGCTCCTCGATGCGCTGCCGGAGCCATTCCTTCTCCGCCCGGCTCGACGCGCGGGCGATCTCCAGCATCCCCCGCCGGTACGGGTCGGGCTCGTCCTTGATCCGGACCGGCCGGCCGTCCTCGTAGAAGAAGCTCGCCGGGGCCTCCAGGAAGGCCAGGCGGCGGCGCAGCACCCGTGACCGGTCGGCGGGGTCGGGCAGCGCCGACAGGAACGTCAGCAGGGCGAAGAAGCGCGTCTGGTCGCTGACGTCGAGCTCGCTCGGCTCGCGCAGCCGCCGCAGCAGCTCCTCGCGGCCCTTGCCGGTGAGCGTGAGCACCTGCCTGCGGGCCGCCGCCGCGCCCGCCTCCTCGTGCCGCTCGACCAGGCCCTTGCTCTCCAGTCTCGATATGGCGGGGTAGAGGGCTCCGTCGCTGACCGGGCGGAGGTGGCCGGTGAGCGCGGTCAGGCGGGCCTTGAGCTCGTAGCCGTGCATCGGACGTTCGTTCAGGAATCCCAGGATGGTGAGGGACAGATCCCCGCCGCTTGCCATGTCGTGCATCGTAACGCTATACCTCTAAACGAGGTACAACGAAACGAGGTACGCATGTTCAGGCTGGCTCTCCCCATCTACGTGGAGCTGCTCACCGCCGTGGTCGCGGTGGGGGTGATCGACCTGCTGTGGGTCTCGGGGCTCGGGGAGGGCGCCCTCGCGGCCGTCACCGTGGGCACCACGGCCGAATACCTGGCCTACGGGCTGTTCCTGGCCGTCCCGACGGGGGTGACCGTGCTGATCGGGCGGCGGGACGGGCACGCGCCGATCGGGCCGGTGATCAGGACGGGCTGGGTGTTGTGGGCCGCGTTCTCGGTCGCCGTCGCCGTCCCCGGCGTGTTGCTGCGCGAGCCGCTGGCGGCCCTGTTCACCGACGATCCCGGGCTGACGGCCGGCTTCTTCCTGGTCTCCCTGGCCGGGCTGCCGGTGTTCTTCGCCCAGACCGTCGTGGACGGCATCCTCAAGGGGCTGGGCAACACGAAGACCCCCATGCGGAACGCGCTGATCTGCAACGCCCTGGTGGTCGTCCTGGACCCGCTGTTCATCTACGGCCTCGACCTGGGCGTCCAGGGGGCCGCGCTGGCCACCGTGGCGGCGCGGCTGGTCACGCTCGGGGTGGCCGCGACCTCCCTCGTACGGCTCCGCGCCGCCGGCGGCGACGGCCTGCTCGCCGGCGAGGTGCTGCGGACGGGCCTGCCCATGTCGGGCGACTTCCTGGCCCGCTCCCTGGTGGGGATGGCGCTGGTGGAGATCGTGGCCGGGTTCGGCACGGCCGAGGTCGCCGGGTACGGCATCGGCCAGAAGATCATGCTGGCCGGGGTCATGGTCTTCTACGCGCTGCGCCAGGCGGCGATGATCCGTACCGCGCGGTCGGAGCCGGTCGGGTCACCGCTGCGGCTCGGGCTGGTGACGGGGGCGGCGGTCGCGGTCGTGCTCAACCTGGTGGCCGTGCCCGCGGCCGGGCTGTTCACCGACGACCCGGCGGTGGCCGTGGGCTTCCTGCGCTGGATGGCGCTCTACCTGGTGCCGTTCGGCGGGCTGATCGCCGTCGGCGGGGTGCTCCAGGCGAGCGGAAGGGGCAGCCGCCTGCTCGCCGCCACGCTGGCGGGCTTCGCGGTGCAGCTGCCCCTCGCCTATCTGCTGAGCTCGTGGCTCGGTGTCACGGGGGTGTGGCTGTCGATGGCCGTCGGGTCGTCGCTCAGCCTCGCAGGCGCGCTAGCGCCGCTCGGATCCGCTCCATGGAGCGCTCGCGCCCGAGCACCTCGATCGACTCGAACAGCGGCAGGCCCACCGTCCGGCCGGTGATCGCCACGCGCACGGGGGCCTGGGTCTTGCCCAGCTTGAGCCCGAGCGGCGCGCCGACCTCCTCCAGGGCCTCCTTGAGCGACTCAGGGTCCCAGGCGACCGTCCGGAGGCGGTCGAGATAGCCGTCGAGGATCTCCACCGGGGAGTTCTTCATCGCCTTGTCCCAGGACGGCTGGTCGAAGACGGGCTCGTCGAGGAAGAGGAAGTCGACGTTCTGCCGGATCTCCGACAGCACGCCGATGCGGGTCTGGGCCAGCGCCGCGACCTTGCTGAACAGCTCGCGGTCCCAGGTGGGGTCGAGGTAGGGCGAGCAGCGCTCCTCGAAGGTCTCCAGCGGCAGGGCCCTGATGTACTCGCCGTTGAAGGCCCGCAGCTTCTTCTCGTCGAAGAAGGCGCTGGCGGAGTTGACGTCCTCCAGCCTGAACAGCGGGACCATCTCCGCCCACGGCATGATCTCGCGGTCCTCGCCGGGGCCCCAGCCGAGCAGCATCAGGTAGTTGACCATGGCCTCGGCGAGGTAGCCCTCGTCGCGGTAGTCCTCCAGGGCCACCTTGTCGCGGCGCTTGGACAACTTCTTGCGCTGCTCGTTGACGATCACCGGCAGGTGGGCCCAGACCGGCGGGTTGGCGCCGAGCGCCGGCCACAGCAGCACCTGCTTGGCGGCGTTGCCCAGGTGCTCCTCGCCGCGCACGACGTGCGTGATGCCCTGGGTGATGTCGTCGACGGCGTTGGCCAGCACGTAGAGCGGCGAGCCGTCGGTGCGGGCGATCACGAAGTCTTCCTGGGCCTCGTTGGGGAACTCGACGTTGCCCCTGATCAGGTCTTCGACGAGGGTGACGCCCTCGTCGGGGGTGCGGAAGCGCACCGCGCCCTCGCTCAGGCCGCGCTCGCGGCAGAACCCGTCGTAGCCCTTGTGCTCGGAGCCGGTGCGGGCCACCAGGGTCTCGCGGGTGCAGTCGCAGTGGTACGCCCTGCCGTCGGCCAGCAGCTTGGCCACGGCCTCGCGGTGCTGCGGCTCGTAGGCCGACTGGAAGTAGGGGCCCTCGAACACCGGGTTGGTGCCGTTGATGCCGATCCAGTCGAGCGCCGAGATGATGCCCTCGGTCCACTCCGGACGGTTGCGCGTGGCGTCGGTGTCCTCGACGCGCAGGACGAAGCGGCCGCCGGACTGTTCGGCGAGGGCCCAGTTGAACAGCGCCGTGCGGGCGCCGCCGACGTGGAACATGCCGGTCGGGGACGGGGCGAAACGCACCCGTAGATCAGTCACGGGAGACCACCTTGTTCGTGAGAGTGCCGATGCCTTCGATGCCGACGCTGACCTCGTCGCCGATCTCCAGCGGGCCGATGCCCGCCGGGGTGCCGGTCAGGATGACGTCGCCGGGGATCAGCGTCATGACGGCGCTGACGTAGGCGACCAGCGCGGGGATGTCGTTGATGAGCTGGCTGGTGCGGCCGCTCTGCCGGATCTCGCCGTTGACCGTGGTGGTCAGCGCGAGGTCGCTCGCGTCGAGATCGGTCTGGATCCAGGGCCCGAGCGGGCAGAACGTGTCGAAGCTCTTGGCCCGGGTGAACTGCACGTCCTTCTTCTGCAGGTCGCGGGCGGTGACGTCGTTGGCGCAGGTGTAGCCGAAGATGACGTCCTTGACCCGGTCGACGGGCACGTCGCGGCAGAGCCTGCCGATCACCACGGCCAGCTCGCCCTCGTAGTCGACCCGGTCGGACAGCGAGGTCGGGTAGGCGATGGCCTCGCCGTGGCCGATCACCGACGTGGACGGCTTCATGAAGATGAGCGGCTCGTCGGGCACCTCGTTGCCCATCTCGCGGGCGTGCTCGGCGTAGTTCCTGCCGATGGCGACGACCTTGCTCGGCAGCATCGGGGCCAGCAGCTTCACCTGGGACAGCGGGAAGCGCTCGCCGGTGAACTGCACCTGGCCGAACGGATGGCCGGAGACCGTGGAGACGAACTCCTCTCCAGGGCCGCCTTCGACCACGCCGAACGACACGCCTTCGCCTGTGGAGAACCTCGCTATACGCACCTGACAAGGCTATCGCCGCCGCCGGAGGGGTCCGCCCACCGCCAAAAAAGTCAGGAACTCTCCATAAATGGCCCCAGAGTCCGTTTTGTAGCGCATCGGCGGTTGTTGGGCGGATATCTCTGCTTATCAGAGACTTCTACGGGGGTGACGGAACGTGCCGGACACGATGGTCAACCAGACTTCTGCCGTACCGCGGGCCAGAACGCAGGAGGGCGGGCCGGCGACTTCGCTGGTCACCGACAAGGGCACGACGAGCATCGACGACGTCGTCGTCGCCAAGATCGCCGGACTGGCCGCACGCGAGGTCTCCGGCGTGTACGCCATGGGCGGCGGCGCCGCCAGGGCGCTCGGCAACGTGCGCGGGATGGTCGGCGGTGAGCGCAGCGTCGCTCAGGGCGTCTCGGTCGAGGTCGGCGAGCGCCAGGCGGCCGTGGACATGGACCTGGTCGCCGAGTACGGCACCGCCATCCCCGACCTGGCCGCGGCCGTGCGCAGGAACGTCATCGCGGCGGTCGAGCGCATGTGCGGCCTGGAGGTGACCGAGGTCAACATCAGGGTGGACGACGTGCACCTGCCCGGCCAGGACCGCGACAGGGACCGCGGCAGGGGCGAGGACGCCGAGCAGCCGGAGCCCCGGGTCCAATGACCGGGCCCGGCGCCACCGCCTACACGCGGGACGACGCCGACGCCGACGCCAAGGCGGAGGCCGAGACGCTGGCCGAGCTCGTACGGGCCTGCCCGGGGGTGGCGGGGCTGTCCGGCGGCCCGTTCGGGACGGTGGCGACGTACCTGCCCGGGGCCCGGGTGATGGGCGTCTCGGCCGACGGGGACACGGTGGAGATCGCCATCGTGGCGACCCTGGAACGGCCGCTGCCCGAGACCGCCGAGGACGTCCGCCAGGCGGTGTGGGAGCCGGGCGGCGGGCGTCCCGTCAACGTACGCATCGACGACGTGATCGACACGTGATCGACACGTGATCGACGACGTGGAGGAATCATGAGCAACGTCCCTTGGCTGCCGGTCATCGGCATGGCGGTCGGCATCATCCTCGGACTCGCGGGGGCCTTCGGCGGCCTCGGCGCATTCCTGCTCGTCCTCGTGCTCGGCGCGGTCGGCTTCCTGGTCGGCAAGGTCGCCGAGACCGGCGAGGTGAACCTGTCCGGCCTGACCGCGAGGCGGCGATGACCACCACTCCCCACGTCACGGTTCCCCGGCAGCGGCTCGCGCCGGCGGCCGAGCCCGAGCGGCGGGGCCGTACGGAGGTTGCCGAGCGGGTGGTCGCCAAGATCGCCTGCTGCGCGGCGCGGGAGGTGCCCGAGGTGCTCGACGTGCGGCTGGGCGGGGCGCCGTGGACGCATTCGTCCAGCGCCGAGGTGCGCGGCGAGCGGGCCACCCTGAAGCTGGACGTGACCGTCGCCTACCCGGCCCCGCTGCACGCCGTGGCCGCGCGGCTGCGGGAGCACGTGCGCAACCGGGTGGCCATGCAGACCGGCCTCGACGTCACCCGCCTCGACGTGATCATGACCGATCTGGCGGGAGGCCCGGCATGACCCGCCCTCTCCCGTCCGAGGAGCCCGAGGAGGCGCGGGGGGCCGTCCCGGTGGGAGCGGGGGAGCCGGGGGCCGCGCCGCCGCGGGACAAGGGCGCCGACCGGGCCGCGGTGCGCGCGTTCCGGCCGCAGCGCCGGGTGCCCGCCATCGTGGTCGCCGTCCTGCTCACGCTGCTGGGGCTGCTGGTCGCCGCCGAGACGATCTCCGCGCTGGCCGGCAGCCCGTTGCGATGGCTGCCCTACGACCGGATGCTGGCGTGGGCGACCACGACGCCGTGGTCCGACCCGCTGTTCCTGACCGGGGCCGCGATCGTGGCGCTGGTGGGCCTGGCGCTGCTGGTCACGGCCCTGGTGCCGGGACGGCCGCGGATGGTCCCCGTGCGGACCGGCGACCCCGACCTGATCATCGGCGTGCGTCCCAAGAGCTTCACCAGGGCTCTGGAGCACGCCGCCGAGGAGGTGCCCGGGGTGCGCTCGGCGCACGCCAGCCTGCGCGGCCACACGGTCGCCGTCACCCCCGCCACGTCCGGCTGGGACGATGAGGGCTTCGGCCGGGCGGTGCGCGAAGCCGTCCTCACCAGGCTCGCCGGGCTGGACCCGGTGGAGCCGTACCGGGTGGCGGTCAACGTCAAGGAGCGCCGATGAACAGGAAGACCGGCCGCGGCAACCGGTGGGGGCTGGCCCTGGTGGGGCTGGTGCTGGCCGTGCTCGGCGGGCTGGCGCTGGCCCGCGGGCTGCTGGGGCCGTCCACCCCGATCGTGGACGCGGGCGTGCGCGGGTTCTTCGCCCGCAACAGCCCGCCCGTGTGGTGGGCCGTGGCCGCCGTGTCGGTCCTGGTCGCGCTGCTGGCCCTGCGCTGGCTGGTCGCGCAGGGCCGCAGGGACGCCCGCACCCGGCTGCGCCTGGAGGCCGGCCCGGACGGCGTCACCGAGATCGCCGCGGGCGGGATGGCCCATGCGGTCGCCGCCGACGTCGCGGCCAGCCCCGCCGTCCTGAACGCCGACGCCGACCTGGTCGGCCCGCGCGGCCAACCGGAGGTGCGGCTGCGCGTGGCCGCCGACGAGGCCGCCCCGATGAGCGAGCTGAGCGAGCACCTGTCCCGGGTCACCCTGCCGAACCTGCGGGACGCGCTGGACAGGGATCACGTGCCGGCGGTGGCCCGCGTTAGCCTGGAGCCCTCACCTGCGACGCAGCGGGTCGTGCGCTAAGGCTTTCGCCGAGAGGGGTCCTCCGTTGTCCATCGTGAAGATCAACGTCCTGACCGTGCCCGCCGAGATGCGGGAGGAGCTGGAGCGGCGGTTCTCCGGCCGGGCCGGGATGGTCGAGTCGGCCGACGGGTTCGAGTGGTTCGAGCTGCTGCGGCCGGTCGAGGGCACCGACCAGTACCTCGTCTACACGCGCTGGCGCAGCGAGGAGGACTTCCAGGCCTGGCAGCAGGGCCAGGCGTTCCAGCGCGGCCACGCCCAGGCCGCCGCGGGGCAGGGTCAGGGGCACGGTCACGGGCAGGGCCCGGCGGCGACGGACTCCCAGGTGTGGAGCTTCGACGTCGTGCAGAGCGCCGGGCCCAAGGGCTAGGCGTCGAGGGGGTTGGCGGCGATGCGGTCGGCGATCCCGCCGCGCACGAACCGGCCCGCGTAGCTCGACGGCTTGCGCGCGCCCTGGTCGGCGATGCAGGCGGCGAACTCCTTGGCGATCTCCAGCCGCGGGTAGCGCTCCAGCACCTCACGCCGCACGCCGTCGGGGATGTCCTCGGTACGCCGGCCGGAGATGTCCATGCCGGTGGAGAGCTCCAGCAGGTGGCCCTCCGGGTCCTCCTCCACCGGCACCTCCTCCCACATGTGCCTGATGATCACCTCGGCGGCGCGCAGCCGGCGCTCGGGCGACCAGCCGGCCCCCGCGCAGAAGGCCCAGGCCACGTGGCCGCCGGCCTCCTCGTACGGCACTGTGTGGCTGTCGAACTCGGCGACCAGGCCGATGTCGTGCAGCATGGACGACACGTAGAGCAGCTCGGCGTCGAAGTCGATCGCCCTGCTCTGGGCGTACGCGGCGGCCCACAGGTACGCACGCAGCGAGTGGTTGAGCAGCGAGGGTGTCTGGTAGCGGGTGGCCACCTCCAGCGCGCCGCGGCAGGCGGGCGTGTCGGGCAGCACGATGTCGTCGAATCTCACGGCTCCAGCATGACATTCACGCCGCCGCAGGCACCGGCGGGCATCGGGCCGTTAACGATCCGGTACGCGACTTGACCGGTTGATCGTGATTCCGAAAGCATGTCCCGCCCTCACTTTCTTGTCCGGAAGGAACCCTGGCGTGCGCCGGCT
Organism: Nonomuraea sp. NPDC049637; assembly: GCF_040675235.1. Classification (NCBI taxonomy): domain Bacteria; kingdom Bacillati; phylum Actinomycetota; class Actinomycetes; order Streptosporangiales; family Streptosporangiaceae; genus Nonomuraea; species Nonomuraea sp. NPDC049637. The sequence goes on from NZ_JBFAOM010000002.1 coordinate 417,321, forward strand.
CGCGATACCTCTTGCCCTCACGCTCGCGCTCGGCGGGCTGACGAGCCCGGCGCAGGCCGCCGACAAGGTGACCCGTACCGCGCAGTGCCAAGGCGACTGGCTGCCGGGCACGCCGACGGCCGAGGACGTCATGAAGGGCGAGATCTCGCTGGTCGGGCTGCCGGCGTACAAGCTGGGCAAGGACGTCGACTGGGGGGCGAGCCCGTACCGGAACCGGTCGTGGGAGTTCGTCTTCCAGTCGTTGCGCTGGATGGGCACGCTGGTCGTGGCCTACGAGAACACCGGCGAGCGGCGTTACCTGGATCGTGCCACCGAGATCACCAAGGACTGGGTGGCGAACAACCGGCGCGGGGCCCCCGCCACCAGGCCGTACGTGTGGAAGGACCACCCGGTCTCGCTGCGCACGCAGCCGTTGTTGTGCCTGAGCATGCACGTCAAGGAGAGCTGGCTGAAGGACAGCCTGGCCGACCACGCCAAGCTGCTGTCGGACGCGCGGCTGTACAAGAAGGGCCACAACCACGGCATCGACCAGGACATCGCCCTCATGGGCATCGGCTGCCGGTACGGCCGCTCCGACTGGTCGAACCTGGCCTCCAGGCGGCTCACCGGCACGGTCAAGCTCGACGTCGACTCCCAGGGCGCGCTCATGGAGCAGGCCCCCCGCTACGCCGTCTACGTGTACGGCCGCCTCCAGGTCGCCATCGCCAACATGAAGGCGTGCGACCGCAAGGTGCCGGCCGAGATCAGCCGGCGGGCCGAGGCGCTGAAGGACTTCATCGCCCACTCCACGATGCCCAACGGCTACATGGTCCCGATCGGCGACGGCAGCGCCGAGACCGAGCCGAAGATGGAGACCGGCACCCCGAAGCAGAAGGTCAAGGTCTACAAGGCCGGTTACGTCTACGGCCGGACGGCCTGGGGCAAGCCGGACTCGTCGTACTACTCGATCAGGTTCGGGCCCGGCATGAAGTTCCACGGGCACGAGGACCACCTGGGCGTGACGTACTACGCGCAGGGCCGCGACATCCTCATGGACGGCGGCTTCCACTCCTACGAGAAGAGCGCCTACCGCTACTGGACGCTCTCCCCCGAGGCGCACAACGTGCCGACGGTCGAGGGGGCCCGGTTCCGGCCGCGCACCTCGTCCAAGCTGACCAAGACCTCCTACGGCAAGGACCGGCAGGCCTTCCGCCTCACGGACCGGGCCTACGGCGTGAGCCGGACGCGTTCGGTGCTGGTGAACCACGGCCAGGACCTGATGGCGGTGCTCGACACGGCCTCCGGGGGCAAGAAGGTCAGGAACGTGTGGCGGTTCGCGCCCTCGTACAAGGTCGTCTCGAACGGCGGCGGCAAGGTGGTGCTGGCCGACGGCGCCTTCAAGGTGACGCTGATGCAGTTCTCCTCGTGCGAGCGGGTCGGCGGCCAGAAGGTGGAGCGCGGCGGCAGGCTGGGCTGGGTGTCGCCCACCTACCTGGCCAAGGACGCGACCAACGTGGTGGTGTCGCCGGCGGCGAAGTCGCTGCTGACGGTGATCGTGCCGGGCACCGGCTCGCCCGAGGTGTCGTGCTCGGGGGGCAAGCTCAAGGTCGAGGGCGAGACCCTCTCCGCGGGCCTGCTCTAGCCGGTCTAGAAGGCGATCCGCCGGTACCACTCGTTGGCGAGCATCTGGGCGCGGGCCCGCTCCGGCAGCCCGGTCAGCATGGTCATCGACGCGCCGCGCTCCACCTCGGACTCGTGGGCGAGCATGGCCGCCCACTTGCGCTCCGACCAGCGTGAGACGTCGATCGCGGCGGAGACCTGGTGGTCGGGGACCCCGGGCAGGGCCTGGCCCGGCTCCGGGTCGGCGCCGAAGACCGCCCGCCAGTGGGCCGTCACGACCGAGCGCGGGACGGTCGCCAGGTAGAGGGCGTGCGGCCGCCAGGGGTCGCCCGTGCCGGGGTAGAGCTGGTCGTAGCCGGCCGCCTCGACCGCGGCCAGGGTGACCCGGTGCACGTGCACGTGGTCGGGGTGGCCGTAGCCGCCGAAGCCGTCGAAGGTGAGCACGACGTCGGGCCGGACGGCCCTGATGTGCTCGACCAGCAGGCCCACCGCCTCGTCGAACGGCACGTCGAGGAAGCGCGGACGGCCGGGGGCGGACTCGGGCTTGCCCGCGTCGGCCAGGCCGAGCAGCCGGGGCTTGCCCGCGCCGAGGATGTCGAGGGCCCGTTCCAGCTCCCGCGCCCGCTGGGTGCCCTCGGCCCAGGTGCAGGTGACGACGGCGGTCGTGGCGCCCTCGTCGGCGTATTTGGCGAGGGTGCCGCCGGTCCAGATCGCCTCGTCGTCCGGGTGGGCGTGCACGCCGAGCACACTGAAGCTCATGGGTCACCATCGTATGGAGGCCGGGCACCGGCCGGGACCCGCGTAGGCTCTACGCGTAACCCTCCCCTCCGAAGAGATGAGCCGATGAGCCAGCCCGTGCCCCCTGACCTGCTGGAGATCGCCGACGCGCTCGTGCCCGGCGCTCCCCTCCGCAGTGCGCGGCTCGCCCCCGGCGGGATGCACGACGTCGTGCTGCTCCCCGGGGTGGCGGCCGTGCGGGTCGGCCGGCGGCCGAGCGTGAGCGCGGCGCTGCCGCGGCGGACCGAGCTGCTGCGCGCGATCGCGGCCGCCGGGCTGCCGTTCGCGGTGCCCGAGCCGCTGACGCCGGTGACGACGTTCGGCGAGCGCGCCGCCGTGGCCGTGTCCTGGCTGGACGGCGCCGGTCTCGGCGCGGGCAAGGGCGATCCGGCGCTGATCGGCGAGCTGCTCGGCGCGCTGCGCGAGCTGCCCGTCACCCCGGAGCTGCGCGCCCTGCTGCCCGCCCCGCGCTCGTACGCCGGGCCGGCGAGCTGGAGCACGATCCTGGCCGAAGAGGTCATCCCGCGCTTCCCGGCCAGGTGGCGGGAGGAGGGACGCCGGCGCCTCGACGACGCCCTGGCCCTGGAACAGGTCCCCGACACGCTGGTCCACGGCGACCTCGTCGGCGACAACGTCCACTGGGACGCGAACGGCAAGCTGGTCGGCGTCCTCGACTGGGACCGGGCTCACCTGTTCGACCCGGCGATCGACGCGGCCTTCATGGGCTGGCACGGCTGGGAGCACCTGCGCGACGCCGTCGACGCCGGCACCTACCGGCGGGCGGTCACGTGGGAGCGCGCGTTCGGCGTCAACCAGCTCGTCGCCCTCCTCGTGCTGGCCGGCGAACCCCTGACGCTCGTGGACAGCTTCACCACCCACGTCGTGGCCTGGCTGGACGAGGACGGCGGCCCCGACCGGCTCTAGGCCGCCCGTTCGCGCCGCGCCGGCGTGCGGATGATCGACACGCCGACGGTGCCGAACGCGGCCAGCAGGACGACCGGGCCGCCGATGCCGAGGACCAGATTCCACGCGCTCGCGCCGAACAGCCACACCACGATGCCCACCAGCACGCCCGCCGGGAACCACCAGCCCGCCAGCCCCGCCCGCGCGTACGCGACCGCGACGAGGACCAGGCCCAGGAAGGACCCGATCATCCCGGGCAGCTGCCAGGCGGCGATGAGGGCGGGCTGCGCCGCGTCCTGCATGAGCTGCTCGGCCTGCGCGGCGGGCAGGGCGTCGAAGAGCACGATGTCGAAGAAGTCCGAGATCATCAGCGACGAGAAGTTGGTCAGGCCGAGCACCGCGAGCGCGCCCGCGACGGTGGCCAGCGCCCTGCCCTTGCCCCGGACGAGCAGGACCATGCCGATCACCCCTGGCACGAACAGCACCCAGCTGTAGTGCAGGAGCGTCGCGCTGACGCCCACGGCGCCCGGGTTGTGCGCGTAGGCCAGCGGGTCCTCGACCCCTGGCTCGGACGGGTCGGTGATCATGCCGAGGATCAGGCAGACCGGGGCCAGGACGAGGCTCGCGCCGGCCAGGAAGCGGCGGATGGAGAGTGCGTCGGTGAACATGCCGGGCACGGTAGGCGTCACTCGCCGGGGCCGTCGTCAAGGCAGGCTTGGACTCGGCGTCCCCCTTCCGGCGGATTCCACTGCGTTCGCTGGAGTCCGCCGCCTTTCGCAGGATTGCGCTGCTTTCGGTAGAGTCCGCCGCCTTTCGGTGGAATCCGCTGCCTTTCGGTGGACTCCGCTGCCTTTCGCTGGGTTTCGCTGCGCATTGCGACAATCCGGGCGGGCTACTCTCGCCTCATGCTCCACCGCCGTTCCCCCTCCCCCGTCGACTGGCTCGTAGCGGCGGTCGTGGCCCTGTTCGCGGTCGCGGAGGAGGTCAGCGTGCGCTCGATGGCCTCTCCCCGCTCCCATTTGCTCCTGTGGATCGCCGCCGGGCTGGTCACGGCCGTCGCGATGCTGTTCAGGACGCGCGCGCCGTTCGCGATCCTGGCCGTCTACTCGGCCGCCAACATCGCGACGTTCGCGCTGACGCCCGGCTCCCCCGCGGCGTGGCAGTTCTACACCCAGCTCGTGCTGCTGTGCACGCTGCTGGCCGAGGTGCGTCCCGACAGCGCGCGGGCCGTGGCCGGGCTGACGGCGACCGGCGTGTTCGTGGCCGCCATGCTGTCCAGGACCTCCCCTCCGTCGGGATGGGGGGACGTCGCCGTGGCGCTGGTGATGTGCGCCATCGCCGCCGGAGCCGGCCTGGCCGTACGCCGCCACCGTGTGCTGGCCGTGCAGGCGGCCGAGCGCGGCGCGCTGCTGGCCCGCGAGTCGGTGCAGGAGGAACGTGCCCGCATCGCCCGCGAGCTGCACGACATCGTCGCGCACAGCGTCAGCGTGATGACCATGCACACCGGCACCGTACGGCTGCTCCTGCGCGCGGACCAGGAGCCCGAGCGGCAGGCGCTCACCACGGTGGAGGCGGCCGGCCGGGAGGCCATGGAGGAGCTGCGGCGCATGCTCGGGCTGCTGCGCGGCACGCAGGCCGGCGACCTGCTCCCGCAGGCCGGCCTGGACCGGCTGGAGGACCTGCTGGAGCAGTTCAGGTCGGCCGGGCTCGACGTCACGCTGGCGGTGTCGGGCGAGCGGGTGCCGTTGTCCGCCGGGCTGGATCTGTCGGCCTACCGGATCGTCCAGGAGGCGCTGACCAACACCCTCAAGCACGCCGGGCCGACGCGGGCGGCGGTGCGCGTCTCGTACCTGCCGGCGGAGCTCCGGCTGGAGATCACGGACCGGGGGCCGCTCGGCCCCCGGCCGCCGTCGGGCGGGGGCGGCGGCCACGGCCTGATCGGCATGCGCGAGCGCGCCGCCCTCTTCGAGGGCACGCTGACGGCGGCGCCCCTCCCCGAAGGCGGCTTCACGGTACGGGCGGAGCTCCCCCTGTGACCCCCTCCTCCCCGAACACCCCCTCCACCCCTGACGAGCCCGGCGGCGGGGGGATCGGCGTGGTGATCGCCGACGACCAGGCGATGATCAGGGCCGGGCTGCGCCTGATGATCGGCACCCAGCCGGACCTGTCCGTGCTGGGCGAGGCGGCCGACGGCGAGCGGGCCGTGGAGCTGGCTCGCAACCTGCGCCCCGACGTCGTACTGCTCGACATCGCGATGCCCCGCCTGAACGGGCTGGAGGCCGCCCGCCGCATCCTCGCGACCCCGACACCCCCGCGAGTGATCATGCTGACCACCTACGACACCGACGAGAACCTCGACCTCGCGCTGCACGCCGGGGTCAGCGGCTTCCTGCTCAAGGTGTCGCCGCCCGAGCACCTGTTCGCCGCCATCCGCAGCGCCGCGCGGGGCGACGTCCTGCTCGACCCGGCGGTCACCGGCCGCGTCGTGGCGGCCTACCGGCGTACGGCACCGCCCCCGGCGCCGTCGGCCACGGGGGTGACCGCCCGGGAGGAGGAGGTGTTGCGGCTGGTGGCGCAGGGCCTGTCCAACACCGAGATCGCCGGCACGCTGTCCATCACGGAGGCGACCGTCAGCACCCACATCAACCGCCTGCTGACCAAACTCGCCCTCCGCGACCGCGCCCAGATGGTCCGCCACGCCTACGAATCCGGCCTCGTCCGCCCCGGCGACCCCCGGACGACGTCCCATCGATCAGATAATCTGATTTCATGAAGGTGATGACCGCCACCGAAGCGTCCAGAAGCTTCGCCGCCGTCCTCGACGAGGTCGAACACGGAGAGACGATCGTGGTTACGCGCGGCGGGAAGCAGATAGCCGTGATCGGACCGGCTCCCACGGCGCCGGGCCGCATGGTCAAGGCGTTCCTGGCGAGAAGCGCGGCCTCCTTGGACGCCGACTTCGAAACCGATGTCGGCGCAGCCCGCGAGGCGTTCGACGACGAGATGAGGGACACGTGGCCCGACGCCTGATCCTGGACACAGGAGTGCTCATCGCAGCCGGACGCGGCAGGGCCGCGATCGACGCAGTGGTCGGGGACACCGACGATGTGGCGATCGCGGCGATCACCGTGGCCGAACTGCTCGTGGGCGTCGAACTGGCCGACGACACCCGACGCCCGCACAGGCAGGCGTTCGTGGACGAGACCCTCGCCCTGATTCCGGTCGAGGAGTACACCACGGACGTCGCCAGAGTTCATGGGCGCCTCATGGCCCATGTCCGGCGGCAGGGGAAGAAGCGAGGAGCCTACGACCTGCTCATCGCGGCGACGGCGGCGGCCACCGCGCGCGTCGTGGTCACCATGGACGCCTCCGCCGCGTTCGACGATCTCCCCGGCGTACGGGCTGTGGTCCTTCCTCACTGACACCCGGCAGCGCCCAGTGGGTCCGCCCGGGTCAGCCGCAGTCGCGGCCCGCGCGCAGCAGGCCGTACGTGACCGCCTGCTCCAGCGCCTGCCAGGAGGCGTCGATGATGTTCTCGGCCACCCCCACCGTCGCCCACTCGGCGGTGTCGTCGCTGGAGGTGATGAGGACGCGGGTGACGGCGTCCGTGCCGTGGGTGCCTTCGAGGATGCGCACCTTGTAGTCCACCAGCTCCAGCCGGGCCAGCTCGGGGTAGAGCTGTTCGAGCCCCTGCCGTACGGCCTTGTCCAGGGCGTTCACGGGGCCGTTGCCCTCGCCGGTGGCGACGATGCGCTCGCCCTTGGCGTGCAGCTTGACGGTGGCCTCGCTGACCAGCTCGCCGCCCTTGGTCCGTTCGACGATGACCCGCCACGACTCCACCTCGAAGTGCCGCCGGCGCGCCCCCTGGACGGTGTCGCGCAGCAGCAGCTCGAACGACGCGTCCGCGGCCTCGAAGGTGAAGCCCTGCGACTCCAGCTCCTTGACCCGCTCGACGAGCGTCTTGGTGTGCTCGGGGGTCAGCTCGTAGCCCAGCTCGCGGCCCTTGAGCTCGACGGAGGCGCGGCCGGCCATGTCGGAGACGAGCATGCGCATGTCGTTGCCCACGGCGGCCGGGTCGATGTGCTGGTAGAGGTTGGGGTCGACCTTGATGGCGCTGGCGTGCAGGCCGGCCTTGTGGGCGAAGGCGGACATGCCGACGTAGGGGGCGTGCGAGTTGGGGGTGACGTTGGTGACCTCGGTGATCGCGTGGGCGATGCGCGTCATGTCCGCCAGCGCCTCCCGCGGCACGAGGTCGAAGCCGCGCTTGAGCTGGAGGTTGGCGACGACGGTGAAGAGGTTGGCGTTGCCGGAGCGCTCGCCGTAGCCGTTGGCGCAGCCCTGGACGTGCGTGGCGCCCGCCTTGACCGCGGCGAGGGTGTTGGCGACGGCGCAGCCGGTGTCGTCGTGGCAGTGGATGCCGACGCGGGCCCCGGTCTGGACGGCCGCGTGCACGGTGTCGGCCAGCTCGTCGGGCAGCATGCCGCCGTTCGTGTCGCACAGGGCGATGACGTCGGCCCCGGCTTCGGCGGCGGTCCGCAGTACCTCCAGCGCGTAGGCTGGGTTGGAGGTGTAGCCGTCGAAGAAGTGCTCGGCGTCGAGGAAGACTCGCTGTCCCTCCGCACGAAGGTGAGAGACCGTGTCGCGGATCATCGCGAGGTTCTCCTGGAGAGTCGTGCGGAGGGCCAGCTCCACGTGCCGGTCGTGGCTCTTGGCGACAAGGGTCACGACCGGCGCGCCGGATTCGCGCAATGCGGCTACCAATGGGTCGTCGGCGGCCTTCACACCGGCCCGGCGGGTCGCGCCGAACGCGGCGAGCTGCGCGTGCTTCAGGTCGAGCTCTGTTCGAGCGCGCCTGAAGAACTCTGTGTCCTTGGGGTTGGCGCCCGGCCAGCCCCCCTCGATGAAACCGACGCCCAGGCTGTCCAGCTGCCGTGCGATGGCGAGCTTGTCGACGACGGTGAGGTTGAGTCCTTCCTGCTGCGCGCCGTCGCGCAGGGTCGTGTCGTAGACGTGGAAGCGGTCGTCGGCCATGAAGTCTCTTCTTTCGGATCCGTGTTCTGGAAAACAAAAAGACCCCTCACGGACGTGAGAGGTCTGCGCGCTGGCGGTGTCCCTTTGTCAGCCAGCGCGCCTGCCGATAATGAGCAGACCGTAGAACATGGTGCCTGTCAGTCTGCCACAGGGATTCACCATCTGGCACATCGGTCTCAACTTGTGGACACGAGCTTTACACTTGCACGCCCGCGCCCCCGGTGACGGCGCGTTCGAGCGCCGCCGGGTCGAACACCTCGTTGCCGAGCTGCTGCCCGTCGAGCAGGACGGTCGGCGTGCCCTGGATGCGGATCTTCGAGGTCTCCGCCAGGTGGGTCTTGGCGTACGACTGCGAGGTCACGCACTCGTCCACCGAGGCGCCGGCCTTCCTGGCGGCGGCCACCAGCTCCGCGACGGTGAAGCCCGAGGCCGAGCCGTGCGGGGCGGGCTGCATGGCGTAGAGCTCGTCCCTGAAGGCCAGCCAGTTCTCCTCCGGCACGCATCGGGCGGCGGCCGCGGCCCTGATGGAGTTGGAGCGCATGGGCTCGTCCTGGAAGATCGTCACGGGGTGGAAGACGACCTTGAGCCTGCCCTCCCTGGCCAGCTTCTGGATCGTGCCGTCGACCTTGGCGTGCATCTCCTTGCAGATCGGGCAGTCGAAGTCCTCGTACACGTCGAGGACGGGTGCGTGGCTGGACCTGTCGGCCAGCACCATCGAACCGTCGAGCTGCCTGGTCAGGCGTACCGACCCGGCCGTCTCACCCGGCTCCGAGAAGGCCAGCACACCCAGCACCACCAGCGCCGCACACGCGACCACGACCGCAACCAACCGCTTCATCATCCGCCCACTTCCAGCTCACCGATCGCGCAGACCCTACCAACGCCGGAACCCCTCTCCGGACAGCCGGCCGGGGCGGCTCCCTCATTGGTACCTGATGACGATGAGAGAACGCTGTGAGGGGAGAATGACCTTCATGAAGGCGAACCTCCTCGACCCCGCGGTGGGCCGGTACATCCTCGACCACTCCACCCCGCCCGACCCCCTGCTCGACGAGCTGGCGCGGGAGACCGCCGAGGCGACGGGCGACGCCGCCAGGATGCAGATCTCCGCCGACCAGGGCCGGTTCCTCACCATGCTGACCCAGCTCACGGCCCCGGCCGTGGCGGTCGAGGTGGGCACGTTCACCGGCTACTCGTCGGTGTGCATCGCGCGGGGGTTGTCCGGCGGGCGGCTGCACTGCTTCGACGTGAGCGAGGAGTGGACGTCGATCGCCCGGCGCTACTGGGAGCGGGCCGGCGTGACCGACCGCGTCTCGCTGACGCTCGGGCCCGCCCTGGAGACGCTGGCCGCGTTCGACGAGCCGATCGACCTGGCCTTCCTCGACGCCGACAAGGGCAACTACCCCGGTTACTACGAGTTGCTGGTCGAGCGGCTGCGGCCGGGCGGCCTGCTGCTGGCCGACAACACGCTGCGCAGCGGGCACGTGGCCGACCCGGCGCACTCGGAGACGACGACGGTGCAGATCCGCGAGTTCAACGACCTGGTGATCGAGGACCCGCGGGTGAGCGTGGTCATGCTGCCGGTCGCCGACGGGATCACGATGATCAGGAAGAACCACTAGATCGCGGGACGCCGCCGCCGTTACTCTGAGTGATCCTTCGGAAACCCCCCGGCGAAGCATGAGGACGGCGGCATGGTCAGGCCCCTGGAAGAGCGCTACCGCACCGTGCGCGAGCTGTTCCCCGAGTTCCGCATCGAGACGGTCCAGGGCCGGATCGTGGTGAACGAGCCGGGCACCTGGCAGCACAACACGATCCTGTCCCGGACGTTGTTCCAGCTCGCCACCGCGGCGGCGGTCCGGGGCTGGGAGATCTGGCCGAACATCACCGTCTACCTGGGCCCCGGCCACGACCTCTACGTGCCCGACCTGGCCGTGGTCCCGCCCCGGCCGCGTCTGCACGAGGAGCACGCCGTCCACGGCGCCTCGACGATCCTGCTCGTGGACGTCGTCTCGGTGGCCACGACGTACGACGTGCACTTCGTCAAGACGGGCGGTTACGCGCGCGGCGGGGTGCCGCTCTACCTGGTGATCGACCCGTTCCAGCGGCTGGTGACGCTGTTCGGCGGGCCGGGCGGGCGGCGCTACCGCAGCGAGAACGTCGTCTCCCTGGGCGAGCCGGTGTTCCTGCCCGACCCGTGGAACCTCCACGTCGACACCGCGGCCCTGACGGAGGCCGGCGCCTGAACGCCGGCCGTCCGCGCGTCTAGCCGATCTTGTGGATCCAGTTGCGGGTGTCGGGACGGGCGCCGTACTGGATGCCGACGAGCTCCTCGCGCACCCGCATCGTCACCGGGCCGGGGGTGCCGTCGGCGATGGTCCAGGCACGGTCGTCGCCCCTGACCGACCCCACCGGCGTGACCACGGCGGCGGTGCCGCACGCGAACACCTCGGTCAGCTCGCCGGAGGCGCAGGCGGACTCCCACTCGTCCACCGAGACCAGCCGCTCCTCGGCCTCCAGGCCGAGGTCGCCGGCCATCTCCAGGATCGACTCCCGGGTGATGCCGGGCAGCAGGGTGCCGGTGAGCGCCGGGGTGACGAGCTTGTTGCCGAAGACGAAGAACAGGTTCATCCCGCCCATCTCCTCGACGTACTCGTGCTTGTGGGCGTCGAGCCAGACGACCTGGTCGCAGCCGTTGTCGACGGCCTGGCGCTGGGCGACGAAGGCGGCGGCGTAGTTGCCGCCGCACTTGGCGAAGCCGGTGCCGCCGGGCGCGGCGCGCGTGTACTCGGTGGACAGCCAGACCGAGACGGGCTTGATGCCGCCGCTGAAGTACGAGGCCGCCGGCGAGGCGATCACCATGTACTTGTAGGTCTTCGACGGATAGTTGACGCCGAGCCCGGCCTGCGTGGCGAACATGAACGGGCGCAGGTAGAGGCTGTGGCCCTCGGTGGTCGGCACCCACTCCTTGTCGGCCGAGACCAGCAGCTCCAGCGACTCGACGAACGCCTCCTCCGGCAGTTCGGGCATGGCCATGCGCTCGGCCGAGCGGTTGAAGCGGGCGGCGTTCGCGTACGGGCGGAAGGTCGCGATCGAACCGGAGATCTGCCGGTACGCCTTCAGGCCCTCGAACAGCTCCTGCGCATAGTGGAAGACCGAGGTCGCGGGGTCGAGCGAGAGCGGCCCGTACGGCATGAGCCTGGCGTCGTGCCAGCCCTCGCCGTCGGTGTAGTCGATCGAGATCATGTGGTCGGTGAAGACCTGCCCGAACCCGGGGTTCGCCAGTACCTGCTCCCGCTCGGCCGCGGTGCGAGCGTGGTCGGAATGCTGCACGTCGAAGCTGAGCTTCTGAGCGATGGTCATGACGACGGTCCTTCTCTCTACGAATCTGCGACTCGAAAGCTGATTCTGGTAGCTACTGCCCGCGAGCAGTATTCGTACTTCCTAGTGTCTCGCGATTTGGGATGGCAAGAGGCACTTGGGGGGGTTCAATCCCGAAGAACGCGAAAAAGCGCCTGGCAGTCCGCGTTCGGACCGCCAGGCGCGTGCGGGGCTAGGCGGTCCTAGCCGGCTACTCGCGCGGCGATGTCGTCGCCGATCTCGCTGGTCGTGCGGCCGGCGCGGCCGGTCACCCGCTCGGCGATGTCGGCGGCCACGGCCTGCTCGACCTTGGCGGCCTCGGCGTGCAGGCCGAGGTGGTCGAGGAGCATGCCCACGGACAGGATGGTGGCGGTCGGGTCGGCCTTACCCTGACCGGCGATGTCGGGCGCGCTGCCGTGCACCGGCTCGAACATGCTCGGCGAGGTGCGCTCGGGGTTGATGTTGCCGCTGGCCGCCAGGCCGATGCCGCCGGCGATCGCGGCGCCGAGGTCGGTGATGATGTCGCCGAACAGGTTGTCGGTGACGATCACGTCGAAGCGCTCGGGCTGGGTGACGAAGAACATCGAGGCCGCGTCGATGTGGCTGTAGTCGGTGGTGACGTCGGGGAACTCCGCGGCCACGCGGTTGACCGTGCGCTGCCACAGGTCGCCGGCGAAGGTGAGCACGTTCGTCTTGTGGACGAGCGTGAGCTTCTTGCGGGGCCGCGACTGAGCCTTCTGGAAGGCGTAACGCACGACGCGCTCGACGCCGTGGGCGGTGTTCAGCGACTCCTGGGTGGCGATCTCGTGCGGCGTGCCGCGGCGCATGACGCCGCCGGTGCCCGCGTAGAGGCCCTCGGTGCCCTCGCGGACGACGACCATGTCGATGTGCTCGGCGGTGGCGCCGGCCAGCGCGGTCTCGACGCCGGGGAACAGCTTGACCGGCCGCAGGTTGACGTAGTGGTCGAACTCGAACCGGAGCTTGAGCAGCAGGTCGCGCTCCAGGATGCCGGGCGGCACGCTGGGGTCGCCCACGGCGCCGAGCAGGATCGCGTCGTAGCCGCGCAGCTCTTCGAGCACCGCGTCGGGCAGCGTCTCGCCCGTGCGGTGGTAGCGGGCTGCGCCCAGGTCGTAGTGGGTGGGCTCGATCTTCGTGCCCACGGCCTCCAGGACCTTGAGCCCTTCGGCTACGACCTCGGCGCCGATGCCATCCCCAGGGATGACGGCCAGGCGGATGTTACGCGACTCCATGGGCGGTACCTTACCGGCTCGTCTCGGCTGACGAACACATCATCTCAACAACCGGACAACCCGTTTTGGGGGGATTGCGACCTTTTGACCGTTTCGTTAGAGTCCGACGAGCCTAATCCACGCAGCCGCTGCGTGGAGCCGGGGACCCATCTTTCCCCCCGGGGCGAATCGGCTGCGCCTCTCCCCCGAGAGCGTCGCCGTAGGGCTACTTCCAGGCCCGAGCCCGTCAGCTAACCCGGTCGGCCACGTGGAAGGACAGTCCCCTGTCTAGCATCGCCATCTTTTTGGCGGTGGCAGCGGGCGCCGCAGGTCTCGCGCCTGCCGCCCCCGCGGCTCCCGCCGCTCCGGCCGCCCCCACCCCCTCCGTCACCCTCACCGGCCCCCAGGTGAAACAGGTCCAGGAACGGCACGTGCCGAAACCGGCCTGGAAGGTCGCCCTCGAATACGCCATGGACAAGCGCGGCACCCCGTACGTGTGGGGCGGCGCCAGCGAACGGGGCTACGACTGCTCGGGCCTCATGCTCCGGGCCTACGAGGACGCCGGCATCGAGCTCCCCAGAACCGCCGCGGAGCAGTACGGCGCCTTCTCCAGGAAGATCTCCTGGAAGGACCTCAAACCAGGCGACCTGGTGTTCTTCAGCGGCCTCGGCCACGTCGGCATGATCTCCAAACCCGGCTACATGGTCCACTCCCCCCACACCGGCGACGTGGTGAAGGAGGAACGCCTGTCGCAGTGGCGCAGGCAGGCCTTCGTCGGCGCGGTACGCCCCGACCCCAAGGGCGTCAAGCGCTGGGCCGACTACAAGCAGCTCCAGAAGGCCCCCGCCCCCGCCATGCTCACCGCGACCCTGTGACGACGACCTTCCCCGGGGCGTGCCCCTCCTCCTGGTAGCGGACGGCCGCCGGGAGCTCGCCGAAGGGGAAGGTCCTGTCGATGACCGGGGTGACCGCGCCCCGCTCGATCAGCCCGGTCAGCGTCAGCAGGTTCGCCCTGTTGCTCCCGCAGCGGACGACGTCCGCCCTGACGATCCGCTGCGGGACGAAGGGCCCCGACGCGAGCGCGGCGAACATGTGGCCGGCCGGCTGCACCCAGCGACCGGCCGGCCCGCCGACCAGCACGTACGTGCCCTTCCTGGTCAGCACCCGGCGGCAGTCCGCGAGCCGGCGACCGCCCGCCACGTCGAGCAGCAGGTCGAAGCGCCGGCCCGAGGCCGCGAAGTCCTCCTTGGTGTGGTCGATGACGTCGTCCGCGCCGAGCGAGCGCACCAGGTCCGCGTTCCGCCCGCTGCACACGCCCGTGACGTGCGCCCCCAGCGCCTTGGCGAGCTGCACGGCGAACGTGCCCACGCCGCCGGACGCGCCGTTGACCAGCACCTTCTGGCCCGGCTGGAGGCGTCCCTCGTCGCGCAGCGCGATCAGCGCGGTGTTGGCCGCCATCGGCACCGCCGCCGCCTGCTCGAACGACAGTCCCGCCGGTTTGGGCGCCACCTCGCCCTGCCGCAGGCAGACGTACTCGCCGAAGCCGCCCCCCAGCGACATGGCGTACACCTCGTCGCCGGGACGGAACAGCGTGACGTCCTTGCCGGCCGCCTCGACCTCCCCCGCCACGTCGGCCCCGAGGACGGCGATACGGGGCCGGTGCAGCCCGACCCCGCCGCCCATGATCCGGGCCAGGTACGGCTCCCCCCGCATGAAGTGCCAGTCGTAGGGCTGCACGGACGTGGCCCGCACCCGGACCAGCACCTCGTCGTCGCGCGGCACGGGCCGCTCGACGTCGGTCAGGACGAGCTGGTCGGGCGAGCCGAACGAGCGCAGGACGTACGCCTTCATCGTTTTCTCCCTCGTGCCGCTGATGTGCCGCTGATGTGCCGCCAGTGTGGGCGTGACCTGCGCGGACGCTCAACGGTCGAAAGGCGACGGCTCGATGGCCGAAAGTACGACCGCCCGCCCGCCGATGGTGCGAACCGGGACGGGCCGTCCGCGCGATGACCGGGCACGGGCGCGGGCGGCACGCTCTCAGGCATGAGATGGATCGCACCCGCCGGGCTGCTCGCGCTCAGCGTCGTCCCGCTGGTCGCCGGCGCACTCCGGCTGACCGAACTGGCCGCCGGCGCCCCGGTCACGGCGGACAACGCGCGTTTCTTCGCCATGCCCGTGCCGGTGCTGCTGCACATCCCGGCTTCGCTGGCGTTCTGCGTCCTCGGCACGTTCCAGTTCCAGGCCCGGTTCCGGGCCGGGCGGCCGGGGTGGCACCGCGCGGCCGGGCGGGTGCTGGTTGCGTGCGGGCTGGTCGCGGCGCTGTCGGGGTTGTGGCTGACGCTCTTCTCCGACCTTCCCGCCGGCGACGGGACGCTGCTGGCCGCCTTCCGCCTGCTGTTCGGGACGGGCATGGCCGTCTGCCTCCTGCTCGGCCTGGCCGCGATCCGGCGGCGTGACGTGGCCCGGCATCGCACCTGGATGACCCGCGGGTACGCGATCGGGCTCGGCGCGGGCACGCAGGCGTTCACCCTGGCGTTCGGCGCTGCCGCCTTCGGGCCGCCCGGCGAGCTCGGGCGGGCCCTGCTCGTCGGCGCGGGCTGGGTGATCAACCTGGCGGTGGCCGAGTGGGCCGTCCACAGAGCCCGCAGAGGTCGGGGAGGTCGCGGAGGTCGCAGAGGTCAGGTGCGTACGCGGTCGGTCTCGTAGGCCCACATGGCGATCTCGACGCGGTTGCGCACGCCGAGCTTGGTCATCAGGCTCGCGACGTGGCTCTTGACCGTGCTGAGCGAGATGTGCAGCTCGCGGGCGATCTCGCTGTTGGTCCGGCCGCGGGCCACGGCGCGCAGGATCTCCTCCTCGCGGCCGGTGAGCGCCTCGACCGGCTGCGCGGGCGCCTCCGTGCGCCCGGCTCCGGCGAACGCGGCAAGCAGGCGCGCGGTCACGCTCGGGGCGATGAGCGCCTCGCCGCCGGCCGCCGCGGTCACCGCCTGGGCGAGCAGCGCCGGGCCGGCGTCCTTGAGCAGGAAACCCCTGGCCCCGGCGCGCAGGGCGGCGTAGACGTACTCGTCGAGGTCGAACGTGGTGATCACGACGACCGCCATGGGGTCGGCGACGTCGGGCCCGGCCAGCTCGCGGGTGGCCGCGATGCCGTCGAGGCCGGGCATGCGGATGTCGAACAGGCACACGTCGGGGCGCAGGCGGCGGGCCAGCTCGACGGCCCGCCTGCCGTCCCCGGCCTCGCCGACGACCTCGATGCCGGGCTGGGCGTCGAGGATCATCCTGAGCCCGGTGCGGGCGATCTCCTGGTCGTCGGCGACCAGCACCCGGATGGCCGCCGCCCCCTCCGGGCCACTTCCCGCAGCCTCCGGCCGCTTGCTCACGCCGCCTCCTCACGCACGCGCGCGGCCTCCCGCCGGGCGTTCATGCGGTCTCTTTCGGCAGGACGGCGGTGACCGTCCAGCCGCGGTTGGGGTTGGGGCCCGCCTCGCAGGTGCCGCCGAGCAGGGCGGCGCGTTCGATCATGCCGATCAGGCCGTAGCCGGGGGCGGCGACCCCGCCGGCGTGGTCGCCGTCGTCGCTCACGGTCAGGCGTACGGCGGCGTCGTCGGCGGTGACCCGGACGGTGATGTGGGTGGCGTGGCGGGCGTGCCGCCGGGCGTTGGTGATCGACTCCTGGGCGATGCGGTAGAGCGCCGCGCCGGCCGAGGGCGGCAGGTCGCCGAGCCCGTCCGCGATCTCCACCTCGACGGCCGGGCCGACGCGCGGGCGTCCGGCGAGCCGCCGCAGGTCGTCGAGGTGGCGGCCCGGGGTCAGCTCAGCCGGCTCGTTCCTGCGCAGCACGCGGACCATGGCCCGCATCTCGGCGAGCGTGCGCGACGCCTCGGCCTCGATCACCCGCAGCGCGTCGGTGGCCGCGCCCGGCTCGGTGGCGGCGGTGGCCAGGCCCGCCTGGGCGCGGATGGCCATGGCCGAGACGTGGTGGGCGACGGTGTCGTGCAGGTCGCGGGCGAGCTGTTCGCGTTCGAGCAGTTTGACCTGGTCGAGCTCGCGCAGCCGCGCCCCGGCCCGGTAGCGGAAGGCGCTGCCCAGCCCGACGGTCGCGACCAGCACGCCGAGCGCCGGGACGACGTCGCCGGGCGCCATCCGTCCGGAGGCCAGCGACAGGCCGACCGCGACCAGCCCGGCCGCCATCCCGATCACGGCCTCGCGTCCCGAACCCCACCGGAACAGCGCGTAGAGCACGATCGTGACGAACGCCAGCGTGTACGTCTCCACCGGCTGGCCACCGGTCAGCAGCGGGGCCACGGCGGTGGCGCCGAACACGAGCGCGACCATGAGCAGCGGCCTGGTCCTGCGCCACAGCAGCGTGGGGATCAGCGCGACCGTGACGGCCGTCGAGATCACCGGCCACCGCAGGTCGGGCCGGAGCACGCCCTCGATCACCGCGGCCGGCACGAGCGCCGCGACGAGCGCCCAGTCGCGCCACACCCGCACCGGCGGGCCGGGAGGACGAGGCTCGCGCCACACGGAACGAAGGAGGCCGGCCACCTCCTCATCGTAAGTCCCCGCATCGCCCCGAACCCCCCAAAGGTGCTCCAGGCTGGGTGTCGGGACCCCAGGGCGCGGAGCCACCGGCCCTGCGGGGGCGGGGCTGGGGTCAGTGTTTGCGGGCGTCGAAGATGAGGTCCCAGGCGCGGGCCTTGGCGTGGGCGACCGCGCCCAGCAGCACGCCGCTGTCGCCCAGCGCGCTGGCCACCACCCGCGGGCGCAACGGCCCGAGCTCGGCGATGCGCCGCTCCACGGACGCGCCCAGCAGGTCGAGGTTGCGCCCCACTCCCCCGCTCAGCACGATCACCTCCGGATCGAGCACGGCGGCCACGGCCACCAGCAGCCCGCCGATGCGGCGGCCCTCGGCCTCCACCACCGACCTGGCCGCCTCGTTCCCCTCGGCGGCGGCGGCGAAGACCTCCCTCGCCGTCTCCAGCTCCAGCCCGGCCGCCCGCGCGGCGCGCACCACACCGGGCGCGGAGGTGGCCGCCTCGGTGGCCCCGTGCGTGAAGGGGTCGCCGTCGTGCGCGAGGAAATCGGCGTCCTGCGCGAAAGGGGCGGCGGGCGGGACGGAGGCGGGAGGGTCCTCGGCAGCCGGGATGTAGGAGACCTCGCCCGCCGCCCCCCGCGCCCCGACGTACAGCTCGCCGTTGATCACGATGCCCATGCCGACGCCGGTGCCGATGGACACCAGGGCGAAGTTGGCCTTGCCCCGCCCGGCCCCGTGGACGTGCTCGCCGACGGCGGCCAGGTTGATGTCGTTCTCGATGACGAGGTCGACGCCCAGGGCGGCGTGCAACCGGTCGGCCAGGTCGGGCGGGCCGGGCAGGTTGGGGGCGAAGTCGAGGCCGCCGCGCACGGGGTCGTACACGCCGGGCGAGCCCACCACCGCGCAGGTGATCGAGCGCCACTCGACCTCGGCCTCGCGGGCCGCCGCCCGGGCCAGCTCGCCGACCAGCACGGCCAGCTCGGCGGAGGTGCGGGCCGTGTTGCGGCCGTCGGTACGCCCGGCGAACGTGCCGCGCAGGTCGGCCACGGCGACCCTGATCCAGTCGCGGCCGATGTCGATGCCGGCGACGTGGGTGGAGGCGGCGTTCACGTCGTAGAGCGAGGAGACCGGGCCGGGCCGCCCGGAGACCTCGCCCACCAGGTGGACCAGGCCGTCCTCGGCCAGCCCCGCCAGGGCGGCCGAGACCGTGGGCTTGGACAGGCCGGTGCTCTTGGCCAGGTCGGCGCGCGAGGCGGGGCCGTGCTCGTGCAGCTGGTCGAGCAGACGGCGCTCGTTGAGCACCCGCAGCAGCCGTGGATTCGCCAGGTCGCGTCGCATGTCCGGCCTCCCTCCGAGGTGCACTCTAGCCAACACGCCTGATAGTAAACTACCTTTCTTACCAAGCGGGGGCGGGCATCTTCTGAGAGGACGAAGTGCGATGCACCGAGCTTGGCGACTCATCCCCGCGGCGGCGGTCCTGCTGGCCGCCGCCTGCGGGAACAGCAGCACCACCACCGGCACGACGGCCACTCAGGCCGGCGGGCCGCGGCAGGGCGGGACGATCGCCCTGTTCCTGCCCGAATCCAAGACCACCCGGTACGAAGCCTTCGACCGCCCCCTCTTCGAGGCCAAGGTCAAGGCGTTGTGCCCCGCCTGCAAGGTGATCTACGGCAACGCCGAGCAGGACGCGGCCAAACAACAACAACAGGTCGAGGCCGCGCTCACCCAGGACGCCGACGTGCTCGTCCTGGACGCCGTGGACGCCAACGCGGTCGCGCCCCTGGTCAACCAGGCCAGGCAGAAGAAGGTCCCGGTGGTCGCCTACGACCGGCTGATCTCGGGCATCGACTACGCCTACTACGTCTCGTTCAACAACGTACGGGTCGGCGAGATGCAGGGCCAGGCGCTGCTCGACGCCATGAACGCCAAGGGCACCACGGCCAAGGGCCAGATCGTGATGATCCACGGCTCGCCCACCGACCCCAGCTCGGCCGACTACAAGAAGGGCGCCAAGAGCGTCCTGGACGGCAGGGTCAAGGTCGGCAGGGAGTTCGACACCCCCGACTGGAGCCCCGACAAGGCGCAGCAGCAGATGGAGCAGGCGATCACCGCCATCGGCCGGGACCAGATCGTCGGCGTGCTGTCGGCCAACGACGGCATGGCGGGCGGCGCCATCGCGGCCATGAAGCGCGCCGGCTACAAGGAGCTGCCGCCCATCACCGGCCAGGACGCCGAACTGGCCGCCGTGCAGCGCATCCTCACCGGCGAGCAGTACATGACCATCTACCTGGACATCAGGAGAGAGGCGGAGAAGGCCGCCGAGCTGGCCGTCGCCCTGACCAAGGGCGAGCAGCCCGCCGCCACCTCCAAGGTGAACAACGGCACGGCCGACATCCCGGCCTTCCTCCTCGACCCCATCGCGGTCACCGCCGACAAGATCAAGGACACCATCGTGAAGGACGGGTTCTACCGGGCCGACCAGATCTGCACGGCCGAGGTCAAGGCCGCCTGCGCGAAGGCGGGCATCGAGTAGATGATCGCGGCGACCGGGATCTCCAAACGGTACGGAGCGGTGCGGGCGCTCGACGGGGCAGGGCTGGAACTGCGTCCCGGCGAGGTCGTGGCGCTCATGGGCGACAACGGCGCGGGCAAGTCGACGCTGGTCAAGACCATCTCCGGCGCGGTCGTGCCGGACGCGGGCGAGATCACGGTGGACGGCGTGCCGGTGCGCGTCGCCACCCCGCACGACGCGCAGGCGCTCGGCATCTCGACCGTCTACCAGGACCTCGCGCTCTGCGAGAACCTCGACGTCGTGGCCAACCTGTTCCTCGGCGCCGAACGCCGCCGCTGGTCGGTGCTGCGCCACCTGAGCATGGAACGCGCGACCCGCGACCTGCTCGCCCAGCTCGACGTGCGCATCGGCGACATCAGGGTGCCGGTGTCGACGTTGTCGGGCGGCCAGCGGCAGTCGGTGGCCATCGCCAGGGCGCTGCTCGGCGAACCCCGCCTGGTCATCCTGGACGAGCCGACCGCCGCGCTCGGCGTCGAGCAGACGGCCCAGGTGCTGGCGCTGATCCGGCGGTTGCGCGAGCGCGGCCTCGCGGTGCTGGTCATCTCGCACAACCTCGCCGACGTGCGCGAGGTGAGCGACCGGGTGGTGGTGCTGCGTCTCGGACGCAACGCCGGTGAGTTCCGTACGGCCGAGGCCTCCCGCGAGGAGATCGTGGCCGCGATCACAGGAGCGGGCGAATGACGGCGATGCCGATCACGGTGACCGGACGGCTGCGCCAGGGAGAGGCCGGCGCCTGGCCGGTGGTCGGCGGCCTGGTGGCGATCACGATCGTGTTCAGCACGCTCAACGAGCGTTTCCTGTCGCCCGAGAACCTCACCAACCTGGCACTCCAGATGGCCGCCACGGGCACGATCGCGCTCGGCGTCATCATGGTCCTGCTGCTGGGCGAGATCGACCTGTCGGCCGGCTCGGTCAGCGGCCTGTGCGCCACGATCATGACGATCGCGCACGTCAAGCAGGGCTGGAACGCCCTGCTCGCCATCCTGCTGGCGCTGGCGGCCGGCGCGGCGATCGGGCTGCTGCACGGCCTCATGCTGACCAAGCTGCGGATGCCGTCGTTCGTGGTCACGCTGGCCGGGCTGATGGGCTGGCTCGGGCTGCTGCTCTACCTGCTGCGCCAGGGCGGGACGATCAACCTGCCGTTCAACGGGTTCATCTCGGGCCTGAGCGACACCTGGCTGCCGGGATGGCTGTCCTGGGCGCTGGTGGTCGGGCTGGCGGGCGGTCACGCCGGGATCGCCACGCTGGCCAGGCGGGCGCGGCTGGCCGCCGGGCTGCCCGTGGCGCCGGCCTGGCAGGTTCCCGTGACGGCGGGCGGGCTGGCGGTGGTGCTCGGCGCGGCGGTGGCGGTCATGTCGGCCGACCGCGGCGTGCCGCTGCTGCTGGTGCTCTTCGGCGCGCTGGTGGTGCTGCTCGACCTGGTCCTGCGGCACACCGCGTTCGGCCGTCACCTGTACGCCGTCGGCGGCAACGCCGAGGCCGCCAGGCGCGCGGGCATCAACGTGACCAGGATCAGGATCCTGGCGTTCGTGCTGGCCTCGACGCTGGCGGCGGCGGGCGGCGTGCTGGCGGCCAGCCGGCTGTCGGCGGTCAACCAGGGGTCGGGCGGCAGCGACATCCTGCTCATGGCCATCGCCACGGCGGTCATCGGCGGCACGTCCCTGTTCGGCGGACGGGGACGGGCCTACGCCGCGCTGCTCGGGGTGCTGGTCATCCAGTCGATCACCAACGGCATGTACCTGCTGAGCGTGGACTCCTCCGTCCGGTTCATGGTGACGGCCGGCGTGCTGGCCCTGGCGGTGGCGATCGACTCGCTGGCCCGCAGGGGCGCCGCCCGGTGAGCCGGGTCCTGGGCATCGACGTCGGCGGGACCAAGGTCGCGATCGGGGTCTCGGGCTCCGACGGGCCCGTGGTGGCCGGCCGCACCCGGCTGGAGACCGGCCCGGACACGCTCGTCCGGGCCCTGGCCGCCGCCCGCGCCCTGGACGGCCGGCCGGCCGCGGTCGGCTTCTCCACCTGCGGGGTGATCAGGGACGGCGTGGTGCGCCTGGCGCCGAACGTCCCCGGCTGGGAGGGGCTGGAGCTGCCCAGGCTGCTGCGCGAGGAGTTCGGCGCGACGCCGGTGGCCATCGACAACGACGTGAACGCGGCGGCGGCGGCCGAGCTGCGGTGGGGCGCGCTGCGCGGCGTCTCCACGGGCGTCTACCTCAACCTCGGCACCGGCCTGGCGGCGGCCCTGGTGGTCGGCGGCCGGGTGGTGCCCGGCGCGCACGGCGCGGCGGGCGAGATCGGCTACCTCCAGGTCACGCCGGGACAGGCGGCCTTCGCCGACGGGCGGGTGCCGCTGGAGGAACTGGTCTCCGGCGCGGGGCTGGCGGCCAGGGGCGGCGCGCTGCTCGGCCGCGCGACCACGGCGCAGGAGATGCTCGCCGCGCGTTCCGGACCGCTGGCGGAGCTGGTGGCGCGGGCGCTGTCGGTGCTGACCATGACCGTGGCGAACCTGTGCGTCACCCTCGACCCCGAGGTGCTGGTCGTGGGCGGCGGCATGATGGGCGCGGCCGGGCTGATCGTGCCCAGGCTGGCCGAAGAGGTGCGGCGCGCCGTGCCGTTCCCGCCGGAGATCCGGCCCGGCCGGTTCACGGACGACGCGCCGCTGCTCGGCGCGCTCGCCCTGGCCCACGCCGCGGCGCGGGCCTGAGGGCGGCGCTACCGGGCGGAGTTCTGGGGTGCGCCGCCGTTGTCCCTGCGGTCGAGGGCGGTCTGCAGGGCCTCGGCGGCCTCGTTCTCGTTCTCTTCGGTACGGTTCCAGGCGTACATCTCGTACATGTCGCTCATCTCGTTTCGCTGGCGCGTTCCAGAAAAGGGGCGTCGGACCCCGGTCGCGAATCCGACCGGGCCTGCTCTCGCGGGTCCGGATCACGGACCGGGCGAAGGGAAGGGACTGACCGGCCGACGGCATCACCACTCACCGCGGCGGGTCGTCGGCCTGCCCTAACAGGCCCCGCCGCGGCAGGTAATGAGTACGAGAACCTGGCGCATTTCCACCCACGGTACCCGGCGACTGTTTCGCTGTCTCGTTGGATGTCCTACTATCTCGCATTCTGAGACAAGAAAAGGCCGCCACCCGGAACGGTCCAGGTGACGGCCTTCCCCGCGATCGGGGAGTCAGTCCTCAGGTCGCGAGGTCAGTCCTCCAGGTCGACCGAACGGCCGCTCTCGGCGCCGATCTCGGCCGCGATCTGGTCGATCACGGCGGCCGGGATGGCCGAGTCGACGGTCAGCGCGATGAGCGCCTTGCCGCCCTTGACGTCGCGGGCCACCTGCATCGAGGCGATGTTCACGCCGGCCTCGCCGAGCAGCCGGCCGACCACGCCGACGACGCCGGGACGGTCGGTGTAGGCGAAGAACGACAGGTGGGCCGTCGGCTCGATCTCCATCTCGTAGCCGTTGACCTCGACGATCTTCGTGATCTGCCGGGGGCCGGACAGCGTGCCGGAGACCGAGATCTGACGGCCGTCGGCGAGCACGCCGCGCACGGTCACCACGTTGCGCCAGTCGGGGCTCTCGGAGCTGGTCACCAGCTCCACGCTGATGCCCCGCTCCTTGGCCAGCAGCGGCGCGTTGACGTACGTGACCTGCTCCTCGATCACGTCGGCGAACACGCCCTTGAGCGCGGCCAGCTCGATGACCCGCACGTCCTGGGAGGCGATCTCGCCGCGGACCTCGACGTCGAGCTTGGTGGCGACCTCGCCGGCCAGGGCGGTGAACACCCGGCCCAGCTTCTCGGCCAGCGGCAGGCCCGGCTTGACGTCCTCGGCCACCGCACCGCCCTGGACGTTGACCGCGTCGGGCACGAACTCGCCCGCCAGCGCCAGCTTCACGCTCCGCGCGACCTGCGTGCCGGCCTTCTCCTGGGCCTCGTGCGTGGAGGCGCCGAGGTGCGGCGTGGCGACGACCTGGTCCAGCTCGAACAGGGGGCTGTCGGTGCACGGCTCCTTGGCGAACACGTCGAGGCCGGCGCCCGCGACGCGGCCCTCCTTGATCGCCGAGTAGAGCGCGGCCTCGTCCACGATGCCGCCACGGGCCACGTTGATGATCCGCACGGACGGCTTGACCTCGTGCAGCTCCTTGTCGCCGATGAGCCCGAGGGTCTCCTTCGACTTCGGCAGGTGCACGGTGATGAAGTCGGCCTGCTTGAGCACCTCTTCGAGGCTGAGCAGCTTGACGCCCATCTGCGCGGCGCGGGCCGGCGGCAGGTAGGGGTCGTAGGCGATCAGCTCGACGCCGAACGGCTGGAGCCGCTGGGCCACGAGCTGGCCGATCTTGCCGAGGCCGAGGATGCCGACGACCTTCTCGTCCAGCTCGACGCCGGTGTACTTGGAGCGCTTCCACTCCCCGTTCTTCAGCGCGGCGTGGGCCTGGGCGGTGTTGCGGGCGCTGGCCAGGATGAGCGCGATGGTCTGCTCGGCGGCGCTGGTGATGTTGGAGGTCGGCGCGTTGACGACCATGACACCGGCCTTGGTGGCGGCCTCGACGTCGACGTTGTCGAGGCCGACGCCGGCGCGGGCGACCACGCGCAGCTTCGGCGCGGCGGCGATGGCCTCGGCGTCGACCTGCGTGGCGGAGCGCACGATCAGGGCGTCCACGTCGGCGAGGGCGGGCAGAAGCTGGGAACGGTCCGCTCCGTCGGTGTGGCGGACCTCGAAATCGGCGCCGAGCACGGCGAGGCCGGCCTCGGACAGCTCCTCTGCGACCAGAACGACGGGCTTGTTCACAGGCGTGGATCCTTAGGGGCATGCGGCGGGCTGGAGGGACACGTCGCTGGGCCCCTCGGATCCCCCAGAGTCTATCCGCGCTTGTGAACGCGTTCACGAGGGACCCACGATTTGAGACGGCCCGCTCGGCGTCCCGCACGCCCTGGACGCGGCTCCGGTACCCGGCCGGCAGCAAAGTCATCCACTCTGCACACATCTTTGTCTTGATCGGGGGATTTATTGGCCATTAGCCTGATAAGCCGTGGCCGACTACCTATGGTTCGTCATATGAGCATCGGGAATCCTGCGCTTGCCGACGTGCTCGCACAGCATGGCACGCCCCATCGCCTGCTGGCGGCCCTCGCCGACGGTGGAGTCCTGGTGGCAGTGCGACCAGATCGATCGGTCGTCCTCGGGACGACCCAGGCGGGTGACCGGGTTCTGCTCGGGTACACCAGCCCTGCTACCTACGCCAGGCACCGCGGCAGTCATTCCCTGTCGGTGTGCGACGCCGACACCATCCTGGACATCCAGCGCGTCACCGGCGTGCCGGAGATCGTGATCGACGCCGCGGGCCCCGCAGCCGCGGCCGTGCCCATCGACGATCTCCAGCGCTTCCTCACCGGCACGCGTTCGGGGCCCACACCCGTGCTGTCGGGGGCGGCGCCCGCCGCCTACGCGACCGGCGCCATGGCCACCGTCTCGCGCGTGCCCGCGCTGGCGCAGGTGGCCCCGCCCACCCCGCAGGCGCCCGCGCTGCCGTGGGTCCCCGCTCCCCGGCCCCACCTGTCGGGGCCGATGCAGCAGGTGGACCCGGGCTACCGCCGGTGCACGCACCCGATCCTGCCGGCGCTGCGGCAGGCCATCGCGCAACTGCTGGGCGACTTCCCGCTCGTGCACCACGTGTGGATCTCCGAGGCCGGCACCGCGTCCGGGGCGACCGGGATCATGCTGCACGTCAAGGTGCACATGTCGGCCGCCGAGGACGTCGTCCGCGACCTGCACCGCCTGGTACGCGCCCGTCTGCCGCAGTTCGCGGCCAGCGGCGCGCCGATCCTCATGGCCAGGGTCGCCGACGCGCGCAGCGAACGCCGCATGATCGAGATCGGCGCGCACGTGGTCTGCGCCAACGTGCGCGAGTAGCCGTCGCGCGGGACGTATCGGCAGGGCCCGGGAAACTGGGCCCTACCGAACAAGCCCTCGCTCGGCTTGAATGGGCCTCATGATCACATCGCCGGTGAGCGCGCCCACGGTCTCCAGGGGCGTGCGCCTCGGCTACGGCGTGGGCTCCTTCTGCACGGCCACGGTCAGCGCCGTGCCCGGCCTGCTCCTGCTGTACTACATGACCAACTTCCTGGCCGTGCCCCCGTGGCTGGCCGGCGTGGTGGTCACCGCGCCCAAGGTCTGGGACCTGATCATCAACCCGCTGGTCGGCCGCTGGTCGGACCGGACCGTCTCACGGATGGGACCGCGCCGCCCCTGGCTGCTGGCCGGGTCGCTGACGCTGCCCGTCGCGTTCTTCCTCGTCTTCGCCGGACCGCCGCTGACCGGGGTCCCGGCCGCCCTGTACGTCGGGCTGTGCTTCATGGCGACGGCGACCGCGTACGCGCTGTACGAGGTGCCGTACAAGGCCATGCCCGGCGAGATGACCGACGACTACCACGAGCGCACCTCGCTGCTGCAGTGGCGGATGGTCTTCATCGGCGCGGCCACCGCGATCAGCGGCGTGCTGGCCCCGATGATCGCCACCGGCCAGGGCGACGAGGGCACGCTCGGCAGCTACCGGCTGATGGGCCTGACGATCGCCCTCATCCTGCTGGCCTCGATGCTCGGCTCGTTCTTCGGCACCGCCCGCGCCCCCATGACCGGCGCGCCGGAGGCCGACCACGGCGGGTGGCGCGAGCAGTTCGCGGCGATCAGGGGCAACCGGGCGTTCCTGTGGCTGACCGTCATGGCCTGCCTGCAGATGCTCGCCGTCAGCATGATGCTGGCCGCGGCGCCGTACTTCGCGTCGTACACGCTGGGGTCGCCGAAGAGCACGCAGACGCTCTTCGCCGCGCTGGTCGGGCCGATGCTGCTGACCATGCCGCTGTGGGTGTGGCTGGCCCGGCGCCTCGACAAGCGCGGCGCGATGATCCTGGCCGCGCTGCTGTTCGGCGGCGGCACGGCGGCGGCCATGGCGACCCCGCTGTTCGGCCCCCTGTACGCCCACCTGACCATCCTGCTCGTCGGCATCGGCATCGCCGGGGTCGAGCTCATGCTGTTCTCGATGCTGGCCGACGTGGTCGCCCAGGACGCCGCCGAGTCGGGCAAGCGGCGGGCCGGCGTGCTGACCGGGCTGTGGACGGCCATCGAGAGCGGGGTCAGCTCGTTCGGGGCGCTGATCTTCGGGGTCATCCTGTCGATCGGCGGGTTCGTCGAGTCCGACGCGAGCACGCCCGTCCGGCAGCCGGACAGCGCCGTGACCGCGGTCCTCATCGGGCAGACCGCGGTCCCGGCGCTGATCATCTTCCTGTCCGTGCTGGTGACGCTGCGGTACCGGCTCAGGCCACCCGGCGGGCCAGCACCAGTCGCGTCCGGGTGAACAGCCCGGCCACCACGGCCGCCACCAGCGGCAGCCCCAGCACGACCGCGGCCAGGAACGACCAGGGGACGTCGATCGTGCCCGGCCCATCCAGCAGCGTGCGCATGCCGCCGGCGCCCATCCTGGTCATCGGCCAGGTCAGCGCGACACCGGCCACCGCGCCGGCGACGAGGCCGGCCGCCGCGCCCAGGCCCGCGATGTAGGCGGCCTGGGCGGCCACCACCAGCCTGCGTACCCGGGGCGCCGCGCCGACCGCCGACAGGTTGTTCAGGTCGGGACGCATGTCCGCCGCCGCCAGCCCGGTGGCCGCGAACGTGCCCCCGAGCACCAGGACCAGCGCCGCGCCGAGCAGCACCAGCAGGGTGACGGCGCGGTCCTCCGCCCTCCCCCGCTCGACGTTCAGGAACAGGTTGCCGTTCACCTCACCCCGCAGGTCGGCCTCCATGCGCCGGTCGTCCTGCGGCAGGGACGCGGTGTAGAGCACCCGCTCGACTGTGCCGAGCCCGGCCTTGGCCAGCGCCTGCGGCGGGATCACGGCGCCTGTCTGCCGGGGGTCGGCGCCGCTGGACACCACGGCCGGGATCCGGATCCGCTTGCGCTCCTTGATGGTGTCGGAGTCCCAGTCGCTCACGGTCAGCTCGATCACGCCGTCGCTCACCACGTCCGCGCTGAACGCCACGGCCTTGCCCGCCGCCAGCGCGGCGGCCGCCTGCGGGTCGCGGCGCTTCTGGAGGAAGGCGAGCAGGTCCGCGCCGCCGATCGGGGGGCGGTCGTAGAACCGCTGCGCGCATGCCGGCTCGCACGTCCGCGGCACGGTCAACCAGAGGGTTCTGCCCTTGGCGTCCGTCGCCTCCTGACCGGCGACGACGTCGGTGCCGGGGAAGCGGGCGCGGACGGCGTCCTTCAGCCTGGCCCACGTCTGGCCGTCCATCCACGTGGCGCCGCCGATCACCGTGGTGCCCAGCGGGAACACCTTGACGCTCTGCTCCTCCTGCTGGGCGTACGCGCTGCTGCTGCCGATGCCGAGTGCGACCGCCCCCATGGTCGCCGCCATGACCGCGGCCGTGGCCGAGGCCGTACGGACGCGGTGGCGCGCGGCGTCGCGCACGGACAGGCGCAGCGGGAGCGGCAGCCGGGCGGCGATCCGCGAGGTGGCCTGGACCAGCCAGGGCATCAACGCCACCATGCCGAACACGAACGGCACGAAGGCCGCGATCATCGTCACCGTGCCCCTGGTCATGGCGTAGCCGATCGCGCCAAGCCCGGCCGCCACCAGCACGATTTCGAGCACCGGACGCCGGGCCCGTCCCCGGACCTGCGCGGCCCGGCCGGCCAGGACCTGCGCGGTGTTCTGCCGGCTCGCCTGCACCGCCGGCACGATCGCCGCGACCAGCCCGCTGACCAGGCCGAGCGCCGCCACGCCGAGCACCGGCAGCCACGGCACGTCGGCCGGCCCGTGCGACCAGTCCAGTTCCCTGGCCGCGATCGACTCGACGAGCAGGCCGGGGCCGATGCCCAGGGCGCCCCCGAGCACGGCCGCCGCGCCGCCGAGCACCAGGCCGTCGGCCAGCACGATCAGGCGCAGGTGCCAGGGCGAGCCGCCCTGCGCCGAGATCACCGCCAGCTCCCTGCGCCGCCGCCGCAGCCCCACGGCGAACGCCGGCCCGGCCAGCAGCACGGTCTCCATGACGACGAGCACGATGATCACGCCGAGCTGGACCAGGTCGCGGGTGTTGGTCGGGTTACCGCGGGAGTCGTCCTTCTGGGCGTCGAGCACCGCGCGGGAGGTGACGCCGAGGCCCGCCTCATTGAGCTGCGAAATCTTCGACCGCAGGACCGGACCGGCGGTGTCGACCAGCCAGCCGCTGCTGTTGCCGTCGTTCTGGTGGTTGAGCAGACCCTCGGGCAGGGCGGTCAGCTCCAGGTTGCCGGGCCGGTTGGGGTGCTCGGCGACGCCGACCACCTTCGCGGTCCGGTCCGGCCGCCGCACGGTGAGCGTGTCGCCCACCCGGACGCCCAGGCCGGCCATCTTCGGCGAGATCGTCACCTCGCCGGGCGCGGCGGCGTAGCGGCCCTGCTCCAGGGTGCGCATCCCGGCCGTCATGGGGTCGCGCAGGTCGACCTCCACGACGTCCGCCTGGTTGAAGCCGTCGGGCAGCCGGACGCTGGCCAGGCCCGTCTGGTAGCGCAGCAGGCGGCCGGGGAGCAGCGTGTTGATCTCCGCGGGCGTCCACGGCCGCTGCGCGCCGCCGCTCTTCGGCTGGTACGCGGAGTCGCCGGTGTCGTCCTGCCGGACCGGGGTGCGGTACGCGAAGGTGAGCAGGCGGGCGTCGGCCGCTCCTAACCGCGTGACCGCCCGCTCCTTCGGAGTGACGCTGGTCGTGGCGGCGCCGGTGAGCACCGCCGTGATCACCAGGACGGGCAGGCCGATCATCACCATGATCAGGGCGCTGCGGCCCTTGAAGCGCCACGCGTCCCTGCGGGAGATGCGCAGGGCGGCCAGGAAGGCGCTCATCGCGAGCTCTCCATCCGCACCGCCGACGCCTCGGCGATCAGGCCGTCCCGCAGGTAGACCACCCGGTCCGCCCAGGCCGCGTAGCGCGGCTCGTGGGTGACCAGCAGCACCGCCGCGCCCTCGTCGCAGCGGTTGCGCAGCAGGTGCAGGATCTCGTCGCCGGTGGCCGTGTCGAGCGCGCCGGTCGGCTCGTCGGCCAGCAGCAGCCGCCGCTCGCCGACCAGCGCCCTGGCGATGGCCACGCGCTGGCGCTGGCCGCCGGACATCTCCTCGGGGAACCGGTCGGCAATCTGGTCGACGCCCACGTCGGCCAGGACGGCCAGCGCCTCCCGGCGGGCCTGCCCGGCGCGGACGCCGTCCAGCTCCCTGGGCAGCATCACGTTCTCGGCGGCCGTCAGGGACGGGATCAGGTTGAGGTCCTGGAAGACGTACCCGACGCTGCCGCGGCGCAGCGCGGCCAGGTCGCGGACCCCGGCCAGGTCGCGGCCCTCGATCCGGACCGTGCCCGACGTGGGCCGGTCGAGGCCGCCGGCCAGGTTGAGCAGCGTCGACTTCCCCGAGCCCGACGGGCCCATGACCGCGACGAGTTCCCCTTGTGCCACCTCCAGGCTCACGCCGCGCAGGGCGTGCACCTGGCCGTGCTCGCGGGTCACGTCCCGCAGCTCCACCACAGTCATCGGTTCTTCTCCTTGACAACGGCCTCGCAGTGGTCGAGCCAGCGCTGCTCGGCCTCGGCCTTGAAGATCATTGATTCCAGGACGAGCCGCTGGGCGAGGCCGTCACCGGCGGCCCTCTTGGCCCTGGTCAGGTCCTGGAGCGTGCGCATGGTCGCCATCCGCTGGGCCAGGATGACCGCGCCCACGTCCACGTCGGTGGCGGCGACGGCCATCGCGATCTTGATGGCGAGTTCGTCCCGAGGCCGGTCGGAGTGGTCGACGGGGGTGCTGAACCATCGCTCCAGTTCCTCCCGACCGGCCTCGGTGATCGTGTAGACGGTCCTGCCCTGCTCGTCGGCTCCGCCGGGCGCCACCAGGCCGTCACGCTCCAGGCGGGCGAGCGTCGTGTAGACCTGGCCGATGTTGAGCGGCCAGGTCGCCCCCGTCGACGCCTCGAATTCCACCCGGAGCTGATAGCCGTAACGCGGCGCACTGCTCAGCAGGGCGAGCAGTCCGTGTCTGATCGACATGAATACTGAGTATGCATACTGAGTATGGCCATCGCAACTGATCCGCGTATTCTGGACATGGAACGCCGTTCAGGCCGATACTCGGGACATGAGCTCCACCCAACCGCCGTTCCGCGCCTCCGACGGGGAACGCGACCGCGCGATCGACGAGCTCAAGCACCGGGCCGTGGAGGGCCGGATCTCCCACGACACCTTCGTCGGCCGGGTCGACCAGGCGCTGCGGGCGCGCAACCAGCACGAGCTCGACGAGCTGGTCGCCGACCTGCCGCGCCGGCCCACGATCAGGCAGCGCCTGACGGACGCGGTCTCGTCGGTGTCGGAGCTCACCACCCGGCTGCAGGCGGCCTGGCGGCGGCCGCGGCTGCCCCGGCTGGCGCTCCCGGACGACGACCGGCTGCGTTACGTCGTGGGCCGGGGGTCGGCCTGCGACCTCGTCCTGTCGGACCTGACGGTGTCGCGCGTGCACGCCGAGCTGCGGCGGGAGGGCGACGGCGGCTGGATGCTGGTCGATCTCGGCTCGCTCAACGGCACCCGGCTCAACGGGTGGCGGCTGGTGGGGCCCGTCCGGGTCAAGTCGGGCGACGAGATCTCCTTCGGCGACTGCGGCTTCCTCCTCGCCTCGGGCCACCCCTCCTCCTGACCCTGCTCCCCCGCGTCCCGCGCCGAGCCGGCTCCAGAAATACGGATATTTGCGGATTACACGGCGACTGCGCTGATTCATGCTCACATGCGATCCCCCAGTCCCTTGGAGACCACATGCGGCGCACCTCAGCCTCCCTCCTCGCGGGCACGCTCGTCGCGGCACTCGCGTGGGCGTCCGGCCCCTCCACACCGGCGGTCGCCCTCGACCCCTCACCCGGCGTGGCCGACCTGACCCAGGACATCAACCAGATCCTCGGCGACTCCCGGCTCACGATCGCCAGGGCGGGCGTCGTCGTGAAGAGCGCCGCGAACGGCGAGCAGCTCTACGCCACCGACGCCGGCAAGCTGCTGACCCCGGCGTCCAACACCAAGCTGTTCACCTCGGCCGCGGCGGTGGAGACGCTCGGCCTGGACTACCGCTTCCCGACCACCGTGCTGAACGCCGGCCGCAAGGTCGGCTCGGTGCTCACCGGCGACCTCGTGCTGCGCGGCACCGGCGACCCGACCATGCTCGCCGAGGACTACGACGCGCTGGCGGCCAAGGTCGCGGCGGCCGGCGTCAAGGTCGTCACCGGCAAGCTGATCGCCGACGACACGTGGTTCGACGGCCAGCGGCTCGGCACCGACTGGGCCTGGGACGACGAGACCGCCTACTACGCGGCGCCGATCTCCGCACTGACCGCCTCCCCCGACCGCGACTACGACGCCGGCTCGGTGATCGTCTCGGTCGCGGCCGACGGCGGCCAGGTCAAGGTCTCGACGACCCCGGAAACCGACTACCTGAAGATCGTCAACAAGGCCACCGTGGGCGCCGAGACCGACGTCCTCATCGAGCGGCAGCACGGCACGCGGACGGTCGTGATCACCGGCACGGTCGCCGACCCGTACCAGGAGTGGGTCGCGGTGGACGACCCCACGGCCTACGTGTCCGCGCTGTTCCGCAAGGCGCTGGCCGCGCACGGCGTACGGGTGCTCGGCCCGACGGCGGCGGGCGCGGCCCCCGCCGGGGCGGCCGAGCTGGCCAGGCACGACTCGATGCCGCTGAGCGAGCTGCTGGTGCCGTTCCTGAAGCTGAGCAACAACATGCACGCCGAGATCCTCACCAAGGCCATGGGCCGCAAGGCCGCGAACCAGGGCACCTGGTCGGCCGGGCTGAAGGTCGCCACGGACTTCGCCAAGGCCAACGGTGTCAAGGTGATCAACATGCGGGACGGCTCGGGCCTGTCGCGCCGCGACGGCTTCTCGCCGGACTCGATCGTCCAGCTCCTGACCGCCGTACGGGCCAAGCCGTGGTTCAGTACCTGGTACGAGGCCCTGCCCATCGCCGGCAACGCCGACCGTCTCACCGGCGGCACGCTGCGCAGCCGGATGCGGAACACCCCGGCGGCCGGCAACGTGCACGCCAAGACGGGCTCGCTGACCGGCGTGACCTCGTTGTCCGGCTACGTGACCAGCGCCGAGGGCGAGCCGCTGGTCTTCTCGATCATGCTGAACCAGTACCTGTCCGGCTCGCCGAAGGACATCGAGGACAAGATCGCCGTACGGCTCGCCCAGTTCTCGCGGGCGACGGCGACCGACGTCACCGCCCAGCTCAAGGCCGCCGACCAGGGCACGGCGGGCGACCTGGAGTGCTCGTGGCTGAAGCCGGCCCAGTGCTGACGAACCGGTGCTGACGAACCGGTGGACCACCCCGGCGGCCTCCGGACACGGGACGGACTGACCCTTCGACGGGCGGCGGCCTCCGGGCGTCCGGCGGGCCGCCGCGGTCGACCCGGCTCGACAGGATGGTCATCACGATCTGATCACCTGGAGCTCCAGATATGGTTCGCATTTTCACTACATAGCCGACATGGGCGCGCCAGACTTCGGTTCAACGCCGTGGCGGACCCCTGATCCCGGGAGCGCCGGGCCGTCGCCGGCCCCACCCCCAAGCCGGTCGTCCCACCACATGCCCGGCACGCTCCCCTCCCGGCGGGCCCGCGCCGCACGTCCCCCCGCACACCGGACCGCGGCCGGGCCCGCCCCCCTTCGGCAGCGGACGACCCGCACCTTCGGCTTTTCGCACCGGGACCCGAGAAAGGGCATGACTAAAGGGGCCTGTCCTTGCGGACAGGCCCCTTAGTCGTGCAGTTCAGCCGCTGAGGAATGACTTCAGCTGACGGCGCACTTCGTGTCTTTGCTCTTGATGCCGAGGATCTGGCTCAGGATGTCGCCGGTCTCGAGGACGAGCACGCCGCTGGTGCTGTTGTCGACCTCGCCACGGGCGAAGATGTTCTCGTCACCGCAGACGAAGAGAACCCGGCCCGGGTCCTCGTCGGAGTGAGGGACGAAGGCCATGTGAGGGGTCGCCGCTAGAGCGGAGCCGCCGACCATGACCATCCCGCCGACGAGCCCGGCCAGGATGAGCCCTTGTCTGAACATATCGATTCTCCTTGATACCTATCGACTACTCTCCGTAGCTATCGGGAGGAGATTTGCCCTAGGCCCTCTTTCAACAAACGCCTGCATTTCTGTCTTTACCAGCGAAAATACGCCGCTTGAGCGAAGGGGGGACGCAGCCGGTCCTTCTTGACCGATCGGTGTACGCGGCAGAGGAATATCCGGGCCCGCCATGACCCCGCGCTGACGGCGGGCGTCAGGGGAGGGTGAGAACCACCGGGCCGTCAGCGGTGATGGCGACCGTGTGCTCGACGTGCGCACTCCTGCTGCCGTCGGACGAGCACACCGACCAGCCGTCCTCGGCCATGACGTACTCGTCGCCGCCGCCCGCCATCAGGCTCGGCTCGATGGCGATCACCAGTCCGGGGCGAAGTCGCAGGCCGCGCCCGGGACGGGCCTCGTTGGGCACGAACGGCGACTCGTGCATGGCCCGGCCGATGCCGTGGCCGCCGAAGTCGTTCTGCATGCCGTAGCCGGCGCCGCGGCCGACCAGCGACATCGCGTGCCCGATGTCGCCCATCCGGCCGCCCGGCACGGCGGCCGCGATGCCCGCCGCCAGCGTCTCCTCGGCCACCCGGATGAGCTTGAGGTCCTCGGCCCGGCCGGGCCCGACGGTGAAGGTGACCGCGCCGTCGGCGTGCCAGCCGTCGACGTGCGCGCCGAAGTCCACGCTCAGCACGTCGCCCTCGCGCAGCCGGTACGGCGTGGGCAACCCGTGCAGCATGACCCCGTTCACGGACGTGCACACCACCCCCGGGTACGGCATGGCCCCGAACGACGGGTGGTAGCCGAGGAACGACGACCGCGCCCCCGCCTCGTGCATGACCTCGCGGGCCACCTCGTCGAGCTGCAGCAGCGACACCCCGGCGGCGGCCCGCTCCTTGACGGCGGCGTGCACGGCGGCCACGACGCGGCCCGCCTCCCGCATGGCGTCGATCTCCCCGGCGGTCTTGAGCGTGATCACAGTGGCCTCCCAGCCCTCGGCGCGATAACTATACCGGTATTATTATCACGCTTCACCGTGAGCTCGCAGCCGCCCGGCCGCCCGGTTGACTAATCACCCAGAGTAATCGTTATAGTGCTCAGAGTATGCGTTTCGGACGGTTCTCCATGCTCGCTCTGGCGCTCGCGGCAGGGGCCGTCGACGCGCTGAGCTTCCTCGCGCTCGGGCAGGTGTTCACCGCGAACATGACCGGCAACATCGTCCTGCTCGGCCTGGCGCTCGGCACCGGCGACACCTCGCACGTCATCCGCTCGGGAATCGCCCTGACCACGTTCTGCCTGGGCCTGACGATCGGCTTCGCCCTGCTGAACGACCCAGCCGGCCGCGCTCCCCCGCCGACGGGGGCGCCGGACCGGGTGCCCGCGCGTCCGCTGGCGGTGTTGCTCGCGGAGCTGGCGCTGCTGGTGGTGGTGGCGGCCGGATGGACGGCCCGCGCACTGCCGCATGCGGCGCTGATCGCCGCCTCGGGAACGGCGATGGGCCTGCAGAGCGCCGTCACGCGCTGGGCGGGCGGTCCCGGCCTGTCCACGACGTACGTCACGGGCACGCTGACCAGCCTGGCGGGCCGGGCGGTCGGCCCGCGCTCGGGGGTGCTGCGCCCGCTGGCCGTG
The DNA here is from genome assembly GCF_040675235.1 of Nonomuraea sp. NPDC049637. NCBI lineage: Bacteria > Bacillati > Actinomycetota > Actinomycetes > Streptosporangiales > Streptosporangiaceae > Nonomuraea > Nonomuraea sp. NPDC049637. The sequence goes on from NZ_JBFAOM010000002.1 coordinate 453,063, forward strand.
GTGCTGTGCGTGGTCTCGGGCGCCGTCGTCGCTGCCTCGGCGCTGCGCGTGCACGCCGCCGTCACCCCGTTCATCGCCCCGGCAACGGTCGCGGCGGCCACCGCCGCCTGGGCCCTCACCGCGACCCACCGCGCAGCACCGCGCCCGCGCGGCCGGTCGGCCCCGTGACGGAGAGGCAGGCGCCGTACGGCAGCCAAGCGCCGCAACCCGCAGCCGGCCCGCCCTGCGACAGACCTCGGAAGCCGCGAGGCAGCGCGCCCTGCGACAGGTCAGCCGGGAAGCCCCGGGGTGGTGGGTTTGCGGTAGGTCAGGAGGTAGCGCCAGAAGAGCAGCCTGCGCAGGGAGAAGCCGGGCAGCAGGGACGCCGCTTCCCGCCGTACCTCCGCGAAGGACATGTCCGGCGGCCGCACCGGCGCGCGCACGGACCCGGCCCGCGGCCCGCCGACGCGCTCCCCCGCCGCCACCACCACCCGGGCCGCCGCGTTCACCGGTACGGCGGCCAGGCTCCACGCGAAGTCGACGGCCGTGCGCTCCGCGTAGCACCCGAGGACGGCCAGCACCCCGCCGGGCGCCAGCGCGTCCCGGAAGGCGGCCACGGTCCCGAACGGCATGTGGTGCAGGCTCGCCAGGCAGGAGATGTAGTCGTAGCGCCCCGCGGGCAGCTCCATGCGCGTGACGTCGGCGCACAGGAACCGCACCCCGCTCACCGGCGCCGACGAGGCGGCCTCGATCACCTCGGGCGCCGGGTCGACCGCGTCGACCTCGATCCCGAGGCCCGCCAGCCGCCGCGCGAACCGCCCGGTGCCGCAGCCGACGTCGAGCGCCGTCCGGGCCCCCTTGGGCACGAGCCGCGCCATCGCCGGGTGGTAGTGGTCGTTGTGATCGAAAGGCATCCCGGCATCATGCCATCGGCTCGCCGGCGAACCCTAGAAAAACGGGCGAAAAGCGTCGCCCGCCCGCTGAGCGTGCAGCGGGCGGGCGACGTACGGCGAAGGGTCAGCCCTTCAGCCAGCTCATCATCGGGCGCAGCTTCGCGCCCGTCTTCTCGATCGGGTTCTCGGCCAGCTCCTCGCGGTGACGCGTGAACTCCTTCTGGCCGCCGTCGAACTCCTCGACGAGCTGCCGGGCGAAGGTGCCGTCCTGGATCTCGCCGAGGATGCGGCGCATCTCCTGACGGGTCTCGTCGGTGATGACGCGCGGGCCGCGGGTGTAGCCGCCGTACTCGGCGGTGTCGGAGACCGACCAGTACATCTTGGAGATGCCGCCCTCGTACATGAGGTCGACGATGAGCTTCATCTCGTGGAGGCACTCGAAGTAGGCGACCTCGGGCTGGTAGCCGGCCTCGATGAGGGTCTCGAAGCCCGCCTTGATCAGCTCGGAGACGCCGCCGCACAGCACGGCCTGCTCGCCGAACAGGTCGGTCTCGGTCTCCTCGGTGAAGGTGGTGCGCAGCGCGCCGGCGCGGGTGCCGCCGATGCCCTTGGCGTACGACAGCGCCAGGTCGAGGGCCTTGCCGGAGGCGTCCTTCTCGACCGCGACCAGACACGGGACGCCGCGGCCGGCCTCGAACTGGCGGCGGACCAGGTGGCCCGGGCCCTTCGGGGCGACCATGCAGACGTCGACGCCCTCGGGCGCCTCGATGAGGCCGTAGCGGATGTTGAGGCCGTGGCCGAAGAACAGCGCGTCGCCCTCGACGAGGTTGGGGGCGACGTGCTCGGCGTACAGGTGGCGCTGGATGTGGTCCGGCGCGAGGATCATGGTGAGGTTGGCCTCCTCCACCGCCTCGGCCGGGGTGACGACCCGCAGCCCGTCGTTCTCCGCCTTCTCGCGGCTCTTGGAGCCCTCGGGAAGGCCGACGCGCACGTCGACGCCGGAGTCACGCAGGGAGAGCGCGTGGGCGTGGCCCTGGCTGCCGTACCCCAGCACGGCCACGTGACGCCCCTGGATGATCGACAGGTCGGCCTGGTCGTCGTAGTAGATCTCGGTCACTTGAATAAAACCTTTCAGGCGGTACGGTCCAGTGCCCTGAGGGACCGGTCTGTGATGGAACGGGCGCCGCGGCCGATGGCCACCATGCCCGACTGGACGAGTTCTTTGATCCCGAACGGCTCGAGGACCTTGACGAAGGCCTCGAGCTTGTCGGGAGTGCCGGTGACCTCTATGGTCACCGCGTCGGCCGCGACGTCCACGCAGCGGGCACGGAAGAGGTTGACGAGTTCGAGGACGTGCGACCGGTTCTCGGCGTCCGCCTTGACCTTGATCAGCATGAGTTCGCGCTGGACCGACTGTGACGGATCCAGTTCGACGATCTTCAGGACGTTGACCAGCTTGTTGAGCTGCTTGGTGACCTGCTCAAGGGGCAGCTCCTCCACGCTCACCACGATCGTGATGCGCGAGATGTCGTCGTGCTCGGTGGGCCCGACGGCGAGCGAGTCGATGTTGAACCCCCGCCTGCTGAACAGCGCCGAAACCCGAGCGAGAACACCTGGCTTGTTCTCGACGAGCACAGACAGAGTGTGTCTACTCATCCTCGTTCTCCCACTTCGGCGCCATGTCACGGGCGATCTTGATGTCGTCGTTGCTGGTGCCGGCCGCGACCATGGGCCAGACCATGGCGTCCTGGTGGACGACGAAGTCGATCACGACCGGCACGTCGTTGATCTCCATGGCCTTCCTGATGGTCGCGTCGACGTCCTCGGCGCGCTCGCACCTCAGGCCCACACAACCATAGGCCTCCGCCAGCTTGACGAAGTCGGGGATGCGACGCGCGGTCTGCAGGTCGGTGTTGGAGTACCGCTCCTCGTAGAAGAGCGTCTGCCACTGGCGGACCATGCCGAGGTTGCCGTTGTTGATGACGGCGATCTTGACCGGCACGCCCTCCAGGGCGCAGGTGGCCAGCTCCTGGTTGGTCATCTGGAAGCAGCCGTCGCCGTCGATGGCCCACACCGTGGCCTCCGGCCGGCCCATCTTCGCGCCCATGGCGGCCGGGACGGCGAAGCCCATCGTGCCGAGGCCGCCGGAGTTGATGAACGTCCCGGGGTTCTCGTAGTCGATGAACTGCGCGGCCCACATCTGGTGCTGGCCGACCCCGGACACGTAGTAGGCGTCGGGCCCGGCGATGGCGCTCAGCCGCTCCATCACGTACTGGGGGGCCAGCGTGCCGTCCTCGAAGGTCTCGTAGCCCAGCGGGTAGGTCTCCTTGTAACCGTTCAGGACGGTCCACCAGTCGGTGTAGTCGCCCTTCTGGCCGGAGGCCTGGATCGCGCCGACCAGGTCGCTGATGACCTCCTTGCAGTCGCCCACGATGGGCACGTCGGCGTGCCGGTTCTTGGAGATCTCGGCCGGGTCGATGTCGGCGTGCACGACCTTGGCGTGCGGCGCGAACGAGGCCAGGTTGCCGGTCACCCGGTCGTCGAAGCGCACGCCCAGCCCGATGATCAGATCGGATCTCTGCAGCGCGCCCACGGCCGAGACGCTACCGTGCATGCCCGGCATGCCCATGTGCTGGGGGTGGCTGTCCGGGAACGTGCCACGGGCCATCAGGGTGGTGACGACCGGGATGCCGGTCAGCTCGGCGAGCTGCAGCAGCTCGGCCGACGCGCCGGCCTTGTGCACGCCGCCGCCGACGTACAGGACGGGCCGCTGGGACTCGGCGATCAGCTTGGCGGCCTCGCGGATCTGCTTGGAGTGCGGCCTGGTGACCGGGCGGTAGCCCGGCAGCTGCATGACAGGCGGCCAGCTGAAGGTGGTCTGGGCCTGCAACGCGTCCTTGGAGATGTCCACCAGCACCGGCCCGGGACGGCCGGTCGAGGCGATGTGGAACGCCTCCATGATCGTGCGCGGGATGTCCGCGGGATCGGTGATCAGGAAGTTGTGCTTCGTGATCGGCATGGTGATGCCGGAGATGTCGGCTTCCTGGAACGCGTCCGTGCCGATCATCGGCGCGGCGACCTGGCCGGTGATCGCCACGATCGGCACCGAGTCCATGAAGGCGTCGGCGATCGGCGTCACCAGGTTGGTGGCCCCGGGACCGCTGGTCGCCATGCAGACCCCGACCTTGCCGGTGGCCTGCGCGTAACCCTCGGCCGCGTGGCCGGCGCCCTGCTCGTGCCGTACAAGCACGTGCCGGACCTTGGTCGAGTCGTAAAGGGGATCGTAGGCGGGCAGAATCGCGCCGCCCGGGATCCCGAACACGGTGTCGACTCCCACGTGCTCCAGCGCCCTCACCAGGGCCTGTGCACCTGTCATCCGTTCGGTCATCGGCTCGTTCCTTGCGTGGCTACTCACTTAAGGACATAAAAAATGCCCCTTCCCACCGGCGGGGGTGGGTCTGGGGCGGCGCGCAGGTCGGAGTGCTTCGCTATCGGCCTGCGCGCCGGCGAAGTACTACGAGAATCTCACTGCGAAGCATGGCTTACACCATAGCCGCTCAGAACGCCCCGATGTCAACTTGGCGGGACGCGAGTCTCAAACGGTGAGACTCGTCCGCATGAGGCTGTCCACGCCGCGGGCCGCCATGGGACGTGCCACCAGGAAACCCTGCCCCCTGGTGCAGCCCATCTCGCGCAGCAGCTCCAGCTGCTCGGGCCGTTCGATGCCCTCGGCCACCACGGTGAGCCCGAGGTCGTGGCCGAGCCGCACGATCGTCCGGGTGAGCAGGGTCAGCGTGTCGTCCCGGCCCAGGCCCGACACGAACGACGGGTCGATCTTGATCATGTCGACCGGGAGCTGCCTGAGGAAGGCCAGCGAGGCGTAGCCGGTGCCGAAGTCGTCGATCGCCAGCCGCACGCCCAGCGCGCGCAGCTCCGACAGCCGCCTGATGGTCTCCTCGGCGTCCTCGACGAGCATCTCCTCGATCACCTCAAGGGTGAGCGCGGAGGCGGGCAGGCCGCTCTCGGCCAGCGCCTGCTCGACGGTCTCGACGAAGCGGGGCGCGGTGATCTGCCGGGCCGACAGGTTGAGCGACAGCCCGATGTCCCAGGACGAGGCCCGCCAGGACGCCACCTCGCGGCACGCCTCGCGCAGGATCCACTCGCTCAGCGGCACGATCAGCCCGGTGTCCTCGGCCGGGCCGAGGAACTGCTCGGGCGGCACGAACACCGAGCCGCGCCACCACCGCACCAGCGCCTCGACCGCGGTCACCCGGGACGTGGCCAGGTCGACCACGGGCTGGTACTCGATGGCGAACTGCTGCTCGATGAGCGCCCGCTGCAGGTCGGCGGCCAGCTCCAGGCGGCGCACCACGTCGGCGTGCATCTGCGCGGCGAACACCTCGACCCGCCGCCCGCCCAGCTCCTTGGAACGCGCCATGGCCACATCGGCGTTGCGCATCAGGTCGCCGGCGGGCAGGCCGTCCTCGGTGAAGGCCACGCCGACGCTCGCGGTCAGCGCCACGTCGCGGTCGGCGACCCGGAACGGCTCCTGAGAGACCGCGCGTACCAGGCGCTCGGCCATGTCCACGGCCATCTGGGCGTCGCCGCCGGTCTCCACGAGCACGGCGAACTCGTCGCCGCCCCACCGGGCCAGCGTGTCGTCGGCGCGTACGGCCCCGCGCAGCCGGCGGGCGGCCTGGCCGAGCAGGTAGTCGCCGCTGGCGTGCCCCACCGAGTCGTTGACCGAGGTGAACCCGTCGAGGTCGAGGAAGATCACCGCGACGTTGCCGGACGTGCGGCCGGACAGCACCTCGCGGGTGCGCTCCTCGAAGTAGGCGCGGTTGGGCAGCCCGGTGACGCCGTCGTGGAAGGTCAGGTGGGCGACCTGGTTGCGCAGGGCCTCCTCGTCGCTGACGTCGCGGGTGGTGACGAGCATGAGGTCGTCGCCGCCGATGTGGCGGGTGGCGACGGACTCGGTGGGCCGCCAGGTGCCGTCGGCGGCGCGCACCCGGCAGGCGATCATGCAGGCGCCCGGCGCGGCGCCCTCCTCGTCGGTGGTCATGGCGCGCATCGCGGCCTGGATGCCCGGGACGTCCTCGGGGTGGATGTAGTCGAAGATCGAGCCGCCGACCAGGTCGTCGGGCGGGTAGCCGTACGTGACCTCGACGCCGGCGCCGATCTCGTGGACGACGCCCTCGTAGTCGCACAGCAGCACCACGTCGCCGGTGCTCTCGGCCAGCTCCCTGAGCTGCCGCTCGCCCAGCGAGACCAGGCCGCGCAGCCGGATGGACGCCGCCGAGAGCACGAACAGGCGGACGAGCAGGAGCAGCACCACGGAGACCGCGACCACCACGACGCCGGTCACCGGCTGCGCGGCCCGGGAGCCGGCCAGGTGGGCGAGCAGCGTGCAGGCGGCCACGGCGACGAGCGCCAGCGGCATCATCGCGACCACGTTGCGCACGACGGGACCGGCGACCGGCCGCGCCCGCGGCCCCCAGGGCACGGCGGCCAGCAGCAGCAGCGCGACGGGCACGAGCATGACGGTCCACATGGGCGGCGGGTCGCCGGCCAGGCGGGCCATGGCGGCCGACAGCCCGCCCACGGTCATGGTGGCCAGCACGCCCACCCCGGCCAGGCCGAGCAGCCAGGAGCCGGCCCGGCTGGTGAGCACCGAGGGGATCACCCCGCAGGAGACGAGCAACGCGATCATCGGCGGCACCATGGCGAAGGTGAACGTGGGCGCGTCGCCCGCGTCCTCGTAATAGTGGCGCAGCGCCACCACCCAGCCGATGAGGAAGAGCGAGGCCGCGCACAGGTACGCGTCCGTGAGATGCCTCAACACGACCTTGGCCGGGAACCTGCGGTCGGCGGCGATCAGCGCGCCGCCCGCGATGATCACGGTGCCGAGCAGGACGAACAGGTCGGCGAAGCTGACGACGAAGCTGGTGGCGACCGCGCGGAGCGCCACGCCGGCGAGCCACACGACGGCGCCGCCGCCCATCCAGCGCGCGGCCATCGCCATCGAGCGGTGTTCGGCCGACCTGACCGAGGCCACCAGCAGCGAGGCGGCGGCGGCCAGGGCCGCCACGCCGCCGGCCACGGCACCGGTCAGCACGGCCGGCCCGCCCGCGAGGAGCGCGGCGGCGAACGCCACCACTCCGGCCGCCCCTGCGGCGGTCAGCGGCGCCCGTGGATCACGCCAGCGGATCACAGTCGTTGCCCATCCTGTCTTGAACCCTGCACCAGTGACCGCCGAAGCCCGGCGCTCACATCGCCAGTGTGTGCGGTCGCGGATGCGCGGGTGGTGACAACGCCGATGTCGTCACCGATCTGATAACCACACAGACCAATTTCCGCCAAGAGTTCCTTGACAGCGAGTCAGGAACTCCCTGCAGACGCCACCGTACGCACGAAAGGTCACGGACCAGCCACGTTCCGGGATCCTCTCAATACGAGTCGGTAATGACGTTGATCAACTCTTCACCTGCGAGGTAGCGCCCGAGCTGCTCGCGGATCAGCCGGAGCGTGCGCCGTACGGAGGCGGGGGTGCTGCCCGCGATGTGCGGCGTGATCAGCACGCCCGGAGCGCTCCAAAGGGGGTGGCCCTGCGGCAGCGGCTCGGGCGCGGTGACGTCGAGCGCGGCGCGTAGCCTACCGGTTTTGAGCTCGGCGATCAGGGCTTCGGTGTCGACCACGCCGCCCCTGGCCGCGTTGACCAGGACGGCGCCGTCCTTCATCCGGGCCAGGAAGGCGGCGTCGACCATGCCCGCGGTGTCGGGCGTGGCGGGCACGAGCAGGACCACGACGTCGGCCGACGGCAGCAGCGCGGGCAGCTCCTCCATGGCGTGCACGCCCTCGCGCGCGCTCCTGGCCACCCGGACGACCTCGACCTCGAAGCCGCTCAGCCGCCGCTCGACCGCCGCGCCGATGGACCCGTGGCCGACGATGAGCACGGTGGAGTCGGCCAGCACGCCGGTGTGGTGGTAGGTCCACTCGCCGCGGCGCTGGGCGTCGGCGAACCCGGGGAACTCCCTGAGCACCGCGATCATCGCGCCGACCGCCCACTCGGCGGTGCCGGCGTCGTGCACACCGCGGGCGTTGCACAGCACCACCCCCTCGGGCAGGTGCGGCCGGTACGGCTCCACCCCCGCGGTGACGGTCTGCACCAGCCGCAGCGAGCGCATCCGCGCCAGCGTCCCCGGCACGTCGGGCACCACGACCAGCGGCGGGATCCAGACCTCGACGTCCTCGATGCCGTCCGGCATGGCCGAACCATCGTAAACAGCGCATTCGACGCCCGGAATGTCAGACAGGACATCCGCCGCCGCTTCGGACGGAACCCAGATCATCATGCCGAGAACCTTACGACCCGCGGGGAAGTATGGAACACATGAGGAAGCTCTGGACGATCGTGCTCCTGGCCGCGCTCGCCGCCTGCTCGGCCGGCGGCCAGGCGCCGCCGGCCACGAACCCGGCAGCCACGGACCCGACGGCGTCTCCCCCGACGGCCTCGGTCCCGGCGGCCAGGGCGCCCCGCGCTCCCGCGGACGTGGCGACCGGCCTGGCCGTGCCGTGGGCGATCGCGTTCCTGCCCGGCGGGGACGCCCTGGTCACCGAGCGGGACACGGCCAGGCTGCTGCGCGTCACCCCCGCGGGCAAGGTCACCGAGGTCGCCCGGATCGGCGCGGCGCGGCCCGGCGGCGAGGGCGGCCTGCTGGGCGTGGCGGTCAAGGACCGGCAGGTCTTCCTGTACTACACCGCCGAGCAGGACAACCGGATCGTCCGTTACCGGCTCGGCGACGACGGCCTCGGCGACGAGCGGCTCCTCGTCCAGGGCATCCCCAAGGGCGGCATCCACAACGGCGGCCGGCTCGCCTTCGGCCCCGACGGCTACCTGTACGCCACCACCGGCGAGACCGGCGACCGCGGCCTGGCCCAGCGGCGCGACTCGCTCGGCGGCAAGATCCTGCGCCTGACCGTGGACGGCGCCCCCGCCCCCGGCAACCCGTTCGGCACACTCGTCTACAGCTACGGCCACCGCAACGTCCAGGGCCTGGCCTGGGACACCGCGGGCCGCCTGTACGCCTCCGAGTTCGGCGCCAACACCTACGACGAGATCAACCTGGTCCGGCCGGGCGCCAACTACGGCTGGCCGGTGGTGGAGGGCAAGGGCAACGACGCCCGGTTCGTCAACCCCATCGTCACCTGGTCCACCGGTGAGGCGTCGCCGTCCGGCATGGCGTACGCGGACGGCGCGCTGTGGGTGGGCACGCTGCGCGGCCAGCGGCTGTGGCAGGTGCCGCTGGCCCGGGACGGCGCGCCGGGCACGCCCGTGGCCCGCTACGCCGGCCGCTACGGCAGGCTGCGCGCGGTCACCGCGGCGCCCGGCGGCGGCCTGTGGGTGAGCACCAGCAACAAGGACGGCCGGGGCTCACCGCGTCCGGGTGACGACCGCATCCTGGCGGTCGCCACGTCCTAGCCGGCCGTGCCGCAGGTGAGCGCGGTCTGCGGCCGGTACTTGGTGACCAGCTTCTTGTCCTTCTTCACGATCTCGCCGCCCTTGTGGAACACGCGGGTGACGTCGATCGTGAAGCCCTGCTGGCCGGCGGCGGGCACGCAGCCCGGCTCGTCGCTGGTCGCCCGGCCGAACGGCTTGAAGTCGCGCCGCTCGGACTCGACCGCCTCGACCTTGTCGTACCGCTTGGTGCTCCACAGGGTGACGCTGACCGTCGTGGCGGTGGTGGCGGTCTTGATCAGCACGCCGTACTCGGAGTCGTTGCGCCACTTGAGGTCGCGGTCGGGGTAGAGCAGCGCCACGTCGCGCCCGGCCGGGTAGGAGGGCGCGTAGTAGTCCATGGGCTCGTGCTCGACCAGGTCGAAGCCGCCGAGGAAGACCGCGTTGTACATGGTGGTGGCGAACTGGGAGACACCGCCGCCGACGATGTCGACCATCCGGCCGCCGACGATCTGGCCGGCCCGGACGTAGCCGTCCTCGACCGTGCGCTCGCCGGTCGCCTCGTTGAGCGAGAGCGTCTCGCCCGGCTTGACCAGCCTGCCGTCCAGCTGCTGGGCCATGCGGCGGATGTTGGTGACGCGCGGCGGGCAGCAGTCGAAGGACGTGGTGAACGTGCCGACGTTCTCCTTGATGCCGAGGCCGCGGATCTGGCTCGTGGTGACCTCGGGGGTGACCACGCCCAGCTGGACCTCCACGGTCCGCGGGCCCGCGGCGGTGAGCAGCTTCTCGACGTCGCGGGCCAGCAGCTTGGCGTTCACGCCCCGGCCCTTGCGGGCGGGCACCAGCACCGGCTTGTCGCCGACGATCTGGTACGTCGCGTCGCGCGGCTGCTGGGTGGCGTCCACGAGGCTGTTCTCCACCGGCGCGAGCGCGGCCTCCGCGTCGAACTGGGGGACGAGCGCGCCGTCGTCGCCCGGCACGTAGGTCAGGTGGGCGGCGATCATGGCCGGGGTGAGCTGGGCCTGCTTGCCGGCCAGGGTCAGCGTGACGGGCGCGGAGACGGCCTTCCTGGCCGCGGCCAGGGCCGACTCGACGCTCTCGGCCGAGGTGACGGGCTTGGCCGGGCGCATGGAGAGCACCACGGCGCCGCCACCGCGCAGGAACGCCTCGCCGATCCGGCGCACGGCGTCGTCGCGGTCGAGGAGCACGCCGTCCTCGGGCATGCGGGCCTTGGGCTCCAGCCCCGAGAAGGTCACCCTGCCCTCGCGGGCCTGCTTGTCCACGCCCTCGGCCAGGCCCTCGACGGTCCTGGTGAGCTGGGAGGAGTCGATAGTGATCTTGGGCGGGACGTCGGTCGTGCCGGTCAGTCCGCGCCAGACCTCGACGGGGCCGGGGAAGCCGCTGGGGGCCTGCCCGATGGTGCCGACCACGTCGAGTTCGAGTCCGGCCTCGTCGGGCTGGACGGTGTCCTTCTTGCCGTTGATGTTCACCGTGACCGGCCGGCTGAGCCTGGGGCCCAGTTCGGTGCGCAACTTGTCGGCCGCCTGGGTGACGGTCAGGCCGCCGATCTCCACGCCGCCCACCCGGGTGCCGCGCAGCACGGCCCCCGACATCATCACGGCCGGCACCACGTACGCCAGCGTGGCCAGGACGAGCACCAGCACCAGCACCCCGGGCAGCAGGCGGCGCCGGCGGACGGGCTCCGGCTCGAAGGCGGGCGACCGGTCGCCGCCGCTCCCGCCGAACACGGGGGCGGGCCCGGCGGGGTCCTTGTCCTTCATGGGCCATGGCTGCGCGGGCGGCGCCTTCGGTGGCAGCGCGCCGCCGGTCTGACCGCCGGGCGCGCTCGGTCCTGGGGCCGGCCGGGGCTCCTGCTGGTCCTGCGGGCCGAAGATGTCACGGGACACGCCCGGAGGTAATCCTTCGATCCGCGGCTTCTTGGAGACACCCGACGTGGGCATCGGCACCGAGGCGAACGGGTCGGTCGGTGATTCGATCGGTCCGGCGTTTCGCACGCCTCAATCTCCTCCCGGTCCGCAGCCAAGTCTCAGGCAACAGTAAGGCACGAGTATCCGACTATGTCACCAGAAACGAATACGGAAGTGTGTCAACCTAGCCACCGGTAGCGATGTTCCGGCCGTCCGGCGGTGCCGTACCTGGGGTGGAGCTCGGCCCGGCCCGAGGCGCACAGGTGCTCCAGGTACCGGCGCGCGCTCACCCTCGACAGGCCCGTGAGCTCGGCCGTCTCGGCCGCCGACAGGTCGCCTCCGGCCTCGCGCAGCGCCTGCGCCACCAGCGCGCAGGTGGCCGGCGACAGGCCCTTGGGCACCGGGACGGGCTGCTTGGGCGCGCCGAACAGCCGGTCGACGTCGTCCTGGCGGGCCTGGGGGCCGATGGCGGTGAGCCGTCTGCGGGTGTCGGCGTACTGGCGCAGGCGTTCGGTGAGCGCGGCGGCGGTGAACGGCTTGATCAGGTAGTTGACCGCGCCGCCGCGCATGGCCTCCCGGACCGTGGCGACGTCGCGGGCCGCGCTGATCATCAGGACGTCCACGTCGTCGATGGCCTTGAGCACCTCCAGGCCCGACATGTCGGGCAGGTAGATGTCGAGCAGGACCAGGTCGGGCCGGAGCTCGGCCACGGCGGCGAGCGCGTCGGCCCCGGTGTGCGCCACGGCGACGACCTCGAAGCCGGGCACGCGCGAGACGTAACCGCCGTGGATGCGGGCGACCATGAAGTCGTCGTCCACCACCAGGACCCGTACGTCGTTCACGCGCGGGCCTCGGCGGGCAGCAGGGCGGTGAAGACGGCGCCGCCGGCGTTGCGCACCCGGACCCAGCCGCCCCGGCGCAGGCACGCCTGCCGGGTCAGCGCCAGGCCCAGGCCGCGCGGCCCCGACAGGGCGGCCTTCGTCGTGAACCCCTCCCTGAAGACCTCCTCCACCAGCTCGGGCGTGATGCCGGGCCCGGAGTCGCCGACGCGGACGTGCAGGCCCTCGGCGTCGGCCACGACCGAGACCTCGATCGTGCCGCCCGCGCCGTCGAGCGCGTCGATCGCGTTGGCGACCAGGTTCCCCACCACCAGGACGGCATCCTGCGGGTCGCCGAGCGCGCCCTCCGGCACGGCGGAGTCCTCCGCCAGCACCAGCCGCGCCCCGCGCTCGGCCGCCTCGGCCGACTTGGCCAGCAGCAGCGCGGCCAGCGTGGCGTCCTGGACGCGTTCGCGCAGGCCGGTGGCGTACGCGCCGGCCGTGGTGCGGGTGATGAAGCCGATCGCGGCCTCGTGCTCGCCGAGCTCCAGCAGGCCGACGACGGTGTGCATGCGGTTGGCGAACTCGTGGGCCTGGGCGCGCAGGGCCTCGGTCGCGCTGCTGGTGTCGTCCAGCTCGCGGGCCAGGCGGACCAGCTCGGTGCGGTCGCGCAGGGTGACGACCCAGCCGCGGTGCCGGCCGCGTACCGCGACCGGGGTCCTGTTGAGCACCAGCACGCGCTCGCCGTGCAGCACCACGCGGTCCTCGCCCGGGTCGGCGCCGGTCAGCACGTCGCGCATGCGCTCGGAGACCGGCATGCGCGTCACGTCGGTCCCGAGGTCGCCGAGCAGGTCGCGGGCCGCGTCGTTGACCAGCGTGACCCGCCCGGCCAGGTCGAGGGCCAGCACGCCCTCCTTCACGCCGTGCAGCACGCCCTCGCGCTGCTCCAGCAGCGCGGCGATCTCGCGCGGCTCCAGCCCGAACGTCTGCCTGCGCACCCGGGCGGTGATCAGCGCGGCCAGCGCAAGACCGGCCAGCAGCACGGCCAGCGCGGTCCAGATCAGCGGCGGCAGCGCGCCGCCGAGCTGGCCGGTGACCGTGGTCTGCAGCACGCCGACCGACACCAGGCCGATGACGTTGCCGTATTCGTCGCGGATGGGGGTCTTGCCGCGGACCGTGGTGCCGATCGTGCCCGTCTCGGTGCCGACCCAGCTGCGGCCCGTACGCAGGACCGCGGTGCCGTCGGTGGACAGCCGCTTGCCGATCAGGGCGGCGTTGGGGTGGGCGTAGCGCTTCTGCTCGGCGTTGGCGATGGCCACGTAGTCGGCTCCGGTCTCGTGCTGGACGCTGAGCGCCAGCGGTTGCAGCACCGACTCCGGGTTCTCCAGCCGGAAGGCGTCGCGGACCTGCGGAAGGGCGGCCACCGACTGGGCGATGGCCAGGGCGCGCTGCTGGTGCAGCGCGTCGAGCTGCTCCCTCGTGTGCCCCGCCCACACGCCTGCCGTGCCGCCGACGGCGAGCAGCACGATCACCATCTGGAGCACGAACAACTGGGTGCCGAGGGGGGCGTCGGTAACCCTGCGCACGCCCACATGGAAACAAAGCCAGGTCACGGCCAGGTCGCGACCAATACGACCACTATGACGGCAACCGCCCAAAGCCTCGACCAGTCGGGGAACGGGCATCACCATCGCAGGCCAACGACTGTGCGAATCCCCCACTGGAGTGATCATGCGCTTGCGCGTATTCGCCGCCGCCCTGGCGGCACTCTCCGTCGCCGCCCTGTCCGGCTGCGCCGAGACCGGCGCCTCCGGCGGCGACGGCTCCCTGCGGATCATGGCCCCCGCGGCGGCCGGCGGCGGCTGGGACCAGACCGCCCGCACCGCCGAGCAGGCGCTCAAGACGGCCGACCCCAAGCGCAAGGTCGAGGTCTACAACGTGCCGGGCGCGGGCGGCACGATCGGCCTGGCCCAGCTCGCCGGCGAGAAGGGCAACGGCAACCTGCTGATGACCATGGGCCTGGTCATGGTGGGCGCGATCGAGCAGAACAAGTCGAAGGTCACCCTGGCCGAGACCACCCCCATCGCCAAGCTGACCGAGGAGTACGAGATCGTCGTGGTCCCGGCCGACTCCCCGTTCAAGACGCTGGCCGACCTGGTCGCCGCGTGGAAGGCCGACCCGGCGAAGGTCTCCGTCGCGGGCGGCTCGGCGGGCGGCACCGACCACATCGTGGCCGGGCTGATGGCCAAGGCCGCGGGCGTGGACCCCAAGCAGGTCAACTACATCGCCCACTCCGGCGGCGGCGAGGCACTCAACGCGCTGCTGGGCAGCAAGGTCAGCGCGGGCATCTCGGGCGTCGGCGAGTTCGCCGAGCACGTGAAGTCCGGCAAGCTGCGGGCGCTGGCCGTCAGCAGCGGCTCGCGCGTCGCCGGCCTCGACGCCCCGACGCTGAAGGAGGGCGGCCTGGACGTCGAGCTGGCCAACTGGCGCGGCTTCGTCGCCCCCGGCGGCCTGGACGACGCCGCCAAGAAGTCCCTCACCGACCTGGTGACCAAGATGCACGACTCCCAGCCGTGGAAGGACGCCGTCGCCAAGAACGGCTGGATCGACTCCTTCCAGACCGGGCAGCAGTTCGCCGACTACCTGAAGTCCGAGGAGACCAAGGTCAAGGGCATCATCGCCGAAATGGGGCTCGTGTCCTGATGGCTCGCCGGTGGCGGCCCGAACTCGGGCTGGCGGTCGTGGTGCTCGGGCTGGGCGTGCTCGTGATGGTCGGCACGCTCGACGTCTCGGCCGCGGCCTCCCAGCTCGGCCTCGGGCCGCGCTTCTTCCCCATGCTGGTCGGCGCGGCCATGGTGCTGATCGGCCTGTTCTACGTGATCGACGTGCTGCGCGGCGGCGCCGGCGACCCCGAGGAGAGCGAGGACGTGGACGCGGACGCGCCCACCGACTGGCGCAGCGTCGGCCTGGTCAGCGGCGTCTTCCTGGCCTTCGCCGCGCTGCTCGACGTGCTCGGCTGGGTCATCGGCGCGAGCCTGCTGTTCTTCGGCCTGTCGGTCGTGCTCGGGGCCGAGCACAAGGCGCGGGCCGCCGTGGTGGCCGTGGTCCTCGGCGTGACGACGTACCTGCTGTTCGTCAAGGGCCTCGGCGTCTCGCTGCCGGCCGGCCCGCTCGGCGGGGTGATCTGAGATGGGCTCGATCGACCTCCTCATGGACGGCTTCGCCGCCGCCCTCACCCCCGTCAACCTCCTGTACGCCCTGATCGGCGTCACCCTGGGCACCCTGGTCGGCGTGCTGCCCGGCATCGGGCCCGCGATGACCGTGGCGCTGTTGTTGCCGATCACCTTCACCGTGCCGCCGGCCAGCGCGTTCATCATGTTCGCCGGCATCTACTACGGCGGCATGTACGGCGGCTCGACCACCTCCATCCTGCTCAACACGCCGGGCGAGTCGTCCTCCATGATCACTGCTCTGGAGGGCAACAAGATGGCCAGGCGCGGACGGGCGGCGCAGGCCCTGGCCACGGCGGCCGTCGGGTCGTTCGTGGCGGGCACGATCGCCACCGCGCTGCTGGTGGTGGCCGCGCCCGCCGTGGTGAGCTTCGCGATCTCGTTCGGCCCCGAGGACTACTTCGCGCTGGCGATCCTGGCCTTCACCGCCGTGTCGTCGGTGTTGTCCCGTTCGGTCGTGCGCGGGCTGGCCTCCCTGGGGCTGGGGCTGGTGATCGGGCTGATCGGCATCGACCAGCAGACCGGTCAGGCGCGGCTCACGCTGGGCGTCCCGCAGCTGCTCGACGGCATCGACGTGGTGATCGTCGCGGTCGGCCTGTTCGCGGTCGGCGAGGCCCTGTACGTGGCCTCCCGGCTGCGCCACGCCGCGCCCGAGGTGGTGCCCGTGGGCCGGGCGTGGATGGGCCGCGCCGACTGGCGGCGCTCCTGGTTGCCGTGGCTGCGCGGGACCGCGCTCGGGTTCCCGTTCGGCGCGCTGCCCGGCGGGGGCGCGGAGATCCCCACGTTCCTGTCGTACGCGGCCGAGAAACGCCTGGCCAAGGGCGTGGCCAAGGAGGAGTACGGCAGGGGCGCCATCGAGGGCGTCGCGGGCCCGGAGGCGGCCAACAACGCCTCGGCCGCCGGGACCCTGGTCCCGCTGCTCACGCTGGGCCTGCCCACGTCGGCCACGGCCGCCATCCTGCTGGCCGCCTTCCAGCAGTACGGGCTGCAGCCGGGCCCCCAGCTGTTCGACCACAACCCGGCCCTGGTGTGGGCGATGATCGCCTCGCTGTTCGTCGGCAACACGATGCTGCTGGTGCTGAACCTGCCGCTGGCTCCCCTGTGGGCCCGCGTCCTGCGCATCCCCCGGCCGTACCTGTACGCCGGGATCGTGCTGTTCGCCGCGCTCGGCGTCTACGCCCTGAACGGCACCGTCGTGGACCTGTTCGTCCTGTACGTCCTCGGTCTGCTCGGGTTCTCCATGCGCCGCTTCGGCCTGCCCGTCGCGCCCGCGGTGATCGGCATGATCCTCGGGCCGATGGCCGAGATCCAGCTCCGCCGCGCGCTCGCCATCGGCGCGGGCGACGTCAGCGTGCTGGTTCGCAGCCCGATCGCCGCCGTGCTTCTCGCCCTGGCCCTGCTCGCGCTGCTCACGCCGGTGTTTCGGCGGCTGATGGCACGCCGGGGCGTCGATGCGGTCACACCCGTGTCACGCGAGGACTGACCGGCCCGCCCACCGGGAACGTCGCCCGGTGGTTCTTGGGACCCGCCTTCCGCGGCAGGACGCGCGGCAGGCACGGCGCCCGCGAGCGCGCCTCCTCGGTGGCCCCGCCGATATGTCCGGATCGGCGGGGCCACCAGGGGTCCCGCCGACGGCTCCGGGACGGCGGGACCACCACGGGCCCCGCCGACGGCTCCGGGACAGCGGGACCACCACGGGCCCCGCCGACGGGCACGGATCCGCGGGACCGCCAGGGTCCCGCAGATGTGCCGGACCTACTCCGAGACGCCCAGCTTCTCCAGGATGAGCTGCCGGGCGCGGGCCGCGTCGGCCTTGCCGCGGCTGGCCTTCATCACGCCGCCCACCAGCGCACCGGCGGCGGCGATCTTCCCGGACCGCACCTTCTCGGCCGCGTCCGCGTTGTCGGCCAGCACCTGGTCGATGATCGCCGACAGCTCGCCCTCGTCGTTGACGATCTGCAGACCGCGCGCCGCGACCACCTCGTCGGGCGTGCCCTCACCGGCCAGCACGCCTTCGAGCACCTCCCGGGCGAGCTTGTCGTTGAGCGCGCCCGAGGCCACCAGCTCGGTGACCCTGGCGATCTGGGCCGGCGTGATGGGCAGCTCGCCCAGCGCGACGCCGCTCTCGTTGGCGCGCCGCGCCAGCTCGCCCATCCACCACTTGCGCGCGTCGGCCGCCGGGGCGCCGGCCGCGACCGTGGCCTCGACCAGGTCGATCGCGTCGGCGTTGTGCATGGCCTGCATGTCGAGGTCGGACAGACCCCACTCGGCCTGCAGCCGCTTGCGCTTGACCGACGGCAGCTCGGGCAGCGCCGCCTTCAGCTCGGCCACCCACGCCGGGTCGGGCTCGATCGGCACCAGGTCGGGCTCCGGGAAGTACCGGTAGTCCTGGGCCTCCTCCTTGGACCGCCCGGACGTGGTGGTGCCGGTGTCCTCGTGGAAGTGCCGCGTCTCCTGGATGATCTTGCCGCCCTCGGCGAGGACCCCCGCCTGGCGCTCGATCTCGCTGCGCACCGCCCGCTCGACGCTGCGCAGCGAGTTGACGTTCTTGGTCTCGGTGCGGGTGCCCCACTCCGACGACCCGCGCGGCATGAGCGAGACGTTGACGTCGCAGCGCAGCGAGCCCTCCTCCATGCGCACGTCGGACACGCCGAGCGAGCGCATGATCTCGCGCAGCTCGGTGACGTACGCCTTGGCCACCTCCGGCGCGAGCCGGTCGGTGCCCGGGATGGGCTTGGTGACGATCTCCACCAGCGGGATGCCCGCGCGGTTGTAGTCGACGATCGAGTAGTCGGCCCCGTGGATGCGGCCGGTCGCGCCGCCCACGTGGGTGGACTTGCCGGTGTCCTCCTCCAGGTGCACGCGCTCGATCTCGATGCGCACGGTCTCGCCGTTGACCTCGACGTCGACGTAGCCGTCGAAGCAGAGCGGCTCGTCGTACTGGGAGATCTGGTAGTTCTTCGGCATGTCCGGATAGAAGTAGTTCTTCCGGGCGAAGCGGCACCATTCGGCGATCGAGCAGTTCAGCGCCAGGCCGATGCGGATCGTCGACTCGATGGCCATGGCGTTGGCCACGGGCAGCGAGCCGGGCAGCGCCAGGCAGGTCGGGCAGACCTGGGTGTTGGCCGGGGCGCCGAAGGTGGTCTTGCAACCGCAGAACATCTTCGACTTGGTGCCGAGCTCGACGTGCGTCTCCAGCCCGAGCACCGGCTCGAACCTGTCGAGCGCTTCGTCATAGACCATGGTCATAGCGACGGGGCCTCCTTCAGCAGCGGGCCGCCCCAGCGGCTCTCCAGGGCCTTCTCGACGGCGGCGCCGACGCGGTAACAACGGTCGTCGGCCAGAACCGGGGCCATGATCTGCAGGCCGACCGGCAGGTTGTCCTCGTCGGCCAGGCCGCACGGCACCGAGATGGCCGCGTTGCCCGCGAGGTTGGACGGGATGGTGCACAGGTCGGCGAGGTACATCGCCATCGGGTCGTCGGTGCGCTCGCCCAGCCGGAACGCCGTGGTCGGCGTGGTCGGCGAGACCAGCACGTCGACCTGCTCGTAGGCCGCCTCGAACTCGCGCGAGATGACCGTGCGCACCTTCTGCGCCTGGCCGTAGTAGGCGTCGTAGTAGCCGCTGGACAGCGCGTACGTGCCCAGCATGATGCGCCGCTTGACCTCGGGACCGAACCCGGCCGCCCTGGTCAGCGCCATGATTTCCTCGGCGCTGCGGGTGCCGTCGTCGCCGACGCGCAGGCCGTAACGCATGGCGTCGAAGCGGGCCAGGTTGGACGAGCACTCCGACGGCGCGATCAGGTAGTACGCCGGCAGCGCGGTCGTGAACGACGGGCAGGACACCTCGACGACCGTGGCGCCCAGCGACTCCAGCAGCTTGACGACCTCGTGGTAGCGGGCCAGCACGCCCGGCTGGTAGCCCTCGCCGGCGAACTCCTTGACCACGCCGATGCGCATGCCGGACACGTCGGGGTTCCTGGCCGCCTCGACGACGCTCGGGACCGGCGCGTCGACCGACGTGGAGTCCATCGGGTCGTGCCCGGAGAACGCCTCCTGCAGCAGCGCCGCGTCGAGCACGTTCCGCGCGAACGGCCCCGGCGTGTCGAGCGAGCTCGCGAACGCGATCAGCCCGTACCGGGACGAACCGCCGTAGGTGGGCTTCATGCCCACGATGCCGGTGACGGCGGCGGGCTGCCGGATCGAGCCGCCGGTGTCGGTGCCGGTGGACAGCGGCGCCTCGTACGCGGCGACGGCCGCGCTGGACCCGCCGGACGAGCCGCCCGGGATCCTGTCCAGGTCCCACGGGTTGCGGGTCGGGTGGTAGGCGGAGTTCTCCGTGGAGGAGCCCATGGCGAACTCGTCGAGGTTCGTCTTGCCGAGGATGACCAGCCCGGCCTCGCGCAGGCGCGCGGTCACGGTCGCGTCGTACGGCGGCCGCCACCCTTCGAGGATCTTGGACCCGGCCGTGGTCGGCATGTCGCGGGTGGCGAAGATGTCCTTGTGCGCGACCGGCACCCCGGCCAGCGGCCCGAGCTTCTCGCCCGCACGCAGCCGGGCGTCGACCGCCCGTGCCTGCTCAAGGGTCGTCTCCCGGTCGACGTGCAGGAACGCCTGGACCTTGGGCTCCACCTCGGCCATGCGGTCGAGGTGCGCCTCGGCCACCTCGGCGGCCGACACCTCACCCGCGGCGATCATCGCGCCCAGCTCGGCGGCGGTCTTGCGGATCAGACTCATGCCTCCTCCCCGAGGATGCGCGGCACACGGAAGCGGTCGTCCTCGACGGCGGGAGCGCCGGAAAGGGCCTGCTCGGGCGTGAGGGACTGTCGCACCTCGTCGGCACGGAAGACATTGGTCAGCGGAAGCGCGTGCGACGAAGGCGGCACGTCCTCGGCGGCGACCTCAGCCACCTTCGCGACCGACTCGATGATGGCATCGAGCTGGGTGGCGTAGTGGTCGAGCTCGTCGTCGGTGAGCGCCAGCCTGGACAACCGGGCCAGGTGCGCGACCTCGTCGCGGGTTATGGCGGACATGAGTCGTTGAACCCGTTTCGTGGATGGAGTTTGGGACACTGCCATCCTAGGGGGCTTGACGCCGCAGGCCCGAACCCTTAACCCGGCGGAAACACACTCATCCGTAGAGCTCGTCCAGGCCGATCGCCAGCACGTCGCTCTCCTGGGCCAGCGCGGCCTCGAATCCGGCCCCGCTGTAGCAGACCAGCTTGGCGTCCCGCACGTCGAATCCCTTGGCGTCGAGCAGGTCTCGCGCCCTCCTGAGCCGGGCGACGTGCCGGGGCCCCATGACCTTGCCCCATTTCACCTCACCCAGCGACAACACCCGCCTGCGCTCGCCGCGCATCGCCGGCGCGAAGACCGCAACGTCGATCTGGATCTGCTCGTGCCGTACGGGATCGACGACGGTTCCCGCGCCGATCTCGCCGGGCGAGTTTCCCAGGGCGTCGAGTTCCAGCAGGTGGAACTGACGGCACATCTCCTCGAAGTGCGGGCCGAGCACCTGGTCGGTGAAACCGGCCCGGCCGTCCTGCCACACGAACTCGGCCCGGCCGCTCTCCAGCGGCCCCCACTGGGGTCGCATCACAACCTCGTAGAAGTGGATGAGCGGCTCGCACACGTGGTAGACCGACCGCGAGGAGCGGAAGACGTCCACCTCCCTGCGCAGCAGGTTGCTGTCCTCCAGCACGTTGAGGTGATGGCCGATGTCGGACGCCTTGCGCCCCACATAGCTCGCGATGCCGCCCCGGGTGCCGTTCCCGGTGGCCACGGCCGCCAGCACGGACTTGTACATGGCGGCGTCCCGCACCTCCGCCTCCTCTTCGAGGAGATAGCGGGCCTCCTTGAAGAGCGGGGTCAAGGGCGAGAGCACCGTGCGCTGCACCCAGGCGTCGAAGTCGGCCAGGCCGTCCGGCCTGTCGTCATTGGCCAGGGGCAGGTACGCGGGCGTCCCGCCGGCGATCGCGTGCACCTTCACGGCCAGCTGCGGATCGGTGATCCCCCAGTACCGTGCGGCGAGGCGGTAGTCGAACGGCCGGACCACGAGTTCCATGGAAGCCCGCCCCCTCAACGGCGCGTCGCCTGCCAGGAGCCGGCCCATCACCGACATCGCCGAGCCGCACAACAGCAGGGACGCCGGCACTTCGTCGAAGACGGCCCGGTCGATGGCCTGCTGGATGATCGAGGGCAGGGCCGGCGACGCCTTGCTGAGGTAGGGGAACTCGTCGATCACCATGAGAGCGCGGCGCTCGGCGCTGACGGCGAAGAGCTGGCCGATCGCCTCGTCCCAGGTCGTGAAGCGGAACGGCGCCGAGGCCCCCACGTACCGGGCCAGAGCGGCGGCGAAGAGGTTCAGCGACTCCGTCGGGGTGCCCTCTGTCGCGCCGAAATAGAAGCCGCCCGTCTTGCGCGCGAGCGACTCGACCAGGAACGTCTTGCCCTGGCGGCGCCTGCCGCTGACGACGCCGAGCCGGGGCCGGGGCCGGGGACCGGAACGCTCGACGAAGTCGGTCAGAGCCTCCCACTCGAAGTCGCGCGCGAAGATCCGTTCAGGCTTCGGGATCAAGACGCCCCCAGAGACATCGAAGTGTACTTCGACGAAGTGTACTTCGACGAAGTCGACTCCTGTAATCGTTCAGGCCGTCTGGGTGACCTCGGACTGGTAGCCGAACTCGATGGCCGGCGCCGCCTCGCAGCGGCCCCTGAGCCAGGCGGTGGCCTCGGCGGCCGGCATGGGCTGGCAGAACAGCCAGCCCTGGCCCAGGTCGCAGCCCATCTCGGCCAGCCGCAACGCGACGTCGTCGGACTCCACGCCCTCGGCCACCGAGCGCAGGCCGAGCGAGCGCACCAGGTCGACGATCGAACGGACGATGCGGTCGTCGTCGTCGGACTCGGCGATGCGGCGGACGAACGAGGCGTCGATCTTGACCTCGGAGACCGCCAGGCGCTGGAGCCTGATCAGCGAGGAGTAGCCGGTGCCGAAGTCGTCGAGGGACAGCGGGACGCCGAGCGCGGCCAGCGCCTTGATGGTCTCCTGGGTGTAGGCCTGGTCGCCGGTCAGGATGCGCTCGGTGACCTCCAGCTGGATGGCCGCGGGCGGCAGGCCGTACCGGGTCAGGCCGACCTCCAGCTGCTCGGGCAGCGCCGCGTCGAGCAGGTCGCGGGCGGAGATGTTGACCGAGATCTGCACCTGCAGGCCGGTGTGCCACCAGCGGGCGGCCTGTTCGAGCGCGGCCTCGATGACGTATTCGGTGAGCTGGCGCATCAGGTACGTCTGCTCGGCCAGCGGCACGAAGTCCGACGGCGGGATCGGCCCGTGCACCGGATGGCACCAGCGCAGCAGGGCCTCCACCCCGGTCACCGCGCCGCCGGCCAGGCTGACCTTGGGCTGGTAGTGCAGTTGCAGCTCGCGGTTGTCGATGGCGCGGCGCAGGTCGCCCAGCAGGTTGAGCCGTTCGGGCGAGTTGCGGTCTTTGTCGGGCTGGTAGAGCTCTACCCCGGTACGCCCTTCCTTGGCCAGGTACATGGCCACGTCGGCGCGTTGCAGCAGCAGCTCGAAGTCGGGGGCGTGGTCGGGGAAGAGCGCGATGCCGACCGAGCCGTCGAGGTCGAAGCTCATGCCCTCCAGGCGGACGGGCTCGGTCAGGGCGGCCCGCAGCCTGGCGGCCACCTCCCTGGCGGCGTTGGCGTCGCGGATCGAGGGCAGCAGCACGGCGAACTCGTCACCGCCGAGCCTGGCCACCACGTCGCCCGGACGCACGGAGTGGGTGAGCCGATGGGCCACCATCTGCAGCAGGCGGTCGCCCACCGGATGGCCCATCGTGTCGTTGACCTCCTTGAACCGGTCGAGATCGAGGAGGAACAGCCCGACCCGCTCGTCGTGGCGGGACTCGGCCAGCGCCTCTTCGGTGCTGACGATGAGCATCTTGCGGTTGGGCAGGCCGGTCAGCTCGTCGTGCATGGCCTGGTGGTCGCGGCGCATGGACAGCGTGGCGGTGAAGTAGACGGCGGCGAGGGGGGCGACGAAGAGCGGCACCAGGCCGGGCGAATGGTCCATCACCACGACGACCAGCGGCGCGAGGCCCAGCAGCGCGGTGTAGACGAGCCCCTGCGGCCCGGCGGTGACCCGCAGCACGCGGACGATCGAACGCCGCTCGTGCAGGGCGACCGCCCCGGACACGAGCGCGGCCCTGGTGGCGAAGTAGGCCACCCCGGCCAGCGCGATCGCCGGCAGGTCGCCCCCGCTGGGCGTCCACGGCAGGGCCGGGCCCGGCACGACGCCGAACAGCCCGAGCACCACGGCGGCCGCGGTGAGCGCGAGGGTGGACTGGGCGACGTTGAACATGACCCGGTGCCACGCCTTGCGCGTCACGACGCCGTTCATGGCGATGGCGACGGCCTGCATCAGCACGGCGGTGGACAGCCCGAAGTGCAGCAGCACCGCGAAGGTGAACATGGTGGACGGGTACGTGCCGCCGACCGCGGTCGCCGAGGACACCATGACGGGCCGCAGCTCGCCCAGCATCACCAGCACCGCCAGCACCCAGAACAACGGGGTACGGGCGAGCTCCGCCAGCGCGGCCGGATCCAGCCTGAGCATGGCCACGATCAGCGCGGTGAAGCCGATCACGGTGATGCCCGCGAGGAACGCCCAGAGCGGCGTGCCGACGCGTGGACCGGTGTCACGGGTGTCGGTTGGGTCAGTCATCGGTAACAGAACCCCCATTAGGTCACTATGGGAGGGTACGACCTTCACCCCACTTCGCGAAACCAAGCGCGTACGTTCCGTCACTTCTCCTTTCCGACATATACCCAAAAACCACTATGGGTAGCGCGGCCATCGACAGTCCGTACACGACTCTGATCCCCAGCCCGCCGGCTGCGCATCCGCGGGGCCACGGAACACCAGCCCCGCCGCAAGGGCGAGCCGGGGCCCCGCTACGTCTCCTCGACCACCGCCACGCGCGCCGCGGCCTCCGGCCCCTCCTTCAGCAGCAGCTCGAACCCCTGCTCGTCGAGGATCGGCACCTTCAGGCTGACCGCCTTGTCGTACTTCGACCCGGCGTTCTCCCCCGCCACCAGGAAGGACGTCTTCTTCGACACCGATCCGGCCACCTTCCCGCCCCGGCTGGTCAGCGCCTCGGACGCGGTGTCGCGAGTGTAGGACTCCAGCGTCCCGGTGACCACGAACGTCAGCCCCTCCAGGATCTGGGGCTCCGTCTTCTCCGGAGCGGGGCCGTCGTCCATCCGCACCCCGGCCCGCCGCCAGCGCTCGACGATCTCCCGGTGCCAGTCGACCTCGAACCACTCCCGGATCGTCGCCGCCACCCGCGGCCCGATGCCCTTGACCGAGGCCAGCTCCTCCTCCGAGGCGTTCATGATGGCGTCGATCGACCGCATGGAGTCGGCGAGGTCGCGGGCCGTCGGCGGGCCGACGTGCCGGATCGACAGCGCGACCAGCACCTGCGCGAGCGGCGCCGACTTGGCGCGGGCGAGCTCGTCGACCAGCGTGCGGGCGGCCTGACTGGGCCCGCCGTCGAGGTTGGCGAACAGCGAGACGACCTTCTGCTCGCCGGTCTCGGGGTCGAGCTTGGGCAGGCCGGTGTCCTGGTCGCGGACGACCGACCGGATGGGCATGAGCTGCTCGATCGTCAGGTCGAACAGGTCGGCCTCGGTGCGCAGGACGGGCTCCTGCGGCGGCACCGGCTGGGTGAGCGCGGTCGCCGCCACGTAACCCAGCCCGTCGATGTCGAGCGCGCGCCGGCCGGCCGCGAAGTAGAGGCGCTCACGGATCTGGGCGGGGCAGCTGCGGGCGTTGGGGCAGCGCAGGTCGGCGTCGCCCTCCTTCTCGTAGGCCAGCTCAGTGCCGCACTCGGGGCAGTGGGTCGGCATGACGAACTCCCGCTCGGAGCCGTCGCGCAACGCCGTGACCGCGCCGACGATCTCGGGGATGACGTCGCCCGCCTTGCGCAGCACCACGGTGTCGCCGATGAGCACGCCCTTCTTGATCACCGTGGCCGCGTTGTGCAGGGTGGCCCGCTCGACGGTCGAGCCCGCGACCACGATGGGCTCCATCACCGCGTACGGCGTGACCCGGCCGGTGCGGCCCACCCCCACCTGAATGTCGAGCAGCTTGGTGTTGACCTCCTCCGGCGGGTACTTGTAGGCGATCGCCCAGCGCGGGGCCCGCGAGGTGGACCCGAGCTCCCGCTGCGTGCGGAAGTCGTCGACCTTGACCACGACCCCGTCGATCTCGTACGCCGGATCGTGCCGGTGCACCCGGTAGTGCTCGATGAACTCGTCGACCTCGGTGAGGCCGGGCACCACCTTGAACAGGTCGCTGACCGGCAGCCCGAACTCCCGCAGCCGCTCGTAGACCTCCGACTGGGCGCGCGGCACGGCCGAGCCCTCCCAGACGCCGATGCCGTGGACGAGCATGCGCAGCGGGCGCTGGGCGGTGACGCGCGCGTCCTTCTGCCGCAGCGTGCCCGCCGCCGAGTTGCGCGGGTTGGCGAACGGCGGCTTGCCCTGCTCCACGAGCTGCTCGTTGAGCTGCTTGAAGCCCTCGACCGGGATGTAGACCTCGCCGCGCACCTCGACCAGGCTCGGCACGCCCTCGCCCTTGAGCCGGTGGGGCACGCCCTTGATCGTGCGCACGTTGGCCGTGACGTCGTCGCCGATCCGGCCGTCGCCCCGGGTGGCGCCGCGCTCCAGCTTGCCGTCGCGGTAGACGAGCGCGATGGCCAGCCCGTCGATCTTCAGCTCGCACAGGTAGGGCCCCGGGTCGCGCTCGGCCAGCCGCTCGACGCGGGCCATCCAGGCGGCCATGTCGGCCTGGTTGAAGGCGTTGTCGAGGCTCTCCATGCGGTTGAGGTGGCTGACCTTGGCGAAGTCGCCCGAGACCGGCGCGCCCACCTTCTGGGTGGGCGAGTCGGGGGTCTGCAGCTCAGGATGGGCCTGCTCCAGCGTGAGCAGCTCGCGGAACCACTCGTCGAACTGCGCGTCGCTGACCGTCGGCTGGTCGAGCACGTAGTAGCGCCAGCGCGCGTCCTCGACCAGCTCGCTCAGCTCCGCATGCCGCTTGAGCGCGGCCACGGGCACGCCCCCGACCTCGGTGTCACGCTCGCTCACGCTGGGTCTCCTTCCACGTCGGACACGCTGAGGAAACGCTACCGCCGGGCTCCGACAGGAACGACTCCCCCGGTCATCCGCCCTGGGCCCAGACGCCTTCCCAGACCGAGCAGTTACCGGTGATCTTCCTTGCCGTGCCCCGGCAGACCCTGCCCTCGACGGAGAGCATGTAGCCGGTCTTGAGCGAGAACTCCAGCGGCTTGGTGCCCGAGCAGTTGCGGTACGTCTTGCGCCCGTCGCCGCCGCCGTCCTTGACCCAGCGCAGCTGCAGCCACGAGCAGCCGGCACGGCCGGGGAAGTCGTACAGCCTGCCGCTGACCACGAACCCCGGCCGGTCGAGCAGGACCTTGCCCTTGGCCTTCCCGGCCCGGTCGGCGGAGTAGATGGACCCCCAGCTCCAGATCTCGGGGTTGACCGAGGCCCGGGCGGGGACGGCGATCGAGGCGGACGCGATCAGCATGGCGGCACCGGCGGCCAGAACGCGAGCAATCATGGCAAGGACGCTACTCAGCCGCCTTGCAGCCCGCTTGCCGGATCGTCCTTGAGCACCTGGGCGGCCTTCCTGCACGCCGCCAGGGCGGCCCGCGCGTAGCGGGGCGAGGCTCCGGCCAGGCCGCAGGCGGGCGTCAGCGTGACTTTGGCGGCCAGCCCGTCGGGGGCGAACCCGAGCCGCCGCCACAGCTCCACCGCGGGCCTGGCGACCACCCCGGTGTCGGGCAGCGCGACGTCCCTGCCCGGCACGACGCCGAGCAGCAGGCCGGCCCCGGCCTCGAAGAGCTCGCCGAGCTGGTCGTCGTCCCTGCGGCGCAGCAGCGACGCGTCGACCGACACCGCGCGCGCCCCGGCCCGCCGCAGCAGCGCGTAGGGCACCCCGGGCGCGCAGCAGTGGACCACCGGGTCGGGGAACAGCCGCAGCGACTCCTCCACCCGCCACTCCTCGACCGCCGCCAGCCGCCCGAACCCGGACGCGGTCGGGACCGTGCCCGCCAGCACGCCCGGCAGCCCCGGCTCGTCGAGCTGCAGCACGATCTCGGTGACGCCCGGCAGCCGCCGCCGCACCTCGGCGCAGTGGTCGGCGACCCCCTGGGCCAGCGACGCGACCAGGTCGCGCACGGCTCCGGCGTCGGAGAGCATCTTGTCGCCGTACTTCAGCTCAAGGGACCCGGCCAGCGTCCACGGCCCGCACACCTGCAGCTTGAGCGGCCCTGAGTAGTCGTGCGCGACCTCCTCCAGCCCGTCGAGGTCGCGGCGCAGGTGATCGACGGCCCGCTGATGGTCGCGGCCCGGCCGGTCGGCCAGCCGCCACCCGGACGGCTGCACCTCGACCGGCAGGTCGATGAGCAGCCCGGCCGTCCTGCCGACCATGTCGGCGCCGACCCCGCGGGCCGGCAGCTCCGGCAGGTACGGCAGGCCGGGCAACTCGCCGAACACGACACGGATCGCCTCAAGATGATCCTCACCCGGATGCGACCCGACCCCGGTGGCTTCCCACGTAGACATGGGCACAAGCGTAGGCTCTGCCGGATGGAGCTCACCAAACTCACGCACGCCTGCGTACGCCTTGAGAAGAACGGCAAGGTCCTGGTCATCGATCCGGGCACCTTCTCGCAGGAGCCGGTGCTCGACGGGGTCGACGCGGTCCTGATCACCCATCAGCACTTCGACCACTTCGACATCGAGAAGCTGAAGGCCGCGCCCGCCGGGGTCGAGGTCTGGACGTGCGAGGGCGTCGCGGCCCAGCTGACCGACGTGCCGGTCAAGGTCCAGGTGGTCCGGCACGGCGACGACTTCGACGCGGCCGGTTTCCGGGTGAAGGCGTTCGGCGAGTGGCACAGCAAGAACCACCCCGATGCGCCCATCGTGCAGAATGTCGGGTTCATGCTCGACGACGAGGTGTTCTACCCCGGCGACGCGCTCACCCTGCCCGGCGTCGAGGTGCCCACCCTCCTCGCGCCGACCAACGCCCCCTGGATGAAGCTCAGCGAGATGGTCGAGTACCTGCGCACGCTGCGCCCGGCCCGCGCCTTCTCCACGCACGACGGCCTGCTCAACGACATCGGCCTGTCGCTGGTGGACACCTACCTGGAGCTGGAGTCGGACAAGCAGGGCGCCGACATGCGCCGGCTCAGGGTCGGCGAGTCGGTGACGCTCCCCTAGGCGGCCGAGACGATGGTGGCCGAGCCGATGACCGTGTCGCCGGAGTAGAGCACGGCCGCCTGGCCCGCCGCGACGCCGGTGGCCGGGCGGTCGAGGTCGATGCGCAGGCCGCCGCCCGCCTCCTCCTCGAAGCGGCAGCCGTAGACCTCGCCGTGGGCCCTGAGCTGCACGGTGAGGTCGTCGAGGCGGGACGGGCCGTTCCAGACCGGGCGCACGCAGGAGATCGAGGTGACCTCCAGCGCCGAGCGCGGGCCGACCGTGACCGTGTTGGAGACCGGCTCGATCGACAACACGTAGCGCGGCCTGCCGTCGGCGGCCGGACGGTCGATGCGCAGGCCCTTGCGCTGGCCGACCGTGAAGCCGTGGGCGCCCTGGTGGGTGCCCACCACCGCGCCCTCCTGGTCGACGATCGGGCCCTCCTCGGCGCCGAGCCGGCCGGCCAGGAAGCCGCGGGTGTCGCCGTCGGCGATGAAGCAGATGTCGTGGCTGTCGGGCTTGTCGGCGACGGTCAGGCCGCGCCGCGCGGCCTCCTCGCGCACCTCGGCCTTGGTGGAGCCGCCGAGCGGGAAGATCGCGTGGCTGAGCTGCTCACGGGTGAGCACCCCCAGCACGTACGACTGGTCCTTGCCCTGGTCGACGCTCCGGGACAGCACGCCGTCGGACAGCTTGGCGTGGTGGCCGGTGGCGACGGCGTCGAAGCCGAGGGCGAGCGCCCGGTCGAGCACCGCCTCGAACTTGATCTTCTCGTTGCAGCGCAGGCACGGGTTGGGTGTGCGGCCCGCGGCGTATTCGGCCACGAAGTCCTCCACCACGTCGCGCTGGAACCTCTCGGCCATGTCCCAGATGTAGAACGGGATGCCGATCACGTCCGCGGCCCGCCGCGCGTCGCGGGAGTCCTCGATCGTGCAGCAGCCCCGCGCGCCCGTGCGGTGGGATTGGGGGTTGGCCGACAGGGCCAGATGCACACCAGTGACGTCGTGACCGGCCTCGGCGATCCGGGCGGCGGCCACGGCGGAATCGACGCCGCCCGACATGGCGGCAAGCACACGCAGTCCCATGACCGTTCCAGCGTACTGTCCGGCGGGGAGTGCGCGGCCATCGGCTCCGTCTGGAAGGATTCAGCGCATGCGACTGTTCGGGCGCAAGGACGAAGAGGAAGAGGCCGGCCGGCCCGGCGACGGCGTGGCCGCGTTCTGGGCGTGGTGGCAGGAGGCCAGGCCGCGGCTCGACTCGCTGGTGGCGGCGGGCACGGCCGACGGCATCGAGGAGCTGGTCGCCCCCGCCGTGGCCGCGATCGACCCCGGCCTGGTCTGGGAGGTGGCGCCCGGCAGGAACGCCGCGCACGCCCTGGTGGTGACCGCGGCCGGCGACGCCGAGCTGCGCTCGCTCGCCCACCGCTGGGCCAGGGCCGCGCCGCCGGCCGACCTGCTGTGGGAGTTTCATCCGTCCCGGCAGGCCAACCCGCAGGCGCTGGAGCTGACGCTCGACGTGGGCGGGTTCGAGTTCGCGCTCGACAAGCTGGTCTTCGGGCTGCGCGTGCCGCGCAACCAGCCGCGCGTCGACGTGACCGCCCACCACCCGATCTTCGGCGAGCTCGACGAGGAGACCCGCCTGGAGGCGACGCTGCTCGCCCTCGACTGGCTGCTGGGCGAGGACGACGTCGCCAGGTGGGTGGGCGAGATCACACCCGCCACCTTCCAGCCGATCGACGCGGTCGCCGCCGTCCACCTGCCCGCCGTGGTCGCCGACCTGGCCTCGGGTCACCAGGGCGAGGAGTGGCTGCTGCTCGAAGGCCGGACCGGCGAGGGCGCGTCGCTGGTGGCCACCGCGCGCTTCCCGCTGCGGCCCGTCGACCACCCGCTGCTCGACCAGCACATCGAGATCACGCTTCCGTACGCCCACCGCGACGCCGACGGCCTGCCCGTCGGCGATTCGCTGAAGGCGTTGCGCGACTTCGAGGAGCGCCTGGCCGCCCGCCTGCTCAAACTGCGCGACGACGCCCTGCTGGCCGCGCACCTGAGCGCCGCCGGCCGGCGGGTCGTCCACGTCTACGCCGACCCGGCCTCCGACGCGGCGATCCACGCCAAGGAGCTGATCGTGAGCTGGGAGGAGGGCGAGCCGCGGGTCGACGTGGGCCACGACCCCGCCTGGGCCGCGGTCTCCCCCTTCCTCAGCTGAGCCCGGCCCTGCGGGCCCGCTCGACGGCCGCCGGCAGCACCTCGATCAGGCGGTCGACGTCGGCGGCGGTCGAGGTGTGGCCCAGGGTGAACCTGAGCGAGCCGCGTGCGGCCGCCGCGTCGGCGCCCATCGCGAGCAGCACGTGCGAGGGCTGCGCCACGCCCGCCGAGCAGGCCGAGCCGGTCGAGCACTCCACGCCCTTGGCGTCGAGCAGCATGAGCAGCGCGTCGCCCTCGCAGCCGGGGAAGGAGAAGTGGGCGTTGCCGGGCAGCCGGCCGGTCGGGTCGCCGTTGAGCACGACGTCGGGGACGGCCTGGCGGACGCGCTGGATGAGCTCGTCGCGCAGCGCCGTCAGGCGGCGGCCCAGGGCCTCCTGCTCCTTCACGGCGGTCCGCACGGCGGCGGCCAGGCCCGCGATGGCGGGCGCGTCGAGGGTGCCGGAGCGCACGTCGCGCTCCTGACCTCCGCCGTGCTGCACCGACACCGGGGTCAGCCCCCTGGTCAGCAGCAGCGCGCCCACGCCCATCGGGCCGCCGACCTTGTGGCCGGTCAGCGTGAGGGCGTCGGCGCCGGAGTCGGCGAAGGACACCGGGAGCTGCCCGATCGCCTGCACCGCGTCGGTGTGGAACGGGACGCCGTGGTCGTGGGCGACGGCCGCCAGCACGTGGACCGGCTGGACCGTGCCCACCTCGTTGTTGGCCCACATGACGCTGATCATGGCGACGTCGTCGGGGTCGCGCTCGATGGCGGCGCGCAGCGTGTCGGGATGCACCCGGCCGTACTCGTCGACGTCGAGCAGCTCCACCTCGGCGCCCTGGCTCTCGGCCAGCCACGCGGCCGGGTCGAGCGCGGCGTGGTGCTCGACGGAGCTGAGCAGGATGCGCCGCCGGGGCCTGCGCGCCCAGTAGAGGCCCTTGATGGCCAGGTTGTCGGCCTCGGTGCCGCCCGAGGTGAACACGACCTCGCTCGGCCGGGCCCCCAGGGCGTCGGCGATGCTCTCGCGGGACTCCTCGACGACCCTGCGCACCTGACGGCCCGCGGCGTGCAGCGAGGAGGCGTTGCCGACGCGTTTGAGTTGCTCCGTCATGGCCTCGATCGCTTCGGGCAGCATGGGCGTGGTCGCCGCATGATCAAGATAGGCCGACGGTCGTGTCACCAGATCAGGGTATCTCGTTTGCCACTGTACCGTCCGGACGGTACAGTTGAGGCATGCGAAGGGACGAGCTGTTGGACGCGGCGGAAGACCTCCTGTGCGACCAGGGGTCGGCCGCGCTGACGCTGTCCGCCGTGGCCGACCGGGCCGGAGTGAGCAAGGGCGGCCTTCTTTACCACTTCGGCACCAAAGAGGCCCTGATCAAGGGCATGGTCGAACGGCTGATCGAAGAGTTCGACGACCTGATGGCCGCGCAGCCGGACGGCACGTACACCGAGCGGTACCTCGGCGCCACGCTGATCGCCGTGCGCTCGGGGCGGCTGCGACGATGGGCGGTCGTGACGGGCGCGTCGGGGAACCTCTTCCTGCTCGCGCCGCTGCGTGAGGCGATGTCGCGATGGCACCGGGAGGGGTTGGGCGACGAGCCCGACCCGCTGGCCGCGCAGATCGTCCGCCTGGCCTGCGAGGGGTTGTGGGACGTGGCCAGCCATGACCCGCAGCTCAACTCGGAAGCGGACCTGCGCGCCCTCGAGGCCCGGCTGAGAGCGCTGCTCAAACCCGGCTGAACCGGCCGGCCCGCGTGTGTCGCGAGTCACCCTGGTCACGGGAATGTGCCGGGGTCACTCGTGGTTCAGGTGTCGGAGCTTCGATCACGAAGCTTCCGCGGTTCTCTGCTGTGTCGGCCGGAACGGATGGGAGGGCGGTCTCGCGATGACGATCCCGTGCTCCCACGACCCCTGTCCCGGGGGCCTCGCCCGTTTCCCGTCCGGACCGAGCGCCTCGGCGGCGCCCGCCGTCCCCGTCAGACGGGTCCGTACGGGCTGGGCAGGCCGGACGCGCAGGCCCCCGTCAGGCAGACGGTAGGCCGGAGGGCGCGGACGGCGGCCGGGCGGTGGAACCGACCGTCCTGACCGTCAGGGCCCGCCGCGGGGCCATGACGCGGGCGATGATCGAGCGCCCGGGTCGCTCACCAGGCAGCACGAGCCGCCCCAGACCGGCGCCGGCCGGCCACCCGCTCACCTACACCGACCACTCGCCGCCCTGAGCCGCGCCTCAACGCACCCCAGGGCCCCGAACCACCCCGTCCAACGGCCGAGGCCGGTCGACCAGACCTCGGCCCGCCGACGCCCCAGCAGGCCCATGGACCGCCCAAGTCGCTTTGTCCCCGCACAACCGGGCACTCGGGAGGCGGGCCGTGAGCCGGGGCGGCGGGCCGGACCGGTGCCGACCGGCGGTCTTTGTCCCTTCGAGTGTTCATCCCCCCAGATCTCCTGGGCGCCCCCACCAGGGGAGCGCCTGATTTGTGACGCAATAACGAGTTTGTGAGAGGTGTGCCTTATGACCCGCGACCTGAGGACGGCCCGCTACGGGGCGATCCTCACCTTCGTCCTCGGCGGCCTGATGGTGGGCACGATGACCGTGCGCATCCCCGCCCTGACCGACAAACTCGGCCTGTCCGAGTCCACGGTCGGCGCGGTGCTCCTCGCATGGGGCCTCGGGGCCCTCGTGACCATGCAGTCCATGCGACGGATCATGGCCCGCGCGGGCAGCAGGGCGGTTCTGCGGATCGGCGCCCCACTCACCGCGGTCGGCCTGCTGGCCGTCGCCTTCGCCCCAAACCTGCCCCTCCTGATCGTGGCCGCCACGTTCTTCGGCATGGCCTTCGGCACCGTGGACGTCGCCATGAACGCCCAGGGCTCCACCGTCGAGCAGGCGTACGGCCGGCCGCTGATGAACGGCATGCACGCCGGCTGGTGCGTGGGCGCCATCTCGGCGGGCGCGCTCGGCAGCCTGTCGATCGCCGCCGGCCTGTCGTTCACCGCCAACCTGGCGCTGGTCGCCCTGGTCTCGCTGCCGGTCGCGCTGCTGATCGGCCGTACGTACCTGCCGGAGACCCCGGCGACGGAGTCGGCGCGCAC
Organism: Nonomuraea sp. NPDC049637; assembly: GCF_040675235.1. NCBI lineage: Bacteria > Bacillati > Actinomycetota > Actinomycetes > Streptosporangiales > Streptosporangiaceae > Nonomuraea > Nonomuraea sp. NPDC049637. The sequence continues at coordinate 486,913 of NZ_JBFAOM010000002.1, forward strand.
GGCCCGGCACCGCATGCCGGCGATCGTCTACCTGCTCGGCGCGATCATGTTCTTCGCCTTCATGGTCGAGGGCGTGGTCGCCGACTGGAACGGCCTGTACATGCGCAACGAGCTCGGCGCGCCGGAGGCGCTGGCCGCGCTCGGCTACCCGGTGTTCGAGGCCGGCATGCTGCTGGCCAGGCTCACCGGTGACCGGCTGCGCTCCCGGTTCGGGGTGCGCGGCATGCTGGGCGTGTCCGGCGTGGCCACGGCCGGGTTCTTCACGGTCGTGCTGATGGCGCCGGCGGCGCTGGTGGCGGTGCTGGCGATGTTCTTCGTCGGGCTCGGCGTGGCGACGATCGCGCCGCTGACGCTCTCCCTGGCGGGCACCGCGACCGACACACCCGGACCGGCCATCGCCCAGGCGGGCGCCATGGGCTACGCGGGCCTGCTGCTCGGCCCGGTGGTGATCGGCTTCCTGTCGGACGCCACCTCGCTGCGCGGCGCGCTCGGCATCGCGGTCCTCCTGGGCGTGCTGATCGCCGTGGCGTCGCGGTTCCTGCCCAGGCGGGAGGTGCCGGTGTTCGACGCCGTTCCCGTGCGGGAGCCGGTGAAGGTCGCCGCGTAGGACATTTGTCATGCCAAGCCTCGTACATCCGTCCATGTCCGATTCATGGAGGGCGTGCGAGGCTTAGGCGGTGTTCAAGCCATATGTCACCGCGGTCGTCCTCGTCGGCACGGCGGTTCCGAGTCTTCTGCAGTTCGCCGTCCCGGGGCTGGAGGCCGCGTGGATGCGCGATCCGGCCGCGATCTCCGGCGGCGAGTGGTGGCGGCTGGGGACGGCGCTCGTCGTCCAGGACGGCGGCGTGTTCGGCACCCTGTTCAACCTGGCGTTCCTCGCGGTGCTCGGCTACGTCGCCGAGCGCGCGCTCGGCCCCGGGCGCTGGCTCCTGCTGTACGTCTCGGGCGCGGTCGCGGGCGAGGCCGCCGGCTACCTCATGAACGACCCCGGCGCGGGCAACTCGGTCGCCCTCTGCGGCCTGGCCGGCGGCCTCGCCGTGGCCGCCGCCGGCCCCCTGGAACGCTCGCTGGGCGCGTTCTACGCGGTCCTCTCAGGGGCCTGGGCCTTGTCGGCGTCCGGCACGGCCGGCGTCGTGCTGATGGTCGTCCTGGCCGGAGCCGGCTTCCAGCTCGTGGCGCACCGCGACCGGGTCCCCGCCCCGCTGTTCCCCGCGGTCGCCGCGGTGGCCGCCGTCGTCCTGTGCGCGCTGCTGGACCTGCACGGCTTCGCCCTGCTGGCGGGCGTCCTCGCGGGATGGGCGCTGAAGGCGGCCGGCGCCCGGACCGCGCCCGCCGCGTCGGCCTGAGACGGCGGAGGCGGGGGGGGGGGGGCCGGGGGGGGGGCGGCCCGCCCCGCGGCGCGGGGGCGGCCCCGCCCCCGACCCACACA